>CATNCE010000001.1 GCA_950097225.1 uncultured Bacilli bacterium
GGATATTAATTTGCAATTAGAAAGTGGTCATGTGTATGGTTTTTTTGGACGAAACGGATCGGGAAAAACTATGCTCTTTAGAGCAATAACAACTCTTATTTATCCAAGTAGTGGAGATGTGCTAATTAATGGTAAGTCAATTATTAATGATAAATATGATTTGAGCAATATTGGGTTGTTGTTAGAGGAACCAGGTTTTTATCCATATTTAAATGGCGTAGAGAATTTATCGATGTTATATGAAATAAATAATAAGAGAGATATTCCTTATATAAAGGAAGTTATGAAAAGTGTGGGACTTACTGATTGTGAAACAAAAAAATACAAAGAATATTCTTTGGGAATGAGACAAAAGTTAAGACTTGCTCAAGCTATTATGGAGAAACAAGAATTGGTAATTTTAGATGAACCAACTAATGGCCTTGATGAGGCTAGTGTTGCGTTAGTTCACGATATAATAGAAAATTTAAAAAAAGATAACAGATTGGTTTTAATAGCTAGTCATAATAAAGATGATTTACGTTTGTTATGTGATAAAATATTTAAATTAGAAAATGGCAAAATTGATGGTGAGATAAAATTATGAAAAAAGTAATGATATGTTTTTTTCCATTATTATTTTTAAGTTCGATATTGCTTGTTATGTTTGCTAAAAAAAATATTAAACATCTCGATTATGATGAGTACTATAAAACTAATTTGTATAATTTTTTTTACAGTGAAAAAAGTTCAGTTAGTGAAGATGATTTGTCACGTGATTGGACCTATGAAAGTATGTTTTTGCTTGAACATTTCTTTTTGGATGATGAAGATGCTAGCTATCAGTATCTATTTGATAATTCGGAAGCAGTATTAGTTGTTTCATCTAAGGGGACTCCAGAGTTTAAAGGAAGAGGAATTGTAAATGATTGTATTATTAATAAGGTGATGAAAGGAAACTTTGATGTTGGAGATACGATTAGAGTTTATGATTTGGTAGTAATGTGGAATAAAAATAGTACGTCTTATTTGGGTGGGACAACTCCGATGCAAGTGAGCAAAGAATATTTAGTATTTCTTAAGCAGACTAAACATGCTAATGTGAATGATGCTTATGTTTTTACGAGTGTACGATATGGTAAAATATCTTTAAATGATAAGCTAGAATTTTTGGAAGATTATGAAATGAATCAGGCAACTATAAGCGAAATAATAAAGTATGATCTTGTGTTTTCTAAATATGAGGAAAAGTCTAGTATAAAGAGTGTTAAAAAAACGATGGAAAAAATAAGAAAGAGCTGGCAAGATGAAAGTATTTGATGTAAGACTTAAGAGTATAAAAAAAGTGATAGGAAGAATTTTGGCGGTAGGAGGTATTGTTTGTCTTTCGTTTTGTTATTGTTTTTATAGTTATGATGTACCAGCGATAATATCAGCACGCATGATTAAAGAAAATTACGATTATATTCAAATTGAAAGATATTTAATTGATGATGATAGTAATCGCTTTTTCGGAAGAACTTTAGCAATCCTTAGTGAAGATGATATTAATGTGATTAATAGCAAAGTGAAAAATGGTTATAACATTTACAGATTTATGGACAGTGGTGTCAGCAAAAATATAAATGATTTGATAAAAATAAATTGGGATATTTTACAAAATAGCAATGCTTACATATTTAAGAATGCTGATGTTGATATAGTTCGAGTTGATAGTTTTGATTTGTTTTTTTCTGAAGAGGTTGTTGGAGAGTATCCTAAAAGTGGTGATGAGATTTTAATTACTAATCATTTTGCAGATCTGATTATAGAGCGAGGAATGAAAATACTAGATAGAAAGGGAAATGAAAAATATTATAAACCAGAAAGTTATAATGAATTGGTTGAAGATGAGAAGTATTTCTTTTTTGGCGATAAGAAAGTAAAAATAGCAGGAATTATTAAATATGATTTAACCGAGTATACTTCTTTACGCGATAAGACTTGGGAACAGTTAAATGAAGAAGAGGATGAACTAGCTCTTAAGTTAATTCGAGAGAGCAGAATTATATATAATAAAATTTATGTTACAGAAGAATTTACTTCTGAGCATTTAAGTCAAACTGGAGTATTAGTACTGGTTTCGGATAAAGAAATGATAACAAACATTTTGCAGGAATTTAGATATGATGATGAGTTAGTGGCTATGAGTGCTTTTCATAAAGATATTTATGTAGTTATCGATTTTGTTAATATTTTTGAGCGTATTACTTTAGTAGTTGGGTTAGTTATGATAGTTTTTTCTTTAGTTATATATATGTTTGATTTTTCGAATAATGATTTTTATAGTAATTTAAAAAATGTAGGAGTTCTTTATAGTTTTTCACTTGTTAGTTTTTTTGCGGTACGCTATTTTTTATTAGAAACTACTTTTAAAACTATGAGAATGCTTAGTCCTTTTGTTTTTATGAAAGATGACTTTTTTAAAATTTGTGGTATAATGATGGCATTGACTTTATGTTTTGCTGGATGTGTGAAAGGACTTGCTTATCTACGTGATGGGATAGTTAGAAAGCCTGTTTTAGATGAATAAGGGATTATCAAAAAACAATAGTATTTTGGGGCTAAGCAAAAAACTTGACAAATTTTATTTTTTATTTTAAAATATGTGCAACTACCCAGAAAAGGGATACAAAAAAGGTGAGGGTTGATATTAGTGAAGAAGAAAGATTCCTTAAATATTAAGACAAAAAGAAAGGCATTTAGAGTTGCTGCAGCAGCTTTGGCTTTAACAACAGCAATTACTAGTTGGTCCTTAATAAGTAATGACAAAAATAAAAATAATGATCATGGTCATGACCATGAGTCAACAATAGAGAATATTCATAGTGAAGATAATAATGTAGTTGATAATGAAGTAGAACATAATCATGAAGAAGAAAAAGAAGATATCAAAGAGGAAGACAATATTAAAGGTGAAGAAGATGAACCTGTAAAAGAAGAGCCTCAAAAAGAATATCAAGATAAAGTAGATAATGATAAACCAGAAGAAAGACCAATGTATAAAGATGGTAAGTTGATTATTCCTGATTTATCTAATCAAGAGTATCGAGGAGATTCGATTAGTAAAGCTTTATTGTTAGCTGGTTATAATAATAGTTATGAGTATCGTTGTTTGTTGGCTGCTCATTTCGGAATCGAAAATTATCGTGGAACTAAAGAACAAAATTTATTATTGCTTAGTTATTTGAGAAATCTTGAGTTATTTTATAAGAATCATAATGAAGAGTCTAATAATAATGTTAATGACAATGGCAATATTAATAATGATAATACCAATAATGGTAACAATGATAACGGCAATACAAATGATAATACTAATAATGATAACAATAATAACAATAATAACAACAATACAAATGAAGATGATAAGAAACCTGGAGAAGATGATCAAAAGCCAGAAGAAGGAAAGCATAAACATAAATGGTCTCCTTGGGCATACATTAGTGATTTATTAGAAGGTAGAAAATGTCAAGATAATACTTGTAATGAAGTTGAAACTAGAGGACATAAACTAGCTGAAAATAAAACTACATATAAAGATTTAGGAAACGGAACACATCAAGTTTTGGGATATTGTACATCTTGTAAACATGATGTTGTTAAGGATGCTGTTCCTTGTAATTATACTGAGTGGAAAGTAAATCCAAAGAATAAAGCAGAAGAAACAAGAACATGTTTAGATTGTGGACATGTAGAGACAAGGACAAGAGTACATGAATGCGAAGAGCATGTATCAAAATGGTCTTGGTTAAATAAAGACAAAGAAGCAGGAAAATGTGATATTTGTGGAAAAGAAATAACAAGAGCACATGCAGATAAAGAAGAAGTAGTTACTTGTGAATTTGTTGATGATTCTGGACACAGAAGAATTGTTCAAGTATTCTGTAACGAGTGTGATCCATTACACGAACACGTAATAAGTGAAGTATTTAAGGTTTTAGGACACACACAAGGAATCCAAATAGGAAAAACAGTTTATAAGACTAATGCTGACGGAACACATGATGAAACAATTACATATAGTTGTAAGGATTGTTATACTAATTATACGATAACATTAAAAGGTGTTTCTTGTAATTATACTGAGTGGAAAGTAAATCCAAAGAACAAAGCAGAAGAGATAAGAACATGTTTAGATTGTGGACATAAAGAGACTAGAGCAAGAGTACATGAATGCGAAGAGCATGTATCAAAATGGTCTTGGTTAAATAAAGACAAAGAAGCAGGAAAATGTGATATTTGTGGAAAAGAAATAACAAGAGCACATGCAGATAAAGAAGAAGTAGTTACTTATCAATATGTTGATGAATCTGGACATAAAAAGACAGTAGAAATATATTGTAATGCTTGTGATCCGTTGCATGAACACTTAATTAGTACAGTTGTAGACACTGTTGAACACAATAAGGGTGAACAAGTAGGAGATGCTATAGTTATCGATAATAACAATGGTACTCATACGATAAAGACAACATATCATTGTAGTGATTGTAATGTTAATTACACAATTATAGATGAAAATGTTCCTTGTAAATTCACTGAATGGATTGTAAACCCAAATAATAAAGCAGAAGAGATAAGAACATGTCTAGATTGTGGACATAAAGAGACTAGAGCAAGAGTACATGAATGCGAAGAGCATGTATCAAAATGGTCTTGGTTAAATAAAGACAAAGAAGCAGGAAAATGTGATATTTGTGGAAAAGAAATAACAAGAGCACATGCAGATAAAGAAGAAGTAGTTACTTATCAATATGTTGATGAGTCTGGACATAAAAAGACAGTAGAGATATATTGTAATGCTTGTGATTTATTACACGAACATCCACTTAGCGTAGTAGTAGACACTATTGAACACAATAAGGGTGAACAAGTAGGAGATGCTATAGTTATCGATAATAACAATGGTACTCATACAATAAAGACAACATATCATTGTAGTGATTGTAATATGAACTACACAGTTATAGATGAAAATGTTCCTTGTAAATTCACTGAGTGGATTGTAAACCCAAATAATAAAGCAGAAGAGATAAGAACATGTCTAGATTGTGGACACGTGGAAACAAGAGCAAGAGTACATGAGTGTAGTGAACATGTAACGAAGTGGGAATGGGCAGATAAAGATCAAGAAAAAGGTGTCTGTGATATCTGTGGAAAAGATGTTTATCGTAACCATCCAGCAACTGATAAAGTTGAGGTAGTTACTTGTACATATTTAGATGATTCTGGACACGTTCGCACAATAAAATTATATTGTAATCTATGTGATCCAAGTCATAGTAAACTTATATCAGAGAGTATAGAGACAATAGCTCATACTCAAGGGGCACAAATTGGAGAAACTGTTATAACTCCAAATAATAATGGAACACATAAAGTTGCTGCTAAGTTTATGTGCGATGATTGTAATCATGAATATGATCATGTAAATGATAATGAATTGTGTAATTATAGTAGTTGGATTATGGTTGAAGGTGAGAAGTCACATTATAAATTATGTTCAGACTGTGGTTATACATTATCAGGAACTTGCGTTAATACTAATGGTTCTTGTCAAGATTGTGGAAGAGATATGTCTCATACACATAGTTACATTGAAGCGGGAGTTGGAACACCTACTCCAGAAGATGGCGATGATGTTTGTAAGGTTATCATAAAGAAATGTCAAAATGATGATTGTGATACGCCTGAAATTAGAGAAGTAATATATCATGAATGGATTAATCGTGAACAATATGATGATACTATGGATCAAGTAACTTGTAGTCATTGTATGACACAAATACAGATTCCATGGAATTCTGAGGATCCTAAGTATCCGCCAATGCTTGATACAACGGATTTATATGTAGCATACGAGGAAGCCTTAAATGACTATATTAACAATTATGAGCTTACAGTAGTTGCTGAGGATAAAAAAGTCCTTAAATTAGAAAAATAATTTGAGTTATACGAATAATTTTGCTATAATAATAAAAGGTTAAAGGTGTGATATTATGGAAAAAAAGAAAAGGTGGTATCAAAGTATTAGTAACTGGCTAATGATTTTAGCCGTAGGTATATTAGTGCCTATATTACTAATGAACCTATCAATATTATTTCAAGCAAACACAGACAAAGAGAAAATACCTAGTGTGTTTGGCTATAAACCTTTTATTGTTCTATCTGGTTCAATGGAAACTGACATCAGGGTGGGAGACTTGATTATAACTAAAGAAGTCGATCCTACCACCTTGGTTGTTGGTGATGTAATAGCATTTAGGGATGCGCAAGGTACTGTTACGACACACAGAATAATCGAGATGGTTGATTGTCATCGAGATACTTGCTTTATCACTAAGGGTGATAACAACTCATCACAAGACCAGAATTTGGTTGAACTTGATGATGTTGAAGGAATATATATCACAAGAATTCCTGGTGTAGGTAATATGTTAAATAGTTTATCTGAACCTACAACGATTATAATTGTAGTGCTAGGAATATCAGTAATTTTTGCGGTAGCGTTTATGATTTCTAATAAGAAACAGTTATCTCAGGAACAGCTTGAATTTCTTGCTTATAAGAAACAAAAAGATCTTGCTAAAAAAGAAAAAGAAGATGAAGAATTCCTTGAGTTTAAGAGACAAAAGGAACTTAAAGAGCAAGAGGAGTTCTTAGAGTTTAAAAAGCAAAAAGAGCAGGCGGAAGAAGTAAAAAAGGCGACAACTAAAAAAACTACTAAGAGTAGTAGTTCAAAGACAGTAAAAGTTGTTAAGGAAGATACAAAACCAAAAACAACAAGGACGTCAAAAAGTTCTAAAACTGAAGATAGTAAAACAGCTAGCAAAGCAAAAAGTAAGAAAAAATAATGGTGTAATCATTCGCAAGAATGTTTACATAGATAGGAAGTTACGAAAGCATGCTTCCGTAGGCATAGGGTCGACTATGCAAGTAATTTTGAATCTTAAAAATGGGGGAGGTGAAAATGATGAAAAATAAAAAAATGGGAATCTTAGCTGTATTAGTTATGTTAGTTGCTGTTACTCTTAACGCTGTTGGAGGAACTTATGCAAAATACATTTCTACATATAGTATGACTGATGAAGCTAGAGTAGCTAAATGGAACTTCACTGATGAAACAGAAAGAACAGTTGATTTATTTGAATCTTCATATTCAAATGACAATGGGGTTTATGTTGCTTCTAGTGATGCTTCTAAAGTAGTTGCTCCAGGAACTGAAGGATCATATTCTTATAGTATTACTGGTACTGCTGAAACTAATTATAAAGTTACTAAAAACTCAAGCGTTTTAAATAAAATTGCTATAGTTGGTAATGAAGGTTGGGATAATGACGTAATCGTTTATAATCCAATCGAATTCAGTTTCGACAATGGTACTACTTGGGTAAAAGCTGAAAAGATTAATCGTGATGCAGATGGTAAATTCTTAGGATTATCATTTGAAGATACTGTTGATAATGGTGTTATCTATCCTGCTAATTATGAATTAAGTGTTGCTAATAATACTGCAATTACTGGTTCAATTCAATGGAGATGGGCATTTGAAAGTGGTATCTACAATGATAAAACTGGTAACTATTCAAATGACGTACTAGACACTCGTTTAGCACAACAAGTTGAAGAGTTAGGATTAACTATGACTGCTACAGTTGGTGTTACAGTTGAACAAACTCAAGATGCTCCTACATTAGAAGTTGATGGTAATACTGTTGTTACAAATGCTCCAGTTACATTTACTAATAGAATGTCTCAAGCTGATTTAGATTATGTTGTTAATACTCTAGGAATCGATACTGCTGATTACAGCGATGTTGTTTTCAACGGTAGAAAATTAACTGGTACTATCTATAAATCTAACAGTGCTGCTGCTAACAAATGGATGGGAACTTCTGCAACAGGATATTATTATCCAATTGTTATCAAGGCTCCAGGTGTATCAAAAATAACTGTTACTACTAAAGCTAAAACTGATGGTAGCGAAGTTGTTTATGAAAAATCTCGTCTTGAAGGAGAAAACCAAGATACTTTAGGATTAATCTTCGGATTAACTAAAGAAGCTGACACTATTAAATATGTAGTTGAATTTGAGGATGGTAGAGATCCACAAACATTTGCTATTGATGCTTCTGAATTAAATTTCGTTGAAGTTAACTAATAGTTTAATTATTGGAAGTTAAAGTGATTTAACTTCCAATTAAGTCTATGACGCAGATCATAGATTTAATTGGGAATTAAATGACCAAACGGAAGAGGGGGTAATGGTATGAAGAGTCCTCGCAATAATGATGAAGAGAACAAACATACTACGACTAAACTTATTATCTGTATAATTATTATTATAATCATTATCTTACTTCTTATAACAAGTTGTACGTCTTCTTTTTGGGGGAAGATAGGTAGTTTATTCAATAATTCAGAGTATGTTGTAGATAAAAATACTAATGATAAATTAGAAAATATTAATAGAAACTTATATTTTGATATTAAAGAAGATACAATATCTTTGGATGTTACATCTTATAAATTGAGTTATTCTTATAAAGATATTGATCCAAGCAATATCGTTTGTACTACTAGTGATGCAAATGTTGCTACTTGTAATATTTATGATGGTTATGTTGTTGTTAATCCTAAAAAAGCAGGAAAAGTAACTATATATGCCACAACGGAGTTTAACAATATTATTTATAAAGCTACTAGTGATTTAACTATTACTGAGGGAGAAAATGGGATTAAATTATCTTCTGATAATGGCGTAATTGTTTTATCGAGAACTAATAAGAAAAATGTTGCTTATAATTTAGTTGGTATTAAGGGTAGTGTAAGTGTATCTGTTGAAGATGAGAGCATTGCCACTGCAACTGCTAAGAATGGGATTTTATCGATTAAGGCTTTATCTTCTGGAATTACTACTATTACTTTGATGGTTTCTCAAAATGGAAAGATTTATACAGCTACTTATGAGTTAACAGTTGAAGATAGCGATGAAGTTAATGATAAAAATGATGGAGATCCAGTTAAAGGTAAGCTTATTTTGAATGCGACATATAAGCAAATGTATGTTAAAGAGACTTTTCAATTAAAGAAAGTATCGGGTGGTAAAATTGTAAAATGGGTGTCATCTGATAAATCTATTGCAACAGTTAGTAGTAAGGGAAAAGTTACTGCTAAAAAGGTTGGTACTGTCGTAATTTATGTTTATGATGAATTTGGAAATCAAGCATCAGTTACAATAAATGTTATTCCAAAACCATCTAAGTTACAATTGTCGGTAACGGAGATAGTTTTATATGTTGGTCAAAATTTTACTCCTTATGCAATTAAGGGTAAGGTTGATAGATGGATTGTATCTGGCAATAAGGGAATTGTTTCTGTAGATAAGAAAACTGGAAAAATAGTAGCTTTATCTCCTGGTACGACGACTGTTACTGCTTCTGATTTCTGGTATTTTGGTAATAGGGCAACTATTAAAGTTACAGTTATTGATCCAAATGGAGGAGAGAATCCAAATCCTGATGAGAAGTTAGTGTTAAAGTATCCTGGAGAATCCATTAATGTAGGAGATACATTTAATTGGAATGATTTTATTCTATCAGGTGAAGCAGTTGATTTTAAGGTAAGTAATTCAAATGCTTATGTTGACAAAGATAATAAGAAGATTATATTTACTGGTGAAGGCGAAGTTACTATTACAGCAATTGATAAAAATGGTAAGGAAGTTTCTATAACAGTTAATGTAGGAAAGCCATCTATACCAAATCTTGTTATTAGTGACACTAATGTTTCTATGGTTGTTGGCGACAATCATACTATTCGTGTTGAAGAAGGAAAAGCTGTTAAATTTGAGTCTAGTGATGAGTCTATAATCGTTGTAGATCCAAATACAGGTGTTATTACTGCTAAGAAGCCTGGAAATGCTCAAGTAATAGTTACAGGAGCTAATGGAGAAAAAGTAGTTGTTAATGTAACTGTAAAAGAGCCACAAAAACCAGATGAAGACGAGATTGTTTTGAAAACTCCTGATTATGAGATAACTGTTGGAGATCTTGTTGATTTAACGGAGTTTATCGAAAAAGGTAATGTTTCAAGTTGGGGAATTTTAGGTGGAAATGCAACTATTAAAGATGGTAAAATTCAATTTAATGAAGCTGGAGAAGTTATCTTAGTTGCTTATGATAAAGATGGCAATATTGCTGATTTTGTAACTATAACAGTTAATAATAAAAAAGATCCAGGTAAACCTAATTCTGATTTGGTTATTATAAATCAAAATATTAATATGACTGTTGGTGATATGGAACAAATTCGTAAAACAGAAGGTGAATTTGTTGAATTTAAGGATTATGATAAATCGATTATATCGGTTTCTAAGGATGGTGTAATTACAGCCATTAGTAAAGGTAATACAGTTATAACTGTAGTTGGTGCTAATGGAGAAGAAGTTAAAGTAAATGTAACTGTTAATGATAAGGTAATTATTCCAGATAAAGATGTTATTTTAGATAAGTCTAAGACGACTATGACGATTGAGGATGTTCATAATATTTTATTACAAGGTTCAGATATTGAGTGGACTATTTCTGGGGACGCCGTTACCGTTAGCAAAGATGGAACAGTAACAGCTAAAAAGGTTGGTATTGTTACTATCAAAGCTAAGGCACCAAATGGTAGCACAGATGAGGTTACAATTGCTGTAATTGCTAAGAAGATTGAATTAACTTCATATGAAAAAGATTTACATGTTGGAGAAAAGTTTACACCAGGAGTTGTTCCATCTAATAAGTATGGTTCAGTAACTTGGGTATCAGATGATCCTAATATTGCTAGCGTTGATCCTAAAACAGGAGAAATAACTGCTAAGAATCCAGGAACAGTTGCTATCAAAGCTGTAAATGCATCAGGACAAGAGACAATATTTATTGTCAATGTTTCACAAAATGTATTAAGTAACTTGAATGTTAAAGTTGATGGGGTTGATCAAAGTATTGGTTACCAACCAGGAACTAAGAAATATGAAATTACAGTACCATCGACATCTAAAGAATATTCAGTTGAGGCTGAGGTTAAAAATAGTAATGTAAAAATTAAATATCAAATAAATGGTCAGGGATTAGTTGATTCTGTAAATAATGAATTATTGAATGTAGGACCTAATGAAGTTAAAGTATTAATCGTTAGGGAAGATGGTTCGATAGATAATGAATATGTAGTTATCATTAATAAAGAAGCTAATCGCGATACGACATTAGTATTAAAACATGGCGATAATGAAATAAAGCCAGGAGAAAAGTACGATGTATTATATAAAGAACCAAATCCAGTTAAATTAACTGTCTCTAAGGCCCCAGGAAGCACTATTACAAGTGTTAAACTAAATGGTGTAGACATCACAAGTGACTTTATTAAAGATGAGTCAGTAAATTTAGTTGAAGGTACTAATACTTTAGAGGTTGTCGTAATTGCTGAGGATGGTACAGAGAAAACTTATACGTATACAATTGAAAAATTAAAGAGAAATATAAAGATTCCTTTCAATGAAGATAATGTGTATGTGTTTAATATTAAAGATTCTCCAAATACGCTTGGTTTTGATATCGTTGATGGAGATGATTCTAAACCGATTGATTATAATAAAGCTGATGTACAAATCGTATTTACTAATAATGACTTTAAAGGCAAAGCTTATATTAGAGAAAATGGCGTATTAGTGTTTGAGCCAACTATTGATGATATAGGAACTCATGAGTTTAAATTAGTTTATAAAGACTATGAGTCAGTTATTAAAAATGTAACATTCGTTGATGATGAAATATATATGGATACGTGTCGTGTTGGAGTGTGTGATTCAATATACGAAGCTGATTATTCTACTTCTGTTGAATCTAAAAAAGCTATAACTCTTTATACTAATATCTTAAAGTATTTAACTGATGATGTTACTAATATAACTAAACCAAATTTCACAGTTACCGAGAATGTCGTTGATGCTAATACTAAACAGATTATTATTACTAATAAGTCAGATGATAAGGGAAAGTTGATTATTACTTATAATTCATCAGCTGCTGATTTAGACTTTGTCTTCGATAAAGATAAAGCTAGTGATTCTTATGAATTGGTTGCTAAATTGTTAAATGGTGATGATGTTTCAATTAAAATTGATGCTTATCGTTATGGAGAGCTAGTAAAATCAAAAGATATTACTATTAAAGTAACAAAGAAATATTTGCTTAGATTGTATGCTAATCCTTATAATATAAGTTCTACGGATAAAGAATATGAAGAATATTTTGTTGATGCTGAGAATCGTAAAGTGTATGAGGTATTCTTAACTGCAACTGACAAGTTTGATTTTTCAGTAGTTAATCCTTATCGTGTTGATAATACTGAGAATTGTTATACATATGATTTCTTAAAATGGACTGATAAGAATGGTGTAGATGCTGGAATAGACATTACAAAAGAGTTAACATTAACTTCTGATTTAGACTTGTATGCATCTTATGAATCAACATCGCATTTAGATACAACGCCAGTTTATGCATACTTAGATTTAAAAGATCAAGAGTTATTTAAAACTTCTAATAATATCTATGATACAGAAAAATTAATTTATCCAGGCATTCAAGGTGGAAAAGGAATTAAGATTAAGAACGAAACTGGAGATGAAATAACGATTGTTCAGTTCGTTATGCAAGAAGAGACATTGTGTTTATCTAGTTCAGTTTGTTTGAATATGGGATATAAGCTTAGAAGCTATGAAGAAGATGGCAAGGATAATATATATTATTTCGGTGATAAAGATGGTTCTGATCTTAATGATGGATATAAAGTATTCTATAGTAATGCTGATGAAGTCGTTGGAAGCGCGGATTCTCCTTATTATCATACATATAAAGAAATTGATATTCTTGATGATAGTCAGAAAATTAAGATACCAAAAGATGGTGTTAATGGCTATGGGGAGAAGGATATAGCTGTATTCTATAAATGGATAGATGATGATTTACACGATGCTTCTATTGGTAATTTAGCTAGTAAGAATAATAAATATAAGTTATATTTAGCTATAAAATTTGAAAAACCAAAGAATAATTGTGATTTAAGCAAATTAAATAATTAATAAGAAGGGATGAAGTACTTATGAAGTTATTAAAAAACATTTTAATTAAATTTATATGGGTTATATTGATACTTATGGTTGCTTTTAATGTCTATAACTTCGTAAGTATTAATCTATTACATAAAGATTTGGCTGCTGTTAATGGATATGCCTTGTTAGAAGTTATATCTGGTTCAATGGAGCCAACTTTGCATGTAGGAGATTTGATAATAATTGATACAAACTGGAAAAATTATGAAAAAGGTGATATAATAACTTTCCGTGATGTGAATGGGGCCTTTGTTACCCATCGAATCAATAAGATTAGCAATGGGAAAATGATTACACAAGGGGATGCAAATGAATCAGAAGATGAAGAAATGTCGACTAGTTCAATTGTTGGAAAATGTGTTTCGAGAGTTCCAGGAGGCGGAAAACTTATTGCATCATTTAAAAGTCCAGTTGTTATGCTCCTTATTCTGGTAATTGGAATTGTCTGTTGTGCGCTTGCAAGTACGGATAATAACATGGTACCAAAGGACTTAACGGATGAAGAAAAGGAATTTTTAGAATATAAGAAAAATAAGAATATAATGGCTGCAGGTGTCAATGATTCATTGTTAGAAGAAAGTCCAACACATGAAATTAGACTAGTTAAGGATGATAAGAAGGTCAAGACAGCTAAGAAGAGTACTACAACTAAAAAGACTAGTACTGCTGAATCTACTAATAAAAAAGTTAGTTCTAAAGCTAAGGAAGAAAAAGAAAGTACTCCTAAGAAAACATCTCAGGCTCTTAAGAAAAGTACAGCTAGTACTAAAAAAACTGCTAGTAAGAGTACTACAAAGTCTACAGCGAAGAGTAGTTCAAAAGCTTCGACTCCTAAAAAAGCAGCAGTTTCGAAAACTAGTGCTGCTAAGACTTCGAAGGATGCTAGTAAGCCAAAGACGACAAGAACAACTAAGAGTACTAAAGATAGTTCTGATGCAAAGCCAAAAACTAGTAGTAAAACTACGAAATCAACAACAAGTAGTAGGACTACAAAGTCAAAAACAGTAAAGTAGGTGGGGAATAATGAGTTGGTTATTACATAGTAAATTATTTAGAAAAAACTTATGTAAATGGGTAATCATGTATGTTTGTGTTATGTGTCTTGTTACTACGGTAATAACTTATTCAAAGTACATAACCCAGTTACAAAATGATGGAGATGCTCGTCAAGCAGTTTTTAAAGTTGATATAGCAAAATTCGTTCCAGAGAATGCAGAATATCATTGTGATCTTGAAGACTTGACTAAGTGTGAAGTACAAGGATATCGTCCAACAAAAGACATAGATTTTTACTTTAAGGTCGATTATAGTATGATGGAAGCTGCTGCTGAGGTATTTGTTAATGTTATATTGGATCAAAATTTAGAGATAAAAAAGGCATATTCAGTAGATGTGAATGGAGAAAATGAATCTTTAGTAAATTGCAGTGCAGATAATAAAGAATCAGACTCTTCAACTTACAAGTGCTTAATTAAATTTGATGTGGTGCCTACTGAAGATCCTGACATAAAGAAGACACAAGTAAAATATTATAAAATCGTTGCTTCACATAAGAAGAATGAAGATGGAATATACAATTTAGATAACGAAGAACAGAATATTTATATTGGATATTCGGCTTACCAAGTGAAGAATTCGAATACTAAAAAATAGAGGCAATAACAGGGAGGTGATTTTATGAGTAATTTAAGAAAGGTTAATAGAATATTATTTTTTACATTATTGGTATTTAGTTTGTTTACGTTCGCGAATTATTCCGAATCATCTTCTAAATACGTCATACAATATGAAAATCCAGATTTAACCTATAATATTGGATTTAAGCCTTTATATGATAATTTTGTGCCAAGTGTTAAAGCTATCGGTGAAAAAGTTGAATACGTATTAGAATTTTATCGTACAGCAATTATTGGGGATAAGTCAGTTAAGAAAGATGTTTTAAATGTCAACTTAAATCTTGAAGATAGTGATTGTGAAATAGTTAGTATTAATGGATTTAAAACTAATGGCGGGAAAAATAGTTATAAAATTGATGGACAAAATGCGATATTAACATATAAAGATATTACTTCAAATATTGATAGTAAGAGCAATGTAAGTATTGTCTATTCTTGTACAGCTAGTACAGTTTTAGAGAAACACAATGGAGTTGATAGTACTAAGTTTGCTTATGAGATATTAGAGGAGATAGATGACGTAGAGTCTTTCAAGTATGCAGGTGGTACATATTATAATAAGTATGTTAAGCCAGCTGGCTATATTATATCTGATGATAAACGTACTTTGAAAATTACTCATGCAACACTTATTGATTCCTATGCTGATGTTTTAACTGATTGGATAGATCAATATGTATCTAAATATTTTGATTATTTAAATAAGAGTGATGCAAATTCTAACTTGAGAAATTATTTACAACATATTTTTGATGCAGATGTTGATTTAAGTCAGATTAAGGGTATTAGCTATGATTCGGTTACTAAGGAGTACACTTTAGATGATCGAGTTATGAGTTATGCTTATACAGTTGTTAATTCATCTAATCCAAAATTGTTATATTTCTTAAGTCTTAATAATGAAGCTAAGTTTGATGCTTCTACAGTAGAAGAAATGTTTGATTATTACTTCTTAGAATATTATTCAGAGTATATAGATAGCAAAGATGAAATTTATAAATATATTGAAGATAATAAGGGTATATATGCAGCTTTCACTGGAAGTGTTAAGATACCAGGTATTAATGTTATTACTAATACGGCTATTAGCATTTCAGCGAGCATATTATCAATTATTCATCCAGTACCACCGGATTTAACAATTGGTGATATTACGAATTCAACTGCAGGAGAAATAAAAAATTTACTTAATACTAATTTGTTAAAATTCTTAGATGGAAAAGTTGAAGTTGATGAGGCTAACTTTACACAGATAACTTCAAATATGTTATTAACTAATGATATCGGAGATTTCATTCATAAAGATGTAAATAATTATTATTATTTATCTGTTGGTGATCAAGTTGTAAGTATTAGAATTTATAATCAGGATGATGGCAACTATTATGCGCATTTTGAACTTGTTGATGAATCTAATTTGGTTGAGGAAGCTAATAAGCATGAATATTCTTATGTAAGTACAGAGTTTAAAAAGGCACCAGAAGGAAGTGGACTTACTGCTCTTCAAAGTGCTAAGAATGTTATTGAGAATATATATCCAGACATTATTAAGGTTATTAATTTAATGGATAAGACCTATAATACTGATTTTGCTTCAGTTGTAACTAAAGATGTAGTGTTAGAGTTTATTGCTAAGTATTATTCGTCTACTACTTCAGTAGAAAGTGAAATAACAGAGAACAAGTTGAATGGAATTATTAAATTGAAATATAGTAGTTCACGTTCTAGCGGTACATTCTCGGTTGAGTTTGATCCTTCTAGTGTTGTTATAGATCCTCCAGCTAATGAAGAAGCAGAGGAAGAAAATACTACTCCTAGTGTTCCAAATCAAACTCCTAGTGAGGATTTAGAATCAGAAAATGATGAGGCATTAAAGCCAGAAACAACAGATGAAGAGGAAAGTAGTGAGACAAAAAAAGAATCCAATGAAGAACCAACATCAACTGATGTGTCACCAAAGACAGAAGTTCAAGGTGTTGTTGGGGAATCTACTCAAAGTCAAAATAGTCAGCCAGCAAAGAAACCAGGAACTATAGATGATCCTGATGATGAGGCTGATAGTGAAGAAAGTGAATAGAGAATGTCGTAATCGATGTTCTTTTTCTTTTTTGCAACCGTAAGTTTACAAAAAACAACCATAAGTTGGTAGAATGCAACCAATAAAAACAATAGAATTTTAGTGTGAGGTGATAAATATGAGTTTTAATAAAAAACTCCAAAGTCTTAGAAAAACAACGGGGTTAAGTCAAGAAGATTTAGCTGCTGAGTTAGGTGTTTCGAGACAAGCCGTTTCCAAGTGGGAATCTGGTTCAAGTTATCCAGAGATGGATAAATTAATTTTAATGACTAAAATATTTAAATGTAGTTTAGATGATTTAGTTAACGATGAAGGACAAGAACCTTCTGTCTTAAAACAAAAAGGAAAAGGGCAAGCATATATTGATAGTTTATTAGAATTTATTACTAAATCTATTAATATGTTAACACAGATGAAAACGAGTGTCCTTTTGAAATGTCTGTTTGAGTTATTAGTTTTAGCTTTTCTTTTGTTTTTTGGAAGCCTAATATTAACTTCGATATTTTCGGGGATAGTAGAACAAATAATTCCTAATCGTAGTTTAATTGCAAGTTTTGGAATTGGACATATGATTAATGCTTTAATATTAATTGTCGTAGTAGCATTAGATTTTATCATATTCTTTCAAGTCTATAAAATTAGATATTTGGATTATTATGATAAAGTAGCTTGCACTAGTGAGCCAATTAAAACTGATCAAGAGGGCGAAGTTAAAAAGCAGAGTGAACGTATAATTATTCGCGATAGTGAGCATGATTCACTGACATTTTTGTCGTTTATTTCGCGCTTTGTTATCTTGATAGCAAGATTCTTTTTAAGGATCATAACTATTCCTTTTATAATGGGAATCGTAGCTTTGGTTGTAGCTTTGGTAATAAGTATATATTTGATTTATTATAATACGATTTTTATTGGTGTATCTTTGATAATTGGAGCATCTATTATCTTGGATATATTATTTATTCGTGCAATTAATAATGATTTATTTAAGGATAGCTTACCAATTGGGCCAATGTCTATTATGATGACTCTATCCTTATTTATTATTGGAATAGGATTAGGATTTGTCCTTATTAGAACTACTAGCTTTGAACTTGATAATACGATTGCTCTTTATCAAAAAGAATATACTTATAATGAGAATTTACTTCTTGATCTACATTCTATGGGAGATAATGTCATATATGAAGTAGATGATAGTTTAGATACGATCAAGATTGAGATAAGTTATGTTGCTGAAGTTTTTGATCTTTATTTACGCGATAGTGATGCTAGCATTATTAGTTTAGAGTATAATTATAAAGATAACAACGTGGAGTATAAAAATATTATCAAGGATATTTTAGATAAATTAAAAGAAGATAAGATTAGCAAATATATAGCTTGGGATTATCCAATTGTTAAAGTTAGAGGAAGTGAGGCACATCTTAGTACTTTAGTTAACAATTTACGCAAAAAATACTATGTACAAATCGACAAGATTAATGGTAAAGGGGATTCATATTATGTATATGTAGGCAGTTATTTTTATTCATCTGATATGGTAGTTTGTGAGAATAGTAAATTATATCCAAATGAATGTGTAATGGTTGATATGAGTCATTTAAAAGATAAAAGCATTGAATTAAAGTATAGAGACGGCGAACTTGAGTATAATGAAGATAAGTATACATGTAAAAAAATAAGATGGAATTATTATATTTGTAATGATTAGAATAGGGCTCTTTAAGCTCTTTTTAGTTGAAAAAAGATAATAGATATATTAAAATGTATTTAGAATAGGTGATATTCATGAGTGATAAAAATGTGAATGAAGAAAAAAAAGAAGTAGTTAAGGTTAGTGTTAAAAAGGTTGTTAATACGACTAAGGATAAAAATGAAGAAGTAGATAGTCAAAAGACAATGGAAGAACACATGACTGAGAATAAGAAAAATACGAAAATTGCGATCGATTGGAAAAATTTATTTACGTATTTTCTTTTATTTATTCTATTAGGGACTACTACTTATTTTGTAGTGCGTTTTATCGATAAATATAATGCTGATGTTGAGAGTAAGAAGACTACTACAACTATGCCGACGTTTACAACTACTACTAGAACTAAACCATCTGTATCTTATGAACTTACTACTGAGAAGCCAACAAAAGCTACTCACACCGTTTTTGATAAAAACCGATAGGAAGGTGTAAGTATGAGAGATTTACATAGTCATTTTTTACCTAATGTTGATGACGGGGCTAAAAATATAGAGATGACTAAAGAGATGCTAAAGTTAGCTAAAAATAATGGTGTTACCGATATTTTGTTTACACCGCATTATATTTTAGATAGTCGTTATATGAGTGATAAAAAGAGTAATGAAGAAATAATGTTACCAATTAAGAAATTTGCTAAAGAAGAGTATGGGATTAATATTTTTTTAGGGAATGAGGTATATTGTTGTTTAGAGATATTGAGTATTCTTAAAGCGGGCAAAATAGCAACATTAAATAATTCGCGTTATATGCTAATTGAGATTCCCATGCATAGCAAGATGAATAATGTTAAATCTATTTTTTTTGAGTTAATAAGTGCAGGGATTGTTCCTATCTTGGCGCATCCTGAGAGATATACTGCTTATTATAATGATATGGATTTCTTTTTAGAGTTAAGAAGCATGGGAGTTTTGTTGCAGATCAATATTACTTCACTCGTTGGCGAGTATGGGGGACATGCTAAAAAAATGGCAAAAAAGTTATTGAAAGCAAATTTAGTTAGCTTTGTTGGAAGCGATATTCATAGTTCACATGCCAAAACATATGAATGCATACCTAAAGTAGAAAAGATATTAAAAAAACTTGTAGATGCTAATGCCTTTATCGATATTACTGAAAATAATTTTGCACGAGTTGTTAGAGATGAAGAGATAATATAGAGTTGATTTTCGTATTCGTAATTGTTATAATTATGATATATATAGGGTAATAAAAAGGATGGTTTTTTTATGATAGAAGAGTTAGAGTTACTTTCTAATCCAAAATCAAGAGTTGCTGAAGCAGTTAAAACTGTTCGAACGAATTTGGAGTTTTCGACGGCAGATGGGAAAAATAATAAGATAATGCTGACGAGTACGGCTCCTGGGGAGGGAAAAAGTTTTATTACGGCTTGTCTAGCACAGAGTTATGCATCGACTGGGAAGAAAGTATTGATAATTGATTGTGATTTGCGTCGTGGACGTCAGTATGAGATATTTGGCGTATCTAATAATAAGGGGCTTTCTAATATTTTAATTTCAGATTTAGAGGGAGTAAAAATTGAAACGATAAAGACAAGGCTCAAGGGCGTGTATTTACTTCCAGGTGGTACTGTCCCACCTAATCCAAGTGAGTTATTAGAGAGCAATAAAATGCGAGAAGTAATTAGCATGTTGGAAAATGACTATGATATCATTTTGTTTGATTGTCCGCCAGTTATTGGGCTTTCTGATTCTTTAATTGTTACTAAATATGTATATACAACGGTTATCGTTGCAGCATATAAGACTACACCTACGGAAATGTTAAAGAAAAGCGTTAAAGCTTTGGAAGCTGTTAATGCCAAGATTGCTGGGGTAATATTTAATAAAGTACCTTCAACTAATAAGGGATATTATAGTAAATATTACGATAGCTATTATGAGTAGGAGGTAAGTATGGAAGAGATAGATATAAGCCAATTACTTGGTTATTTTAAATCAAAAGTTATTTATGTTATATTTGCGATGTCAATAGCGTTTTGTTTGTCTAGTATATATGTAAATAAGTTTAGAGTTCCTGAATATACTAGTTCGACAACTATTCTTTTAAATAAGAAAAGTGATAGTGAGTCGATTAATGCAACGGATTTAAATATTAATAAATCTTTAATTAAGACATATGGAGAGATAATTAAGAGTAAGAGAGTTTTAAGAGAGGTAATCAATAATTTATCTTTAGATAAGGACTATGGACAGTTATCATCTAATGTAAGGGTAAGTGAGGTTACTGATACTTCGATTATTAAGGTTAGTGTAACGGACACTAATAGTGAGTTAGCTGCTTCTATTGCTAATGAGATAGCATCAGTTTTTACTGAGGAGATAGTAGAGATATATAATATTGAGAATATTAGTATTATCGATAAAGCGGAAGTTTCAAAGGTTGCATCTAGTACTTCGACAATGAAGATAATTGGACTTTCAACTATTGCTGGAGCCCTTATTAGTATTGCTGTTGTATTCATTGTTTTCTATTTTGATACTACTATTAAGAATGAAGAAGATATTGAACGCGTTACAGGATTGCCAGTTATTGGAGTAGTACCAATAAGTCGGGAGAAGATCAAAGGATCTGCACATCGTAAGTATTATGAAGAACAAGCTAAGAAACATAAGACACAAGAGATTTTACCAGTAGAACGTGAAGTGCGTCGTATCGAGGTTGAGGATGCTAATACCGAAAGTGAAATTGCCGTTAAAAGTGTAATGAATGAAATGCCTCAGGCTGTTACAAGCGATTATAAGGATGATTCCATTAGTGAAGCCCTTGATGCTGCTGTAACAGAGATTGAAGAACGCATAAAGATTAAAGCTACTAAAGTTAAGACAAAGAACTATAATGGTTCTAATAAGAAGAATTATTATAAGAAGAATAATAATGCTAGAAAGTAAAGTATTCTTTACTTTTCTTTTTATATTATGAATGGGAAGTGAAGCTTATGTTTTTTAATCGCGATAGAGATGTTACAGATAATATCGATAAAATATATGAGTTATTCTTAGATTCTTTAGAGGATGAGACAGCTATACTAATAAGAGGTATTGATTTATCTTTTCGAGTATTTAAAGAGAAGATGGCAGATCTTGGTTATACCTTGACAGAAGTCAGTTGTGTAAGGGGAAAAACAATTATTAAGCGCAATCAAAATGGCTTTTATGTGGATGAGACTTATGCCCTTTTAAGTGATAATCATTATAAGGCCTATGGGGCAGGGTTGGAACTATTAGAAGAGTATCGAAAAGATTTTGAGAGGACACATCGTAATTTAAAGAAAAAAGAGATGATTATGGCGGGAAATTATCGCTTTAAGAAAAATAAATTAAAAGGCTATGAAAATGTTATTTTGACTTTAGGTTATGGAAGTACACGAAGAGATGAAATAATGGAAGCGGATCCTAATCATCCATCACTTGAGTTTGAGATGGCTAAAACTTGTTATTTTCGTGCTAAAAATGAAAATTCCGATAAAAAACTCATAAAAGAGATAATGTCATCTATTAATACATATTTGTTACCAGAATACCAACTTATATTTGATGATGTTGTATTTATTGGTAGTAAGAAAAGCAAGGAGCGAAAAGTCTTAATTGATGATGATGGAATTGTATTAAAGAGGAAAGAACTCGACAATTATTTTGCTTCTAAAATGCCTTTTGTTGATGTTTATTTGCGAATAATGGCCTTTTGTTTAGAAAAAATTAGAACTAAAACGAAAGAAAATAGTCAGAAATAGGAGAAAAAGTACGGAAAATGGTACTTTTTTTCTTTTTTTTGTTGCATTTTAGACATCTATTTGATAAATTTTATATGTAGGGTATATGCCTACTAGAAATAAATTATGTGGAGGTAATTGTTATGTCAAAAAATGAATTAGTAGAATTTGTTGCTGAAGATGCAGGGTTAAGTAAAGCTGCTGCTCAAAAAGCTGTAGATGCTATGTGGAAAGGAATTGAAAAAGGTTTAAAAGAAAGTGGTAAAGTAACTTTCGTTGGATATGGAACTTTCTCATCTAAGAGAAGAGAAGGAAGAGAAGGAATCAATCCTTTAACTAAAGAACCTATGAAAATTCCTGCTAAAAATGTTATTTCATTTAAAGCTGGTAGCAAGTTAAAAGACGCTGTTAATAACTAGTTAATATATAAGGACTCGTTTACTTGAGTTCTTATTTTTTTTTGTGTATAATTATCTTAAGGATGATAATATGAATAGTAAAAAGGTTTATAAATTAAAAAGAGGACCAAAAATAGCTTTGGTTGTTGTCGTACTTTTAGTATTAATCGTGCCTTTTTTTGTAGATAAGTATAAAGAATATCTTTATAAAAAGACTAATGAGTATGCTTTTTTACGACAGGGATATACGGAAGAACAAGTAAGTAGTATAATGGATAACCTTAGCGATGATGAGGAGAGTAAACTTTTAACGTATGAATATAACGAGTTTATTCCAGAATTTGTTAAGACGAAGTATTTTATGTTTAAGAACTTAGATGGTTATTTGGGACAAGTAATAACTAAAGAAGATGATTTTTTTAAGTATCATGGAACGGATGGGTATGATTATGAAGGGATTGTTGGACTTGTAAATACTCATGCTGATCGTGATTATTATACGGATACTTACAAGACTGATCTTAGTAAAGAATATGGGTTACTTGTTAATAAGTTTTACGAGCTTGATAGTGAGTATGAGCCTGATGATTTAGTAGATATATCGATTAAATACTATTATGGAGGAGCAAAAAAAATTAGAAGTGAGGTGTATGAGGCCTTTAAAGAGATGTGGGCCGCAGCTAATGCGGAAGGGATCTACTTAATTATAATTTCTGCTTATCGTGATTATGATTCGCAAGTAAGCGTTTATAAAGACTATGAAGATAGAAAAGGGAAAGCTTATGCAGATCGAATTGCTGCACGTCCAGGTTTTTCAGAGCATCAAGCGGGCTTGTCTTTAGATATATATTCAAAAGATAATACTAATTCTCAGACGTTTAAGAATTCGAAGGCCTATGCGTGGCTTTCTGAAAATGCTCATAAGTTTGGCTTTATTTTACGCTATCCCGAGGGAAAAAGTAAGATCACTGGAGCTGATTTTGAACCATGGCATTATCGTTATTTGGGAACTTCTTTGGCAACTAAGGTTTATAATGAGAGAATTACATATGATGAATATTATGCCTATTATATGGAAGATGAATAATAACTTCGCTTCAAGATAGCTGAAAACTTTACAAAATTTTTCTTCTTTGTTATAATAAATCCTCGAAAGAGGAGAAAAATATGGGAACAATAGATAAGTTTAATAAGGCTTTTCCGTATTATTTAATTTTAACTTTGGCATTGAGTTTTACAGGTATTAGTGCATATCAATATTTAAAAGAGGATTCTAAATATTCTATTCAAAAGGATGAAGATGAAAATCTTGATAATATGGCTGATTTTCATAATGCTTATAATGAATATGTGCATAGAGTAGCATTTGCTTTAAAATATTGTACAGGGAATCGTGATTTGTTGAAAGACTATGCATTATATATGACAATGTTTGAACATGGTTTTATGTCATTAGGAGATTTTAGTCGTCAAGGTAGGGAAACACAAGTCATTGATTCACTTGGAGCTAATGTAGCTTCTGGAAAAGGGTATTATGTAAATGAGGCAAATAATTTAGCATGTGTATTAAATGTTTTAGGATATGATGCAAAGCCAGTCGTAGGAACTAAGTATATTGAAAGTGAAGAATATGACTATGAAAAACCAGAAGATCCAAATTATATGCTAGTGTATGTTCATGCAGATGGCATTGATTATCTTCTTGATCCAGCTAATAAGACGATATTCTTAAGAAGCGGTTGGGAACAATTTTATTCGTTAGAATCATCTGAGGGGGAATATGTAGTATTTGATCCAACTTATAGTTATTCTGATGAAGTAGTTGGAAAGTATACTAATTATGATTTATTTGGTGTAAAAAACTCATTTAAAAAGCATTGGGATATATTGAAAACTTTTAGAGGGCATTTGGCAGATAGTGAACAATATTTAAAATTTTTCCGCAGTTATGAGATATATTGCTTAGAGAATCTTGAACGTCGTATTAATTTTGAATTACTTGAATATGAAAAAGAGCAATTATTAGCAACTGGCGATATTGCCGATGGTGTTAATAAAAATGAGAGTAGAGAAGATGAAAGCATCGATAAAACTCCTCAAGGAGTAGATGGATCTATTAAAAAGATTTTAAATTACAAAGCAAAAAAGCATTTAAAATAGAGGGGAACCTCTTTTTTTTAATTTGTTTACATTTTTAGTGTCGATTTCATTATATAATAGTCAAAAATATTATATAATTATAGTAAGAGGTGAGATTATGCGAGTTGTGATTACAGCAGGGGGGACAGGGGGACATATCTATCCTGCTTTAGCAATTCTTGATTACATTAAGGAACGTGAACCGGATTCTGAGTTTATTTATATTGGAACTCATAATAGAATGGAAAAAGATATTGTTCCAAAAAGAGGAATTAAATATGAAGCTATTTGTATATATGGGTTATCGACTTCCTTAAAATTGATGGGGCGTAATATAAAGAATGTCTTCTTAATTAATAAAGCTTATAAGCGTTGTGTAGAAATTATTAAAGATTTTAAACCAGATGTAGTAATTGGAGTAGGTGGGTATGTTACATATCCAGTTATAAAAGCTGCTCATGCTTGTCATGTAAAAACTTTTATTCATGAGCAAAATAGTATTCCTGGAAAAGCTAATAAGGGCTTGTTAAAGTGGGTAGATGTTGTTGGAGTTAGCTTTGATGAATCAAAAAAGTATATCAAACATGATAAAGTTGTTTTAACAGGGAATCCCGTTTCTGAAAAAGCACTTAAGGCTGAGGTTATACCTAAAACTAAATATGGCCTTGATAAGAATAAGAAGAGTATTTTAATATTCAATGGGTCTTTAGGGAGTGGGTCAGTTAATTTAAAAATGTTGGATTTTTTAAGTACGGTTGGAGATGAAAAATACCAAATACTTTATATTACGGGAAATGGTTTTTATGATAAATTCAAGAATAGCAATTTACCTAAAAATGTCTTTATCTATCCTTATGTAGATAATTTGAGTGGGCTTATGAAAGATATGGATTTGATTATTTGTAGAGCAGGAGCATCCTCAATTGCTGAAATAACAGCATTAGGATTGCCAGTTATTTTTATACCTAGCCCTTATGTAGCTAATAATCATCAATATTATAATGCTAGAGCAATAATTGATGCAGAAGCAGGAGATATGATCTTAGAGCAAGATTTAACTAGTGAGGTATTAAAAGAACATATTGATGCAATTATTAATGATGAGGCAAAGATGCGGAACATGAGTAAAAACTTAAAGAAACTTAGTATAAATGATTCGGCTACGAAAATATATAATGAAATAAAAGATATGCTTAGTTAGGAGGGGAATAGATGGAGACTCGTTCAGAGCGCAATATTATAAAGAAAAAAATAAAAAAGAAAAGACTTAATATAGCTAGAACATTGGTTGTAGTATTAGTTGTTTACATTATTGTCTGTGTGGGAATCCATCTTTATCAGCAGCCAGTAAAAAACTATGTTATAACCGGTAATAGCTTTTTAACAGATGTCGATATTATTCGCGAGTTAAATTTAGAAGATTATCCATCATTTGTCTCTATTAATACTAAAAAGTTGAAAAAAGAACTCGAGAATAATGTATACATAAAGAAGGCTGAAGTAAAGTATCATTGGGATTTTACTTTATCAATTGAAATTGAGGAGAATACACCGATGTTATTTATGAAATTAGATGGTAAGGTGTGTTTAGCAGATGGAACATTGGTTGATGCTACTAATGATAATAGTGTTGGAATACCAATATTACTTAATACTACTACTGATGAAGCTTTGAAGAATTTGGCTGTAAGTTTAAGTGAACTTGATGAGGGAGTATTATATTTAATAAATGATATTGAATATAAACCATCTTATAATAGTTCTAATCAAGTAATAGATAGTAATCGTTTTTTATTGTCGATGAACGATAAAAATATGGTCTATGTAAATGCTAAGAGATTAAAGTCGATGAATAAGTATTTGGATATTATTGCTACTAATAAGATTACTAGTAATGGGACACTTTATTTGGATGGAACAGAAGATAATTACTTTTTTAAAAAGTTTGAGTAAGAGGTTTTATGAATATTAATTATGATAAATTAATGATGGAAGAGATTGCTAATTTAAAGGGGAGTAAGAAAAAAGTTTTATTGCATAGTTGTTGTGGACCTTGTTCATCGGCTTGTATTGAGAGGTTGAAGGATTATTTTGATGTAACAGTTATATATTATAATCCTAATATTGAACCATTAGAAGAGTATGAGCATAGGAAGCGTGAGCAAATAAGATTATTAAGTGAATGGAATATTGAGTACTTAGAAAGTGATTATGATAATGAGGTATTTAAAGAGAGGACTGAGGCACTTGCTTTGGAGCCTGAGGGTGGAAAAAGGTGCAGTGTCTGCTTTGGCATTAGATTAAAATATACGGCTTTGATGGCTTATAAAAAGGGTTTTGATTATTTTGCTACGACTTTGACTGTGTCTCCTCATAAGAATAGTCAAGTTATTAATGAGATTGGCCAGAATATTGGTGAATCCGTTGGCGTTAAGTATTTATTTGCTGATTTTAAAAAAAGAGAAGGCTATAAAAGAAGTATTGAATTAGCTAAAGAATATGATTTATATCGTCAAGATTATTGTGGATGTTTATATAGCAAGGATGGGAGTAAGTATGATGAAGAATAAAAATGGTTTTACGTTAGTAGAAGTTCTAGCGGTTTTATCAGTAGTTGCTGTTGTGGCAATAATGGTTATGCCTTCATTGTTAAAGTCATTTTCTAATGCGAAGAAGATGCTTAATAAGTATGATTTAGAAGGAGTTACTGATGCAGGTAGAACGTATATTATTGATCTTGATAATGATGTCTTAGCTTATACTTATCAAGGAAATAACAATGTAACTGTAGATGGAAAAGTTTATCGAAAAGGGGATCAAATACGTGGATATGATTTAAAATTATTTTTGATTAACCAAGGTGGTATTGAAGTTACAATGCAAACTTTAGTAAAAGAAGGGTACTATGATAAGAATTGTCATTATGCAGGGGAAACAGTAAATGGTGTTGTTTTAACAAAGGATCAAAATTGTCATATGCCTAAAAATTGTACTTTAAAAGTAGGAATAGAGTATAAGATTAGTGCTGATGGGGCTTATTATGTAACAACGGGTTATACCTCTAAAATCTTACGTGGTTGTGAGTAAATAACAGAAATTGTCTGTTATTTTTTTTGTAGTTTATCATTACACAATTACATACAAAAGTGTGTCAAATTGTCCCTTTTTTTAACAAGTCTCTTGATTTTTTCGGGGGGGGGTATGATTAAATTATAGTAGGAAAGTATGTTTAGTTATAAACAAAAAAAGGTGATATGATATGACACAAAATAGTAAAAGAATAGCTGTTATTTTATCAGTGTTGATCTTGGTAATAGGTTTTGCTGCAGTAACAACAACACTAGTATTAAATGGTGGTTTGTTAATAAGCGAATCAGATGACTTTAAGATAATATTTACTGAAGCTATCTTAGATGGAAAAAAAGATAATAGTTTAATAAGTAGTGATAAGAAAACAATAACGTTTGAGTCACAAGAGTTATTAGATTTAAATGATAAAACTACATTAGAGTATATGGTAGCAAATACAAGTAGAAATTATGATGCAAATGTAAGTGTAAATTGTAGTATAAGTAGTGACACCAACGAATATGTCTATGTAAGAAATAATCCAAGTGAAATGATAGTTGAAGCTGGAACAAGTAAAAAAGGAACAATCGAAGTAGAGTTAATAAAAGTATTAACTGAGAGTAAAGAAGTATCTTTAACATGTGAGTTAGTTTCTACACCAATTGAAAGGGATAGTTTGGGTTCTGAGTATGTTACTCCTGGCGTAAGAACTTTAATGAACATAAATCAAACTGATTTTAAAAGTGATATTTATTGTTGGATTGAACAGCGCTGGGGAACTCCCGATTGTGGGTACGAAAGAACAATAGAAGGAGAATTTCAAAAAGCTATATGGAATAATAAGTATAAATATTTTATAAAAAAAATTATTATAGAAGATAAAATTAATATACCAGCTGATGTTATAGAGTCATGGGATGTATCAGAAAATCAAGATGGAAGTATAATGGCTTATTTAGTAGAAAATGAACAATCTAATCAATATGTTAATTATTATACAGCTTATATTCAAGCTGATGGAAAGATAATAGCTAACGAAGATAGTAGCAATTTATTTTCTGACTTTTATTCTATGACAGAAATACAAGGCTTAGAATATTTAGATACTAGCAAAGTTAAAAATATGAGACGTATGTTTTCCTTGTTTTTTTATGGTGATACTATAAATGTCTGCAATCCAATAGAGTTTATTGATGTTTCTAACTTTGATACAAGCAATGTAATCGATATGAGTTATATGTTTAATGGTTGTGGTAATTTAACAAGTTTAGATATAAGTAATTTTGACACGAAGAATGTGACTGATATGAATAGTATGTTTTCTAATTGCAATAGTTTGACAAGTTTAGATTTAAGCAATTTTGATACAAATAAAGTAACAGATATGAGTTCTATGTTTTCTGATTGTAGTAATTTGACCAATTTGAATTTAAGCAATTTTGATATTAGTAATGTGACAAGTGCTTCTCAGATGTTCTCTGCAATGCCAAGTAATGCCAAAGTTTATGTAAAAGATGCAGTATCTCAACAATGGGTTTTGAATACTTATAATCGTCCATCCGCATGGACAACAGAAAATGTTATTGTAAAGAGTTAAAGAGGTAACTTTAGAGATGAGTTATCTCTTTTATATTTTAATTTTAATGATAATAAGTTATAATATAGGAAGTTAGAAGGAATGACTATGAAGTTAAATTATGGGAAGTTATTTGTGATAAATTATCTTTATATAGTTGCTATTGAGCTTTCATTTAAGTTGATGGTAATTAAGACTTTTGATATAGGTATAGTATATATATTAATATTTTCTTTAATTGGGGCTAGTATTGTTACTTTTTTATCTAGTTTATCTAAAAGAAGAGGAGTTAACAGAGCAATAAGTATTATTATATATTTTGTGTTATTGATTTTTGGAGTAACAGAGACAGTTTATTATAGCTTTTACAAGAGTATATATGGACTTTCGGGTCTTTCCTACGGGGGACAAGTAATGGAGTTCTTTTCAGCTATTTTAAGTCATGTTAAAGCTAATATTTTTATTATTGGGATAATTATAGCCATGTTTTTATTAATGCTTTTTGTAACGAGTTTTATTAGCTTTAAGAAGTATAATCGTCATGATGCTCTTTCTTTAATCATTGTAACTTTGTTAATTGCTTTTAGTTCGTTGGAGCTTAATTTTAATGGTGTACATGATTTGATTTATAATCGTAATGATTTGATGGCAACAGCTAATAATATGGGGATAAATACAGCCTTAGTTAGTGATTCTTTAAAAGCCGTATTTGGTTTTGAAGAGAGTATTCGCTTATCTATAAGTGATCGTGAATTTACTAAGGATGAAAAGCTTGAATATAATACAAGTGATATTGATTTTGATAAATTAATAGAAAAGGAAAAAGACAGCACTGTTAAAGATATGCATACCTATTTTAGTAGTGAGATGCCAACTAATAAAAATGAATATACGGGTTTATTTGCTGGTAAGAATTTGATTTTTATTGTGGCTGAGGGATTTTATCCAATTGCCGTTGATGAGAATATTACACCTACACTATATAAGCTAGTCAATAATGGTTTAGTCTTTGATAATTATTATCAACCGATTTATAATTGTTCGACTTCTGATGGAGAATTTATTAATCAGTTATCTATTTTGCCTGGGGTATCGACTTGTTCGATGAAATCAACGATGAAGAATTATTTACCATATAATTTGGGACTTATATTGCCAAAATATGGTTATAAAGCCAATGCTTTTCATGGTTGGACGTATAATTATTATAGTAGGGATAAGATAATGCCTAATTTGGGGTATACTTATTATGGGTATGATCGCTTTAATAAGGGGTATAAATATGCTTTAAAGGGAATAGAATATGCTTGGCCGACAAGTGATATTGATGTTATTAATAGTAGTTATGATATTTATAAAAATGAGGAGCGTTTTGTTACATATTATATGAGTATAAGTGGACATTTGGAGTATAATTTTACTGGAGGCAATGCGATGGCACTTAAGAATCGTGAGGCAGTAAAAGATATGGATGCTAAAGAGTCTATTAAAGCTTATGTAGCTACTCAAGTCGAGTTTGATAGATCTTTAGAAATACTTATTAATAATTTAGATAGAGATGGTATTTTAGATGATACAGTTATTGTTATCTCACCAGATCACTATCCATATGGTTTAACTAATGCTGATATTGCTTCTTATGTTGATTGGATGCAAAATCCAGAGTTTGATTTATATAAAAATAATTTAGTAATATATAATAGCGAGATGGAAACTAAACATGTGGGTAAATATACATCTTCGTTAGATTTGTTGCCGACTTTATTGAATTTATTTGGTGTTGAGTATGATTCACGTTTGCTTATTGGCAAAGATATATTCTCAGAAGCAGAAGATTTGGTAATATTTAATAATAAATCGTGGATTACTAAAGTTGGCAGATATAATTATTTGAAAAAGAAGTTTGAGACGTTTTCAGATGAGGAAGTCAGCCAAGATTATATTGATAAAATAAATGCGATTGTTGAGCTTAAGTTTCAGATGAGTAAGTTATTAATATCAAAAGATTATTATCGCAAGTTAGGAGAGATATGAAATGGGTTTATTTCAAAAATTTAAAGAGGTATTTAAGAGTAAGAAGGAACGAGAAGATGAACTTAAGGAGATATTAGATGAAGAATTTGATGTTTCGTTTGATGGTGAGGACTCTAGTGAAGACGTTTTAGAAGAAAATAGCTGTGATGAAGTAGAAGAAGAAAAAAGTGATGAAATTTTACAAGATAATGATTCTTTAGATGATATACATTTAGAAAAAACAGAAAAAAGTGATGAAGTTAGCTCTAAAGAGGAAGATATAGTAACAGAAGATGTAGCTATTGAGTTACCTAAACTTGCTACTGAGAAAACAAAAAAGGCTAAGAAAAAGAAAAAGGGAATATTCAATTTATCGGAAAAAGATCAAGATTTAGTGACTTATGATAAAGGTTTAGAGAAAACGCGAAAAGAGTTTGTTTCAGAGCTTAGTTTATTAGGTAAGCGATTCACTAAGGTTAATGAAGAATATTATGAAGAGTTAGAAAGTCTTCTAATAAAAGCAGATATTGGTGTTAATACAGTATTTAAATTTCTTGATCGTTTGAGGACGCGTGTAAAACATGAAAATATTACTGATACTTCTTATTTAACTGAAGTTATTGTCGATGAGCTATTTATGATCTATGTTGAGGGTGAGAGTTTAACTGACAAGATCAATATTGCGGATTCTGGGCCAACAGTTATATTGATGGTTGGTGTTAATGGAGTTGGAAAGACTACGACGATTGGTAAACTTGCGAATAAGTATCATAATGAAGGTAAGAAAGTGATGCTAATTGCTGGCGATACTTTTAGAGCAGGGGCAGTTCCTCAACTCGAAGAATGGGCTAAGAGAACAGATTCTTTATTTTATGGTAAAGAGAATACTGATCCAGCTGGAGTTATCTATGATGGTCTTTTACAAGCTAAAGAAGAGAATGTTGATATTGTTTTAATTGATACGGCTGGACGTTTACAAAATAAAGTTAATTTAATGAATGAGTTAGATAAAATCAATAAAGTTATTGGTCGTCATGTTCCTGATGCTCCTCATGAGACTTTGCTAATTATTGATGCAACAACTGGACAAAATGGAATTAGTCAGGCGGAAAGTTTTAAATCTATTACTAATATCACGGGTATTGTTCTGACAAAATTAGATGGTACAGCTAAAGGTGGAATAGTCTTAGCTATCAAAGAATCAGTTGGACTACCTGTTAAGTTTATTGGCTTGGGAGAAGGCCTTAATGATTTACGTGCATTTGATATAGAAGATTATATCTATGGTTTATTTAAGGATATGATGTAATGGAAGAAAGAGTTTATTTGATTAATTTGTATGATTATTACAAAGATCTTTTAACAGAACGTCAAAGAAGTTATTTTGAAGATTATTATTTTGATAATCTTTTAATGGACGAAATTGCTGAGAATAATGGTGTTAGTAAAAATGCGGTTAGTAAGTCTTTAATTGAAGCAAAAGAAAAATTAGAAGAATATGAACGTATTTTAAGTCTTTATTAAAATACTATTAAAATAAACCAAATTTATCATCCGCATACGTATCAATCCAAAGTAATTATATTTAAGTTTTGTAAATTGATGAATTAGTAGTATTATTTTGAGATATTTTAATGATATAATTATTTTAGTAGGTGAGGGTATGAGATTAAAGAAATTGTTTGTTATAGTAATGGTTTTAATGGCTGTAATAGTGCCAGGGAATGTTTTTGCTATTAATCAGTGTGAAGATTATTCAGTAGATAAGTGTCCAGCTACTTCTTGTAGGGTTCAAGATGGGGCTTGTGTCAAAGCGCATATAGGTGATAATTTCTGTTCAGAAGAAAAAGTAATGAATGCAACTAGAACAGTCGGTTATTTTCTTTATATAGCAAGGTTATTCATTCCGCTTATTGTTGCAGTTATGGGAATGCGAGATTTGTTTCGGGCAGTTACAGGTGGAGATGAAAAGTCAGTTGGGCAAGCTGCTAAAAAACTAGGAATTAGAATTGCGATTGGGTTAGCGGTTTTCTTTGTTCCAGCAATATTGCATGCAGTGTTGACAGCAATCGATGATTTCAATGCTATTTTAGGAGATTATAAAATTTGTGAACTTTGTTTACTGGATCCTTTTAAATGCGAACCTGGTGCCGTGGATTCTGATCCGGGAGATGGTTCAGGGAAAAATGATGAATCTAGTCAACCTGATAATTCAGGAAAACATAATTCTGATGCAGTTGATGCTGTGATAAGATAGGTGTTTTTGAGTAATTTAAATAGTATGGTGGAATAGTTACTAAAAAAATGAAGAGGATTTCCTCTTCATTTAATTTTGGGATAATTTATTTATTAGGATTTTTTGAATTAATATTGCATTTAGGAAAGCAGTAATGATCCCCGCGATAATGATTGTGTTGCGAAATATTGAAGGTACGAAACTTAGCCCACCTTCATATATTGATATAATGCTTATAAATATGATAAAGGGAATTATACCAATAATAAACCCAATAAATAGAAATTTTGTTTTGTTATTTTCAATTATTTTCTTTGTGTAGTCTTTGTTGTTCATCTTATCTTAACCTCTAAGATAATTATACAATAAATCAAGATAAATATATAGCTTTTTTTAATTTTAAGTAGTAAAAAAGAGTACTAGGTACTCTTTAAAATTTACTAATGGTGGAGAATAGGGGACTCGAACCCCTGACCCTCACGGTGCAAGCGTGATGCTCTAGCCAACTGAGCTAATTCCCCATCAGCAACAAGATAATGATAACAAAATAATATTAAAAAATCAAGTGCTTTTTAGTATTTTATGCTAATTTTATGAGATAAAAGGGGTTTTAGCGTCTTGTTAAGCGGCTAATATTTAATTTTTACTATTACGTTCTATTAATGTTGAGTCGCTTAGCAATGCAGAAGCTGGAATTATGCTGTTATTGCCAAAGCGGTTTTTTATCCCATCAATGGCTAGATTTATTTGAATTTTGTCTTTTATCTGTTCAGGATTTTCAAAAAGATTTAATTGTCTATTTTGATTTTCTGTTAAATTAGAAAATGATATGGAAACTTTTCTGATAGGAGATTTATCATAATAACGGTTAAAGATGTGCATGCATTCGCGATATAAGTTATTGATATCATCTGTTAAGATTGGCAGTTTAGTTGAATGATAAAATCCACCTTCTTTAGAATAATTAATGCCAAAGCCTAAGAGTCCAGTTAGTTTATGAGTAGTTCTTAATCTACGACATAAGACATCTAACATTTCGAATATAATAATTGTGATATTAAAATCATAATAGTCCTTAAATAAAACTTGGGAGTGAGAATAGCTTTTCTCTTTAATATGAGCTGTGTTCAAATCACTTATTTTAGCTGAGTCGATGCCATTAGCATGATACCAAAGCTCTTCACCCATAATGCCGAACAAATCTTTTAAGCGGCCTTTATCAAATTTGGCTAAGTCACCGATGCTCTTTATTCCAAGTTTGTTTAAGTTTTTTTCCATATGTGAACCAATTCCCCACATTTTAGAAAGGGGAGTGATATTCCATAGTTTGGTCTTTATGCTAGTATAATCCCAGTAAGCGATGTTATCGCTGTTGTGTTTTGCTTCGATGTCCATACCAACTTTGGCTAGTAGAATATTAGGTCCGATGCCGGCTGTAGCTGTTAGTCCTGTTTTTTCTTTGATACGATTTAGAATATCGATGGTTAGCTCATATTCTGTTTTATTATATAACCTTAAATAATTAGTAACGTCTAAAAAACATTCATCGATAGAGTAAATGTGTAAATCCTCAGAAGAGACATATTCTAAATATACATCAATTACTTCTTTGCTTTTTTGGCGATATAGATTTATGCGAGGAGGTACTTTGATGATAGGAATGTTCTTGGGAATTTCAAAAATTCGAGTTCGACCGTTAATGCCAAACTGTTTTAAGTAGGGTGTTACTGCCAAGGTTATTGCTCCATTACGATTAGGATCACAGACAACTAGTGGAGTTTTATATGGATCTAATTGACGTTCGACACATTCAACTGATGCAAAAAAACTCTTTAAATCAATACACAATATTTTGCGATTTGGATATAATTCTTGCATACTTTCATCCCTCAAACTTAATATAGTACAATTGTTTGCGTTAGTCAATAGTTAAATTATAAAAAGGTTATTGAAATTATCCTTAAAATACTTTATACTTAAAATGGTAAAATAATAGAGGAGAAGATGCTTATGCGTTGTAATAAATGTTCTAAATTAGTTCCTGATAATGCCGATGTGTGTCCTTATTGCAATGCAGATGTTAATACTGATTTAAATAGTGAAGTCAATTTTGGGAAAATTGAAGATACTGATTATCATAAAAAATATGATTTAAAAGTTTTTATTGGGGAGCCAGGTAAGAGAAAATTTGTTTTTGGAGCAGGAATAATATTTGTCTTCTTCATAATAGCTTTAGTGGTTTTTGTTGCAATGCTTTTTAAGAATAAAAATGAAGCTGATTATTTGATATTTACTAAAACTTTAAGAGGTCTTACAGATATTATAGAAGATAATACGATTGGTACTAATACATCAAAAAGTGGTAAGTATACGATGCAATTAACTGTTAATGGGGAATCTTGGGCTTTTGATGGACTTTATGCTTATGATATAAAGACGAGAATTGCTAGTTTAACTGGCAATATGAAAGATCCCAAAGAAGCTATAGGTGGAGTAATTGTTGATGATAAAGATTTAGAATTTAGAGCTTATCTTAGAGATAATAACCTATATTTTCAAAGTGATGAAATATATGGAGCGGAAGATATTTATTTTTTATTGAATGATACAACAGGGCTTCTTTCTACTAAAAATTATGATTTGTATTCACTAATTAGTGGGTCTAGTGATGCTTTAGAATCGACTTTAAAAAACATGAGTTATAAGACAACAGAGGAGACCATTGTTCACTTAGGAAAATCTTTAACACTTACTAAGAGAACTCTCGTATTAGATAATAAGAATAAATTAAAATTTATAACTGATTTATTAAATAACTTAATCGATGATGTTAACTTTATCAATGAATATGCAAGAATTAAGAATAAAAAAAGTGATGAAATTATAAAAATGTTAGAAAACTATATAACTACATCAGAGTATAAGTATAGTGCTGATACTACTAGCGAAGATAGTATTGCAATTTATTTTGATAAGAAACAAGTATATCGTATAGAGTTTTTAATTGATGGTGAAGAGAAAAAACGTTATCGAATAGATGTTGGAAATACAAAATATTATTTAGAGTACTTTGTTAATGATGAAAATGTATATATATTTACTTTGGCAACTACACAAAAGACAATTGGAGATTTAACAGAAAAAAATTATGTTGTAACTTTTGATCGTGATAATTTAGTTACAGATATTAGCATTCGTTTAGAGGAAGATAAGAATCCTATTGTTAAGAAGCAAGATATTACTAATTTTAAAGACATCAAAGATTTTACTGATGAAGATTATGTAAGAGTAAAAAATAATGTCAGTTATTATTGGAAAAATACACAGTTCGTCGATGAAATACGTCATTATTATAAAGAAAAGTGTGTACTTGGCATGCAATGTGTGTGTGAAAATGAGTTAACTTGTAGTTGTGATTATAATGGGACGATTATTACTTGTCCTAAAGAGCTAGTAACTAATTAATATTGATTAAGAAATAAAAATATATTAAGATATAATTGTAAAAGTAAAGAGGGGATAAATTTGAAATGTTTAGCATGTAATAATGAAATACCAGATGCATCTGTTGTATGTCCTTTTTGTAATCGCAGTGTTACGCCGACGCAAAATCCAATGCCTGTTTTTAATGTAGGAAACACTGGCGTCTTAGGAAGTGGAGTAGATAATCAGGTTACTAATCAATATCAGAATTTAAATAATGCTGTTAATAATGGCGCTAATCAAGCTGGGAGTATGATGGGGCAAAATTCGAGTTTAGGAAGCAGCCAAGGGGAAAATTCATTTCAATCAGTAAATCCTCTTGGACAAGTTGGAGTTATGCCTGAGATGCCAATGGATCAAAACAATAATGGATGGGTAAATTCGGTTCAAAATCAGGTAGCAAATAATCAAAATGCGAACTTTACTCCAGGCGTTGGTATGCAAGGTGTTAGTACACCACAAGTGAGTAATGAGGCATCATTAAGTGCTCAATCATCCGTGGTTTTAGAAAATGATATTAAGCCTGAATATATTGCACCAAGTGGCGAAAGTGTTGAGAGTGTTAAACTGCGCAATACTTTGCCGAAAAATACAAAGAAGAAAAAGACAAAATTAATTATCATAATAGTAGTGCTTCTATTATTGGTTATAGGTGGAGGAGCTGCTTTTTTCTACTATAATTCTCAATATAAGACCAGTGCAAAACGCATTGATGCTGTTGTTAATGGTTTATCTTCGCCATTACGTTTGATTAAAAATGATACGATCAATAAAACGAGTGGTACTTATGCTTTAGAAATTGGTGTAAGTTATGCCGATAAAAACATAGATAGCAAAATTAAAGGGACGTATGCAACGGATTTAAAAGCTTCATCTTTGGATCTTACTGTGGATTTAGAAAGCTTAAATATGCCTGATGCTATGATAAATAGCCCTGTTAATTTGGAATTTTACTATAATGATTCGAAAATGTATGTCTTATTTCAAAATTTCTATGATAACTATATTTATGATGAGGTTTTGGGGCTAGATGATTTATTTGATACTATAAAGAAAAATGATATTAATTATTTGACGATGATTAATGGAATAAAAGCGGCTTTTGGAAGTAGTTTGAAGGCTATGAATAATACGCAAAAAACAGGTAATGTTAATATCCATGGGCAAACTAAAAAGGCGAATATTATTGTAATTCCTTTATCTTCAAATAATGTTGGTTTAGCAAAAAAGAGTTTTTATCGTAGTTTAGCAAATAATCCTAAATTTGTTGCTGAGTATGCTAAATTAATAAATAGAGATGAAGAGGTAGCTGAAGATTTATTATTAAAAAATACTGAAAATGTAGGTAATGTTGATATTAATGGCTCAATTGAAATATACACAGAGATGTTTAAAGAAGAATTTATTGGCATGAAGATTGCTGATAAAAGTGAAAATAAAAATGTCATAGAGATCTATCCAGTTGCTAAAGGCTATGGAATATCTTATAAAAAGGGCAATCAGAATATTTTTGAGTGCCAATATGCCAAGACGATGAAGAATACTTCAACTATTCGCAATAGGAATTATCAAATTGATTTTACGACATATTCTAATGAGCAAGCTTATAAAGTAAATATAAAAGCGGATATCGCCGAAGATGTTAATCCTAAGGATGCTAAGGTCGTTGTTAAAAATAGTATTAAACGTCAATATATTTCATTTCAAGATCGTGAATTGATAAAAAAGCGTGCATCAGAAATTGGAGTTTTAGGTTTATATTTACCGGAACAAATTGATAAATACTTGATGCGTGGAATCGATTCCACAACGGATGCATGTCTTCTTGCCATTAATTGTGTTGATCAAAATAATGGGACTTCTATATGTCGGAATTCAACCACGGGCGAACAAATTACATGCCCAAGTGTTGCACAATAGAGATTAACTTATTAAAACTGTTGGCAGATAAAAAATGTCAGCAGTTTTTTGTATGGAAAAATAAAATGAATGTCTACATAATACTCTTCATTGTCTACTTTTAGTTTATCATTACATTGTTACAAAATCCGAAAAATCAAATGTAGTTAAAGGAACTGAAGCGATATAAGATAGGAGATTCTTATTAAAAAAAGAAATTTCTTTATAACAAAAGCAAATGTTTATTTTCTTTAGCTTACAAGTTATTTTAAATAAATTAAAATAATTATGTATTTTTTGATGCTAAGTTATCTTTTATAAAATTTTTTACTATTCATGTGTTTAGTTTTGTTGTCGAAATATGACGAAAGTTTTATAATTAAGCTATAAATATGATAGTATGGAGAGATAAGGTATGAAGCTCAGAAAAAAGTTGGAAATTAAGTATTTAGTGTTAATTTTTGTTGTGGTTCTAATGATTGGTTTTGCGACATGTGTAACTATTATGGAATTAAATGGAGAAGCTGTTATTGCAAGTGGGGATTTCGAACTTGAATTTAATCGAGCTGTTTTAAATGGAGCTAATCGTACTAAGCTAGTTAGTAAAGATAAGAAGAGTATAACTTTTACTTATAATGATATTAATGGCGAAGAAGTTTCGACTTTAGAGTATGAGGTTTTAAATAAGAGTACTCAGTATGATGCCGATGTCAGTGTAACTTGTTCATCTTCAATAAATGATGGGTCAACATTTACTTATGGAGATAATGATGCTCCTGCAAGTAGTGTGATGCGCATTGAGGCTGGAAAGATGGACAAAGGACTTGCTCGTCTGCGAGTTTTTAATAAAGATACAGTTACACATGAAGCTAAGGGGACTTTATATGATTTATTAAAAAACTCATCTTTAGGTGGAGATCAGAGTATTGACTATGATACAGTTAGTAGTAGTGAATCACTTAATGCTATTTATGAGACTAGTAATACTGATTCTGGTAATCCTGTGTATTTTTATAGGGGAGCTGTTGACGCTAATAATGTTATATTTGCAGGACGCTGTTGGTTAATGGTTAGAACAACGGAAACTAAAGGTGTTAAACTTTTGTATAATGGAGTACCATTAAATGGAAGTTGCTTGCCTTTGGGAAATACGATTTCATTTGGTTTAGTCGATGAAGTTGTGATGAATGAAAAAACGGATGATAATGCCTATGTTGGATATATGTATGGGAGTTCGGGAAGTGATACGTATGAGGCAACTCACGAAAATATCCATGATTCATCCTTAAAAAAATATTTGGATTCTTGGTATGAAGGCAATTTACTTGATACTAAATATGCCGAGTATTTAGAGGATACTGTTTGGTGTAATGATCGATCATTATTAGATGATTATGCCAATATTAATGCGGAAACTCCTACTGATTTTTCTTCTTTTGGTTGGGGATTACAGAGTACTTACTATGCACCATTTGGACGAATTGGAATGCGTTCTTTAAAAACTGAGCCAACTTATAAATGTAGGCAAGAAAATGATCGCTTTACAGTGAGTGCAAATAATGGAAATGGAGATTTAACTTATCCAGTTGGAACAATAACGGCTGATGAACTTGTTTTTGCTGGAGCAACTGGAGGAGTTTATAATAAACCATCTAATCAATATACTACAGTCCAAAATAATTATTATTTAAATGTTGTTGGTGAGCGTAAATTTATGAGTATGACACCATATGAATTTAGGAGTAGTGATAATTCAGCAATAATCTATAACTATTATCATTCATTTATGGAGGCAAAAACAGATGATGAGTCATACTATGCTATGCCAATGATTTCTTTGAAATCGGGAGTTCAATTTCTAGATGGAGATGGAACTAAGGCTGATCCATATATTTTAGAATCAGAAGATATTAATAATAATATCTATACTTGTACGATGTCTTATGAAAAAATTTCACGTACAACTCCAGGAAAATTTGATATGGATTTATTACAAACGGGAGACGAGTATTGTATAGGGGATGAATGTTTTCACGTTATATCAAATAATAATGGTGTTTTAAAGATGTTAGCTAAATATAATTTGTATGTTGGAAAAATATTTAATACAGGAACAGATTTTTATTGGATTCCTGAATACGATCCACTTTATGGAAAACAAAATGAGAGTGCTTATGGATATACTCTTGATGGAAGTCTTCCATACGTTGGAACGACAGAATTTTCAGAAGGTTCACCTAATTATGATACTAGTTTAGTTAAGACTTATGTAGATGAATATGTCGATTATCTTAAATTAACATATAAAGTTACAAATATTGAGGGTAGTTTAATTTCCAAAGAGGAGCTTGAAGCTCTTGGCTGTGATGCTGTTAAAAAGAATTGCCGGGCAGCTGGTTATGAGTGGCTGGGGGATTATACTTATTGGACTAGAAGTGTTGATAGTACAGATGCATCAAAGGTATACTTGGTTGGTTCTGATTTATTCTTTGGTTCATCTAGTTATACTAATAATAGTAATCGTGGGGTACGTCCTCTTATAACGATGTATACTCATGATAATCAGCCAGATGCTGAAAGTGATGAATTTAAAAATTCAAAATTATTCCAAATGATGAAGTTAAAGTCGCGTGGTTTAGATACAGATATTGGGGTAAATTATAATCAGATAGCAACTAATAATAATGGTAATGGTGTCTTAGAAACTACCAATACCGATTCTGAGGAACCTGTATATTTTTATCGTGGTGAGGTAGATAATAATGTAATATTTGGTGGTTTTTGTTGGAATATAGTTAGAACAACAGAGACTGGTGGAGTAAAACTAATATATAGTGGAGTTCCAAATGCTAATTATGAATGTAAAAATACTGGTAGTAGCGTTAATATTGGATCGTCTGCTTATTCATCGGGTGAAGGCGATAATGCCTATATTGGGTATATGTATGGTACACCAGGAAGTAATAATTATAATGACACTCATGCTAATATAAATGACTCAGCAATTAAGAAAGTTGTAGATGAGTGGTATAAGAATAATTTCTTTAATACAGAATATGCCAAGATGATAGAAGATACAGTCTACTGCAATGAACGAAAAATTGAGACACCAGGTGTAGGAAATAGTCTTAGTTCTAGTCAATATACGACGTTAGGTTTTGGGGCCAATGCAACTGCTTATGCATCGGTAAGTCGAACAGCGAGTCAATCAATAGATGCAAGTCCTACTTATAGGTGTAGCCAAGACAACGATCGCTTTACGGTTTTAGATAGCAATGGAAATGGAAAACTTTCTTATCCAATTGGGTTGCTTACAAGTGATGAAGCTATTTATGCAGGCGCTACTCTTTATCGTTCAGGAGCTGAATATAGTAATCAAAGTTATTATTTGTATTCAGGTTCAAAATTTTATACGATGTCACCAACTGTATATAATTATGGGAATAAGGTGGTTGTTGGAGCAGTTAATGCCGATGATACTAAAGGAAATGGATATTTAGGTGTTGAAGTTTCGACTATCGCATCAGGAGTACGTCCAGTAATATCATTAAAGAATGATGTTTATATTGAAAAAGGAAAAGGAACTAAAGAGTTGCCGTATCGTGTAAAAACGCTTGATGATTTGCCAGAGGAAGAGATGCCTGTTGAATGGCGTGATAATGGGGTGTTTTCGGAATTTTATGATGAGGCATATGACAAGATGAAGACTTTGACTCTTGAAGAGAAAGTTGGACAATTAATTATTGCACATCATGATAGTAGTAAGGCTAATGATGCTATAAAAAATTATCATGTTGGAGGATTTACTTATTTTGAAAGTGATTTTTTAGGTAAAACAGAGGAAAGCGTCAAAACGATGATTAGTAATGAACAGGGAATTAGTAAAGTACCATTAGTTACTGCTGTTGATGAAGAAGGCGGAAGAGTAGTGCGCATTAGTTCTAATACAGGTTTGGTAACGGATGAGATGAGCAAATATCCAGAGTTATTTTATACGAATATCAATAATAAAAATGCTTGGAAATTATCTAAACAGTTATACGAAGAGGGCGGCTTTGATTTAATTAAAAGAGAGACTCTGGTTAAAAGTGGAGTATTAAAAAGATTAGGGCTTAATGTTAATTTTGCTCCCGTTGCCGATATGGCTGCTGAAGGATCATATATAACTGATCGCGTTGTTGGGCTTGATGCTAGTGGAACAGGAGAGTATGCTAAGACCGTTATTTCTGCTAGTAAAGGGACTGGTGTTGCCTATACATTAAAACATTTTCCGGGATATGGAAATAATAGTGATACACATGGTTCACCTTCTGTTGATGATAAGACACTTGAAGAGTTAATGAGTAACGATATTGTTCCATTTAAGATGGGAATTGAAGCAGGAGCAGAGTTTGTCTTAGTTGCTCATAACATTGTTGCTTGTATTGATGCAAATAATCCTGCTAGTTTATCTAAGCCAGTTCACGATCTTTTGAGGGGAGACATTGGCTATACGGGGTTAATTGTCACCGATGCTTTAGATATGGGAGCTACTAAGGATCTTGAAGATAAATTTATTAGAGCAATACAGGCTGGTAATAATTTAATTTTAGTTGCTGATTATAAAGCTGCTCATGATGAGATAATGAGTGCTTTAAGAAGAGATATATTAAGTGAAAAAGATATTGAGAAGTTAGTGTTTAGAATACTGGCTTGGAAATACTATATGGGGATTATTAGTTAAGAGAAATAGCAAAAATTTCTCTTTTTTAGTTTTAGTAATAATTTACTGATCTTTTTTATTGGTGTATAATTATTATAATTTTAAGGAGAATTTATGATGGAAAAATTTTATTTTGAAGAACCAAGTATGAGCAGAAAAGAGGAAGCATTAGCTTATATAGATGAATTTTTTGAGTATAGTTCCGAAATTAATGGTGTTGGAGGACTTCATAGATATTTAGCTGATTATGAAGGGTGGCTAAAAAAGTTGGAAGAAGACTATACAAGAGTGCCTAGTGAGGAAAAAGTTCCCGCAAGGACCTATTTTTTAATAAGAGAAAGTGATAGTCGAATTGTTGGAATGATAAATATTCGTTTAGCTTTAAATGAAAACTTGAAAAAGTTTGGAGGACACATTGGTTATAGCATTCGTCCTACAGAAAGAGGAAAAGGATATAACAAAATAAATTTATATTTAGGTTTAAAGATTTGTAAAGAGTATGGAATAGATACGGTTTTAATGGATGCTGATAAAGATAATCTTGCTTCATGGAGGACGATGGAAGCTTTAGGCGGAATAAATGTAAGAGAATTTTTTGATAATGAAAATGCACATTGTGTAGTCAAAGACTATGAAATAAATGTCGAGGAAAGTATAAGCAATAATGCAGATATTTATGAACCGATGGTTCAAGAAAACGTTTTAGGAAGAACATAATTATTGCTCTTTACTTTTAGTTTATCATTACACAAAGTGTGTCAAATTTGGCTAGGAATTAACTCTTTTTTCAACAAGACCCTTGATTTTTTCGGGGGGGGGTATGATTAAATTATAGTAAGAAAATCTACGAGGTTTTAAACGAAAGAAGAGGTTAGGATATTATGAGAAGTAGGAAAATTATTGGCATTTTATTTGTATTATTTCTTGTGGTTGGATTTGCTGCAGTAACATCTACGTTAGTAATAAATGGTAATGCTAGAATAGCTAGTAATAAAGAAGATTTTGATGTGTATTTTTCGGCATCATTCGAAAATGGAAAAAAGCGTAATAGTCTAATCAAGGATGATACCCATATCGTGTTTGATTATGATATTAGTATGGTTGGGGATATATATACACTCGAATATGATGTAACAAATGGAAGCCGTGAGTACGATGCCAAAGTAAGTATAAATTGTACTAATAGTACAGAGTACTTGGGTATAACTAATGAGTTCGATGAAGAGACTAATCTCTTAGCAACTGAAACTAGAAAAGGAACATTAAAAATCGAGTTAATCAAGGCTTATGCAGGAGAAACAACTGATATTAATATATCTTGTGAAATAGTCGGAAGTGCTGTTTCAAGAGAAGAAGTGTCTGATGGAACACCAGCTGATAAAGTAAAAAGTGCATGGGAGATAACAGAGGATAATGATAATAATGGTGAGGTATCTGTAGGAGACTTAATCACCCTAGGTAGTGAATCATTCTATGTCTATAATATCGAAGGAGATAATATTTCAGCGATAGCTAGATACAATTTGCATGTCGGAGGAGTAGTAGCAGATGGATCATGGATAGTTACCCCAATAGAAAAACCAACTGGGTTACAAGATCCAAGTGCTAGAGGAGGAGTTTGGAATGTAAGAGAGGTTGGAAATATCGACTTTGTTTTCCCCTGGACAGGAGTAGTGCCATACACAACTGAAGAAAAGTATAATCAAGCCAATGAAGGATTATCAGAAGAAAACAAATTAAAACCAAATGATTATAGTATAAGTGCAATTAAAGAGTATGTAGATGAATATGCAACAAAATTAGCAGAGTTAGGTGGAGAAATAAAAACAACACGATTAATAACAAAAGAAGAGTTAGAAAGTGTTGGATGTGATCCAAATAAATATTCATGTAAAGCCGGATATAATTATAATGGAAATGCAGAAGGTCCAACATTCGCAGGAGCACCAGAATACATGTATACAACATCGTACTGGACTTCTTCGCTTTTTGGAGGGACTGATGGTAGTGTTTTGGAAGTCGACTCCTTTGGCTACTTTGGCGGCCGCGAAGTTTACCACGTTAGCGATCTCGGTGTGCGCCCTGTTATTGAAATCTCTAAGTCTTTGTTTTAAACAAAAATAAAATTTAAAGAGTTCTTTTATAAAAAGAGCTTTTTTTGTTAATAAAATTATTTTTTTATTAGTTGATTATTATGATAAAATATAAGAGGTGATGCTCATGTATGCAAATGTTTTAGTACAATATGGGGTTAAGTCTTTAGATCATACTTTTACTTATCATATACCTGATGAGTTAGTCTCGAGTGTTGAAGTTGGGAGAAAGGTCAGCGTGCCTTTTGGAAGTCAAAAAATAAATGGTTTTGTAGTGAGTATAACTGATAAAAAACAGGATATTGAGGTTAAAGATATTATTGATGTTGTTACTAAGGAATTAAAGTTAAATGATGAGCTTCTTTCTTTGGGGAGATATATTCAGGAGAAGACTTTTTGCAGTTTAATAAGCGCTTATCAGACAATGTTACCTACTAGTATGAAGGTTTCTAATAGCAAGGAAGACTATAGTTTGAAAAAAGTATATGTTTATCTTAATAGTGATAGCGCTTTAGTCGATGAATATGTGCACAAGCATCAAGCCGCTAAAAAGCAATTAGAAATTATTGATATATTGAGAAATGGGGAGTGCTTAAAAAAGGATTTGAATGGGGCTAGTTTGCGAGCTTTATTAGATAATTTTGTTGTATGTGAGCGCGTACAAGAGGCGTATCGGATTAATCCCCTTAAGGAAGATGAGGAAGCTTATTCTTTAAATGATGAACAAGAAAAAGCATTTAAAACAATCGTTAATTGTCTTGATGAAAGTAGAGTATTTTTACTGCATGGAATAACTGGTTCTGGTAAAACAGAGGTATATATGCATTTAATTAGTGAGGTTGTCAAAAAGGGGCAATGTGCAATAATGCTCGTTCCAGAGATTTCTCTAACAACCCAGATAGTAAAAAGATTTTATAATCGTTTTGGAGATGATGTAGCTATTTTTCATTCGAGCTTGTCTGATGGAGAGAAGTATGATGAGTATAAAAAAATTATGAATGGGGAAGTGCACGTTGTTGTGGGGACGCGTTCAGCTATATTTACGCCAATTAATGATCTTGGAATTATTATCATTGATGAGGAACATTCTTCTAATTATAAACAAGATAATAATCCACGTTATCATGCTCTGGATATGGCAAAGTGGCGAAGTGATTATCACAAATGTCCAGTAGTATTAGGAAGTGCAACTCCTAAACTCGAGACCATGGCACGAGCAAAAAAGGATGTATATACTTATTTGGAGTTAAAAAAGCGTATAGGAGCTTCTGTATTGCCTGATGTTAAAATAGTCGATATGAGTCAGGAAATAAGAAAACGCAATTTGATTTTAAGCGATGAATTGCAGGTTAGTATAATGGATACTTTGGAAAAAGACGAACAAGTAATGCTTCTTATTAATAGACGAGGGTATTCAACTATTATGACTTGTTTAAGTTGTGGGTATACATATAAGTGTCCACATTGTGATATATCATTAACTTATCATAAATCGTCTAATCATTTGCGTTGTCATTATTGTGGATATACGGTTATTAAAAGCGATAGATGCCCAAATTGTAAGGAAGATGGAATAAGTGATTATGGGCTTGGAACGGAAAAAGTTGAAGAGTTTATCAAAAAACAATATCCATCTTACCGAGTTGTGCGAATGGATACAGATACTACTTCTAGGAAAGGATCTCATGAGAAAATTATTCGCGCTATTGAGAATCATGAATATGATATTGTTATTGGAACACAAATGATTGCTAAAGGGCTTGATTTTAAAAAAGTTACTTTAGTAGGAGTTATTAATGCCGATGAGTCGTTAAATATTCCTGACTTTAGAAGTGGGGAGAATACTTTTAGTTTGTTAGCACAAGTGGCAGGAAGGGCCGGAAGAAGTGACTTGCCAGGAAAAGTAATTATTCAGTCGTTTAATCCTGACAATAAAACCCTTAATTTTGTTAGAACCCATGATTATATTGGCAATTATGCTTATGAGATGAGTGTAAGAAAGATGCTTAAATATCCACCATATTGTTATTTGATTAGTTTAAAAGTATCTTCAAAGAGTTATGATGATGTTTCTGTTGAAGCTAATAAAATCGCAGCTTATTTGCGTCGTGTATTAACGGATGAGACTATTATTTTAGGACCAACTACGGCTTCTCCTTTTAAAATTAATAATGTCTATCGTTTTGGAATTGTTCTTAAATATCGTAAATCTGAACAAATAAAAGAAGCATTAGAATTTCTCGATAAGGAATACGTTTTAAATAAGAGTATTACTCTTGATATCGATGTTGATCCTCTGCGTATTTAAGAATTTGCTTTTTTTGTTAAAGTTTAGTATAATAGTCGCCAGTTAAGGGGAATTTTTATGAAAATAGAAGATATGGGTGGAGAAAAAATTTGTTCTTATGTAGAATCAAGCCGTTTTATACCGGGAAAAGATCGTCATGGATATTATGTATTAGATACTTGGAATTATGATGAGAAGAAACCAACGACGAAGGCTTTCTACGAAGCACTAGTGGCACAGAGATATTTTACAATCGTTAGATTAGATGGGGAGTTTTATAAGGTAAATGATACAACAGGAGAGAGAGCTTTGATACCAGAAAGTGAGTGCGAGGCTTTTTATATAGCTGCTGCTTTAAAACAAACACCTAAAAGAAAAAATGCAAAAGACGCAAAAAAAGTAGAGGAACCTGTCATTAATGAACCAGTAGAGGAAAACAGTGTATTAGTATCTGATGAAGTAGTAGAAGAGACTAGAGAGTCAATTAGTGAAGAGCCAATGTTAGATAACGTTTTTCCTGCTTATGAAGATGGATTACATGATTCTTCTGAAGAAGAGAGTTTAAATTCAGATTTGAGTGAATATTGTTCACAAGATTCAGGATTGAATGATATTTCGTCTTTAAGAGAGTCAATTAGTGAAGAGCCAATGTTAGATAACGTTTCACCTGCTTATGAAGATGAATTACTTGCTCCTTCTGAAAATGATAGTTATGATTCTCCAGATTTAGTTGGAGAACAAACTTTAAGCTTGGATTTGAGTGCTTATTGTTCACAAAATTCAGAATTTGATGATAGTTCATATTTAGAAGATGAAGAAAAACTAGATGATAAAGAAAAACTAGAGGATAAACTTGCTAAAATGACGGCTAAACGCGTTAAAAAATCTCGTAAGTTTGGCGGGAAAAAGAAAAAACGTTTTGGTTGGAAGAAAATTTTAATTTCTGCTATAGTTGCCTTACTAGGATTGACTGCTTATAAGGTAGTATCTTATCAATCATTAGAAAATCAAGTTGCTAGGGCTTATAGTGAAGACTCACAAGTATTATTTGATCTTTATGCTAAAGTATTAAAGGAAAATGAAACAATAAATGATAGCTTGGCAAAAGAAATCTTAGAGTGTATTAAATTAATTTCTAAATATGAGTTATCTTTAGAGAATAATATAAAGATTATGCAAAATATTAAAAATACGAAATTCTATAATGCTGATAAACTTTCGAAAACTGTACTTGCAACTATTTTTGATATAAATGATAACAAGGATTATATTGTTGATGAACTTTATAATAATTATTATGGTAAGGTTACATCTGCACAAAAATATCAATTGATATCTAATTTCTTATCTTTAAGTACAGAGGCTTGTACTGAGGTTATTAATGGAGCTAATGTCTCTGATACTATTAATCGTTATTTTAATGTCTCTGATACTATGGTATTAGATAATAAGCTAGTTACTGATGGGGATGGACTTATCTATAAAGAGTATATGGATTCTTTTGAGCAAAGAGCATTTGTCAATATTTCTGATGAGTGTGAGCTTAGATGTAATATATTTGATAATAATGTTAAAGGGTATGATACTAAGAAGAAATGTTATTTCTATTTTGAGAAAGAAACTCTAGAGGGAATTAGTTCTAAGGTTTATCTAGAAAAATTATTTAATTTAGTTCAAGAAAAGTCTTCTTTAGATTATAATAATACGACTGATCGTGCTTTAGTTTATTTGTATGCTAATGCTTGTGTAGTTAATGCTAGTAAAAATGAGGGAATAGTAACAATTGATGATATGCTTATGGCTACACATAATTCTAATTCGGTGGTTAGTTTTTATGATTCGATGTCTTTCCTTAGTGGCAATGAGTTAAATCGAAATAATATTCATTTATTAGCAAGACTTTGTGCATATGGAAGTGAATCTATTCCTTTATTACAAGAAGTTAATTTATGTATGAAAAAAGACTTAGACGATGGGCTTATTGATACAGATTGTTATAATTTCTTTGTTGAATCGATTTATTCTTTCCTTGAAGGAAACGAAGAAATTTATAAAATGTTCGATGATGCTAATAATAACAATACCTCAATTGAGGGATATAAGTTAAATCTTGTAGATACAAAAGTTATTTAGAGTATTTACAAAGACTTATAAAAGTTTTATAATTATGGTTATGAAGCAAAGATGGGTGTGGAAAGCCTGGAGCTATATAGAAATACAAAGACCAAAGTATGGTGGGACAGCGAAGTTATTTTCGCCCATACGTATTTGGTCTTTTTTTTGGAGGATGATATGAAGATTTTCGTCGCTTGTTCAGGGGAAGAATCGGTCGATATTAAATATCGCGATTTGGCCACAGATGTTGCTACACTTTTAGTACGAAAACAACATAAGTTGTTATTTGGAGGCTTAGATACTGGCGCGATGCATAAGTGTTATATGACTTATAAGTATGAAGGTGGGAAAGTTAAGGCAATTGCTGATGTGCACGATGCAACTGTGGTTAATTCCTTGGAAGTAGATGCTTATGAGATAACGCCGACGACATTTGAGCAAATTAAAAGATTGTATGATCAGGCTGATTTAGTCTTGGTATTGCCAGGTGGGATTAATACACTTGCCGAATTTTTTAGTATTTTAAATGAAAAGAAGAAAAAGTGGAGTGATAAACCAATAATTCTATTTAATTATCATAATTATTATAGAGGACTTTTGAAATTTTTAGAAAGTGTTTATAATGAGGGATTTGCTACTAATAGGGATATGAAGTTGTTTGGAATTGTTAGTGATATTCAAGCTTTAGAAAGTTATTTAGATAATTTATAAATGTAGATATAAATATGGCAAAGAATATGGAAGAATTAGTTAATTTTTGTAAACAATATGGATATATATTTCAGGGAAGTGAGATATATGGAGGACTTGCAAATACTTGGGATTACGGACCATTAGGAAGTCGCTTAAAAAATACTATTAAGGATTGCTGGCGTAAAAGATTTATTCAAGAGAGAAAAAATGCTTATGAGGTTGATGCAGATATTTTGATGCATCCAAAAGTATGGGAAGCATCTGGTCATGTTTCTTCATTTGCAGATCCTTTAGCAGATTGTAAGGAATGTAAAACAAGACATCGTGTTGATAATTTAATTAACGATTATACTAATTCATCTATGGGTGATGCAATGAGTCAAGAAGAAATGATGGAGTATATTAAGGCTAATAAAGTTCCTTGTCCTAAGTGTGGAAAATCTAATTTTACGGATATTCGTCAGTTTAATTTGATGTTCCAAACTCAAAGAGGTGTTACTAATGACTCAAAGAATGTAGTTTATTTGCGACCAGAAAATGCTCAAGGAGAGTATGTTAATTTCTTAAATGTTCAAAGAACAATGCGTGCTAAACTTCCGTTTTCTATTGGACAAATTGGTAAAGCTTTTAGAAATGAGATAACGCCAGGTAATTTTACATTTAGAACTATTGAATTTGAACAAATGGAGTATCAAACATTTTGTAAAGAAGGAACGGATTCAGAATTATACCAATATTTTAAAGAATATGGTAAAAAGTTCTTTATGGATTTAGGATTACCTGAAGATAAGTTAAGATATCATGATCATGAAAAGTTAGCACATTATGCTAAAGAGGCTTGTGATATAGAGTATAAGTTTAATTTTGGATGGGGAGAGATCAATGGCACTCATAATCGTACTGATTTTGATTTAACTCGTCATCAAGAATACTCAGGGGTATCTCAAAACTATTTAGATCCAGATACTAATGAAAAATATATTCCATATATTATTGAGTCTACTTATGGACTTGATAGAACAGTTTTAGCTATTTTGGATGAGGCGTATAATGTAGAAGAGTTAGAAAATGGAGATACAAGAGAAGTATTAAAATTAAATCCTGTTCTTGCGCCTTATAAAGTAAATGTTTTACCTTTGATAAAGAAGAATCACTCCGAAAAAGCCTTAGAAGTATATGAAAAGTTGAGTAAGTATTTTATGGTAAGTTATGATGAGACTGCTAATATTGGTAAACGTTATCGTAGAGCTGATGCAATTGGAACACCTTGGTGTGTAACTGTTGATGATGAAACATTAAATAATGATACTGTCACTTTACGTAATCGTGATACAATGGAACAAATTACTATGAAGGTATCAGAAGTGAAAGATTATGTGTTAGAAAGAATAGTTTTTTAGTGAACTATTTCTTTTTTTTTGATATACTAATAAAGAGCTTTAAAAAGTGTTTACTATAGTAAACAAAATATGATATTATATTGATATAGTAAATATATGGAGGTGTTTCTTATGGCATTCAAAGCGATAACTGAAGCTTTATTTCCAAAAGGTAATAATGATGATGTAATTGATACTGAAGATGAATCTTATGATAATGATGTTGAGATGACGACATCAAAAACAGGGGCTAAGATGATCCTTGTTGAACCAAGAGCTTATTCAGAATCACAACAGATTGCAGATCATTTAAAAAGAAGAAATTCCGTTGTAGTTAATTTAAAAAGGGTTACAAATGATCAAGCTAGAAGAATTATTGATTTTTTAAGTGGTACTTTATATGCAATTGGTGGAGAATTACAAAGATTAGGTTATGGCATTTATTTATGTACTCCTAAAAACGTTAATGTTGAGGGACGCATAAGTGATGAGGAAAGTGAAAAAAAAGCTAAATCGAAAATTGAAGACGAAATGGATTTTTAAGTATTTAGGTGATGCGTTATGAAAAAATTTGATAGGAGTTTAAACGGCTATAATGTCATACAAGTTAATGCATTTTTAGATGATGTTATCAATAGAGTTGATGACATGATAACAAAAATGAAGCAAAAAGATTTAGAAATAGATCGCTTAAATAAAGAACTTGAGCATTATAAAAAGATGGATGCAACTTTAAATCGTGCAGTAGTTGTTGCCGAAGAAGCTGCTAGCAAATATAAGGAAGCATCACTTAATGAAAGTGATTTAATAGTTACAGAAGCTAAGAAAAATGCTAATCGCATAATAAATGATGCTTTGATGAAGGCAGAAAAGTTAGAAGGCGATGCAGCACGTTTACGTCGAAATATCGTTGCTTATAAGCGAAGAGTGAGATCATTAATTGAGCAGCAAGCCGATATTATTGATGATTTAGACAAAATAGATATTGAATAGCAAGGATACTTGTTATTTTTTTGTTTAGTTATATTATGAAGGTGGAAGTGGGTGATATTATGAAGACTAGTCTATTAGAGATTCCTAATGTTGGAAGAAGAACGATGATAAGCTTGATGAATATCGGGATAACTTGTGTTGAAGATTTAGTTGGAGCTGATCCAGAAGAGCTATATAGAAAAGATTCATTAAAAAAGGGGATGAATGTTGACAGATGCCAGTTGTATCTTTTTAGAATGATTGTTTATTATGCGGAAAATGAAGTAAGAGATGCGGAAAAACTCAAATGGTGGTATTGGAAAGATAAAGAGTATCCAGAAAAAAACTAAGTAGGGGCTACTTAGTTAGGAGAAGAGTTTTTTAGCTAAATTTTTTAAATAGGCATTTATTTCATCGAGAGAATAATTTGTTTCGCCACGGAAATGCTTGATATAGAGATTGGCACAGCCATGAGTATATAGTATGAGATCCAACTCATGACGAGTTTTACCAAATGATATATCTAATTTCTTGCGTAGAAGTTTAACGATATGATCAGCATACATGATAGCTTCAGGGCTAGATAGAATCATGGAATAGATGTATTCATTTTCTTTTAAATAGTCGGTTATAGCATCTAAAGCATGATCAAAGTCTTTAGTGCTTTTTAAGTCTTCAATATTTTTTTGAAGTATTTCCATTGTTTCAGTTTGAATATCGCCTGCTACTTCATAAATATTATCATAATGCGTATAAAAAGAAGAACGTGTGATGCCAGCAATGCTAACGAGTTCTTTAACGGTGATGTTAGAAAGAGTCTTTTTTTCATACATGAGAACAGCAAAAGCTTCTTTGATAGCTTTTTTTGTTTTGCGTGAAGAGGCGTTAAGGTTTTTTACTTTCATTTTTTTTGCTCCTTTAGGCAATATTATAGCATTAAAATAACATCTTTTATATTGGACAGTGTAAAAATAGACAATAATTTTTACTTTGTCTAAATTTAGACATAATAGCGAAATGTGTGCTGTTTTTTGTCTTCTTTCTTGCATATAATGTTTTGTGGTTGAAAGGAATGATAACATGAAAAAACGAATAGTTGATTTCATAGTTGATAAAAGATATTTAGTTCTAATAACTTTTACAATTGGAGCTTTATTTTGTCTATTTATCAGCAGTTATGTGAATATAAATCGCGATATGATGGAGTATTTGCCAAGTTCTTCTGAGACGAGGATTGGCAGCGATATTATGGAAAGAGAATTTGGAAGTAGTAGTACAAGTGATCTTAATTTAATGTTTGAAGATTTAGATGACAAGATGTTTGTAAAAGAAAGTCTTCAAAAAATGGAACATGTTTTGGAAGTTAAATATGATGAGTCTAGCAATTACAATAAGGATAATTATACTCTTTATGTACTTACGATTGACGATGAGGCAAAAGGAAAAAATGCTCGCCTGGTATATGATAATATTGTAAAAAATTATGATGATTATAAAATCTATATGAGCGGGAGTGTAGCAGAGTGGAATAAACCAGTATTACATGTGGGAATTATTATTTTAGCAATTGTTTGTGCTATGATTATTTTAATAATTATGTGTGAGTCGTATATTGAACCATTTTTATTTTTGTATGCTATTGGTTTAGCAGTATTTGTCAATATGGGGACTAATTTAATCTTTAGTAGTGTTTCTAATATAACAAGTTCTATTGTAGCAATATTGCAATTAGCACTTTCGATGGATTATTCAATTATGTTGATGAACCGTTATAGTCAGGAGCGCAAACGTGCAAGTTCACGTGAAGAGGCAATGAAGAAATCACTTTTAAATGCATTTGGCTCTATAGCAAGTAGTTCAGTTACAACTATTGTTGGACTTCTCGCATTAGTGTTTATGAGTTTTACAATTGGAAAAGATTTGGGTTTTGTCTTAGCTAAAGGAGTCTTTTTAAGTTTAGTAAGTATTTTTCTTGTCTTGCCTTCTTTAATTTTATTGTTTGATAATATAATTGTTAAGACAAAGAAGAAAAGTTTGAATGTTAAGATGAATCTTATTGCTTCAGGAGTATATAAACTTAAATATCCAATGGCTATTTTGTTTGTTATTTTATTTGGTGTAAGTTTTTTATTAAAGGGAAATCTTCATATACTATATACGGGTACAGAAAATGATGAAATTGCTGCTGTATTTGAAGAGAATAATCAAATAGCTATCGTGTATGAAAATAAGTATGAAGAAGTAGTGGCTGATTATTGTCGTAACTTGGAAGATGAAAAAATTAGTAATGTCTTGTGTTATGGCAATACGATTGGGGAAAATTTATTTTACGATGAGGTAAATGGTAAGTTAGAGTATTTAGGTTTAGACGTTGCTATTGAAGATGATTTATTAAAAATAATTTACTATGATTATTATAATAAAGATATTGATAATAAACTAACATTAAATGAATTCGTTAATTTTATTAATAAAGAGGTCTTGACTAATGAAGAGTTTAGAATTGATTTGGATAAAAAGGTTATAGATAATATTCATATGTTAGAAGATCTAACTAATAAGGGGAATATAAAAAAGAAAATGTATCCTAAGGAGATGGCCAATAGTTTAGGTATTGATAAGGACTTAGTCGATAATTTGTATGTTTTATATTTTGCTGATAAAGTAAATAATAAGATTAAGATTGATGAGTTTGTTACTTTTATTAATAAGGAAGTTATAACCGATAAGACGTATGGAAGTATGATTGATGCTAGTATGAAGAGGAACATTAATATGCTTTTACCATTTATATCTAAGAAAAATATCAATACTTTTTATACTAGTGAGTATTTAGCTAGTATTTTAGGAATAGAAAAAAGCGATATGGATAAATTGATGCTTCTATATTATAAAGATGCTGATAGGGGTATTAAATTAAGTATTAAAGATATATTTATAGGCGTAGATTATCTAAATAAAAATACAGATTATTTAGTGGGTATAGATACCAGTTTATTTACTAAGTTAAACGTTTTTGCTACTAATAAGAATAATATTAATAATACTAAGATGAGTTATTTTGAGCATAGGGAAGTATTTAAGAGTATTAATCCTAATTTGGTAGATTTAGTTTATAGTGGATTAGATCAAAATACTCTTCTTAGTCCTTTAGAATTATGTGAGTTGGCATTAAGGGATTGGAGTGAATATTTGAGTGATGATGATAGTGCTAAGTTAAAGTTATTGGTTATGATTATGGGGAGTACTAATAATAATACTCTTTATAGTTCTAAGGAGTTTGCTAAAATGTTTTCTTTAGATAATGGAGTAGTTAATTCTTTGTATACTTTAGTTGCAAGTGTTAATGGCTATGAATTTAAAATGAGTATCTACGAGGCTGTTAATGTTATTTTAACTAATAAAGATTTACTTCAGGATAAAATAGACTCTAATGTATTAGCAACGTTAGATAGAGTAAATTTAATAATGATGAATGTCAATAAGGGAAAATCTCTAAGTAGTAAAAAGATGGCTGATATTATGGGAATTAGCAGTGATAATGTTAAGTTACTTTATTCTTTATATGATAGTAAGAAAAGTCCTAAGAAGATGAATCTAATTGATTTTACTGACTTTATTATTAAGGAAGTTATGAATGATAAGCGTTTTAGTAGTTACTTTAAAGAAAAAGATAAGAATGCTGTTAAGACGATAAATGAGATAATGAAGTTATCTTTGGATAATAAGCGTATGAGTGCAACACAAACGCATGCTGTTTTAGCTAATTTAACTGATGATTTAGATGTTAATTTGGTTAGATTAGTTTATTTATATTATGCTTCAGCAAATGAGTTTGATGAGCATATGAAACTTAGTTTGGAAACTTTGGTAAAATATATAAGTGATGATGTAATAAAAAGGGATATGTTTAAGGATTTCATTAGTGATGATATGCAAAATAAGATAACAGATGGAGCTAGTAGAATAGATGAGGCTAAACAAGAACTTGTTGGAGAACATTATTCGCGTATTGTATTAAATACTAAGTATTCTAAAGAAGGAAATGATACGTTTTCATTTGTTGCTAGGTTAAAAGATGATTTAGATAGGAAGGGGATTTATGTTATTGGGGAGTCTTCTATGGCTTATGAGATGAATGAGAGCTTTAATGGGGAACTTAATTTTATAACACTTTTAACTATGTTAGCGATATTTGTGGTAGTAGCAGTGACATTTAAGTCCCTAATTATTCCTTGTATCTTAATATTAATTATTCAATGTGCAGTGTATATAACGATGGCCTTTATGTCTTTAACAGGATCAAATGTATATTTTATTTCACTTTTAATTGTTCAGAGTATATTAATGGGAGCAACGATAGATTACGCGATTGTGTATACTTCATATTATTTAGAAGCTCGCAAGGATAAGAAGAATGTAAAAGATGCCATTATAAGTGCTTATAATAATTCGATACATACTATTTTGTGTTCATCTTCTATTTTAGTAATTGTAACACTGGTTGTTGGTAATTTTGCTTCGGCTATTGCTGCTAAAATATGTTTAACTTTATCCAAAGGATGTTTTGCTTCAGCCTTGCTTATATTGTTAATATTGCCAGTTATGCTTGCTATATTTGATCGATTTATTATTAAGAATAGATGACTAGTTTGAATAGTCATCTTTTTTTGTTGTCTACATAATATCTGTCATTGTCTACTTTTAGTTTATCATTACACATTGTCATTGCAAAACGTGTCAAATTGTTCCTTTTTTCAACAAAACCCTTGATTTTTTCGGGGGGGGGGTATGATTAAATTATAGTAGGGAAGTATGTTTAGTTATAAACAAAAAAAGGTGATATGATATGACACAAAATAGTAAAAGAATAGCTGTTATTTTATCAGTGTTGATCTTGGTAATAGGTTTTGCTGCAGTAACAACAACACTAGTATTAAATGGTGGTTTGTTAATAAGCGAATCAGATGACTTTAAGATAATATTTACTGAGGCTATCTTAGATGGAAGAAAAGATAATAGTTTAATAAGTAATGATAAGAAAACGATAACGTTTGAGTCAAAAGAGTTATTAGATCTAAATGATAGAACTACATTAGAGTATATGGTAGCGAACACAAGTAGAAATTATGATGCAAATGTAAGTGTAAATTGTAGTATAAGTAGTAATACTAGTGAGTACGTTTATGTAAGAAATAATCCAAGTGAAATGATAGTTGAAGCTGGAACAAGTAAAAAAGGAACCATTGAAGTAGAGTTAATAAAAGTGTTAACTGAGAGTAAAGAAGTCTCTTTAACATGCGAATTAGTTTCTACACCAATTGAAAGAGATAATTTAGCTAATGAATATACGGAACCCGAAAAAGAGCCCTTTAGTGAAGCTGGCACTATAAAAAGTATTTCATCTTATTATGAAAGTAATATGGGATATTTTGTCCCAAGTTCAGTAGACTTTTGGAAATATGCGTATATGATTTCAAAGGTGGTTTTTGAAGACACTTTAACATCTCATGAAACAAGCGATGATCTAATATTTGATGTAAGTGCTGAAAATTCTTCAAATAAAGTTATGGCTTATTTAGTTGCTAATGAGAAACCTTATGGAGGAAAGCATCTCTATGATTTATATATACAATCTGAAACAGGTGTAAAAGCCAATTCTGATTCATCAAATTTATTTTTGCAATTTAGTTCATTAGAAGAAATTGTTGGGCTAGAACATTTTGATACAAGTGGGGTAACAAATATGAGCTATATGTTTTCTTGTTGCGAAATGCTAACAAGTTTAAATTTAAGTAAATTTGATACAAGCAATGTAAGCAATATGAGTTCTATGTTTTACGGGTGTAGTAGTTTAACAAAGTTAGATGTAGGTAATTTTGATACAAGTAATGTAAATAGTATGAGTGAAATGTTTCATTATTGTTGGAGTTTTATAGATTTAGATTTGGGTAATTTTGATACGAAGAATGTAACAAATATGAGTGGTATGTTTTCTTATTGTAGAAGTTTAGCAAGTTTGGATTTAAGTAATTTTGATACCAGCAATGTAACAGATATGAGTGGGATGTTTTCTGATTGTAGTAGTTTAGCAAGTTTGGATATAAGTAAATTTGATACAAGCAATGTAACGCTTGAAGGTAATATGTTTTTTGGGATGCCAGATAATGCTAAAGTTTATGTAAAAGATATTGCATCTCAAGAATGGATTTTGAATTTACAAGGCAGCGATCGTCCCTCTTCCTGGACAACAGAAAATGTTGTTGTCAAAGTTTAATTGTCAAGAATAATCAAGTGTTATTCTTTTTCTTTTGTGATAAAATGTTGCTAGGTGATACGATAATGTATAAAGTATTGAAAAATGAAAAGCTAAATGATAGTGTGTATTTACTTGAAATAGAATGTTTGGAAATTGCTAGAGAATCTATCCCAGGGCAGTTTGTAATTGTCATGGCTTATGAGGATTCAGAGCGCATTCCTTTGACTATTTATGATTATGATAAGAAGTCGGGTAGTATTAAGTTAGTTTATCAGGTTGTTGGGGCATCAACTCTGGAACTCACTAAAGTTAAGGATAATTTGTATGCGGTATTAGGTCCTTTAGGAAATCGTGCATTGATTATTGAAAATGAGGCTAATTTAAAGGAAAGTATGGTGCTATTTGTGGCTGGTGGTGTTGGAGTTGCTCCCGTTATTCCACAGATGAAATATTTAAAAGATAAGGGGATTTCTGTTGATTTAATATATGGTGCTAAAAATAAGAGTTCTATTATTTTAGAAAATGAAGTAAAAGATATAGCAGATGAGGTGATTATAACTACAGATGATGGCAGTTATGGAATTAAAGGATTTGTAACAGATGTTTTAAAAGATATAAGTAAAAGGTATGATTATTGTGTTGCAATTGGACCAGTTGTTATGATGAAACATGTTGTTATGGAAGCCATGAGCAAAGGCTTAAAAACGATTGTTAGCATGAATCCGATTATGGTTGATGGGTCTGGTATGTGTGGAGCTTGTCGAGTTATGGTTGATGGTAAAGTTAAATTTGCCTGCGTTGATGGGCCAGAGTTTTTTGGGGAAGAAGTAGACTTTGATATGGCTATTAGACGAATGAATCTTTATAAAACAGAAGAAGGAAGAGCTTATTTAAAGTCTTTGGAAGGTGAACATAAGGGGTGTAAAGGTCATGAATAAGGTAAAAATGCGTACGTTAGATAGTAGCATTAGAGTTAACAATTTTGAAGAGGTTAATTTGGGATATAATCGCGATGAAGCTGTAGCTGAGGCGAGTCGTTGCTTAAATTGTGCTAATCCTAGGTGTGTTTTGGGGTGCCCAGTTAATATTCAAATACCTAAGTTTATTCAAGCTATTAAAGAAAATAAGATGGAGAGTGCTGCTTCTATAATTGAAGAAAGTAATAGTTTCCCTGGGATATGTGGGCGTGTCTGTCCGCAGGAGAAGCAATGTGAAGCAATGTGTATTAAAGGATTTCGAGGAGATGCCATTTCGATTGGGTCATTAGAGCGTTACGTGGCTGATTGGGCACTAGAAAATAAGCTTAATGATACTACTCATGCTATTTCTAATGGGAAAAGGGTGGCGATCATTGGAAGTGGACCAAGTGGATTAGCTTGTGCCTCTGTTTTAGCATTTCATGGTTGTGAAGTCACGATATATGAAGCACTTCATAAAGCGGGAGGAGTTTTGGCGTATGGTATTCCGGAATTTCGTCTGCCTAAAAGAATTTTGCAAGAAGAAATCGATAAATTAAAGAAAATGGGTGTTAATTTTGTTTTTAATACCTTGATTGGTGCTACGATTAGTTTTTCTGAATTAAAGAAAACTAATGATGCTATTTATGTGGCAACTGGGGCGGGACTGCCTAAGTTTATGGGAATAAAAAATGAAATGGCGAAAGGAGTGTTCTCAGCAAATGAAATTTTAACGCGAATTAATTTGATGAAATCTTTTGAACATGACGCTAAAACCCCGATATATGCTTATAAAAAGTGCTTAGTAGTTGGTGGGGGAAATGTTGCTATGGACGCTGCTCGTTCAATCAAAAGGATGGGAGGAGAAGTCTCAATTGTTTATCGTCGTAGTCTAGATGAGCTTCCCGCTCGAAGAGAAGAAGTGTTGCATGCATATGAAGAGGGAATTGAGTTTAATTATTTAGTTAATCCTTTAGAAGTTGAGGTTGATGGTGAGGGACACGTTTTAGGTTTGAGAGTTGCGAAAATGGAACTTATTGATGAAGGAGGAAAGCGTAAGAGTGTTCGAGAAATACCTGATTCTTCCTATGTTATACCAGGGGATATGGTTATAATGGCGATTGGAACAAATGCAAATCCTTTGATAAGAAAAAATATTGATTTAGAATGTGATGATAAAGGATTAATTATTGTTGATGGAACGAAAACAAGCGATGTTGCGGTTTTTGCTGGTGGCGATGCTGTAACAGGGGCAGCTACGGTTATTTTAGCAATGGAAGCCGGAAAAAAGGCAGGATTAGAGATTGGCAAGTACTTAGGAATTATGGATTAAAAGTTAGTATTTGACATATGAATGAATATTAAATATAATTGATATGGTGATGATTTATGAAGTATACAGGTTGGATAGTTGCAGGTATAGTGGCTTTAGTTATCATTATATCGTGCAATTTGTCGCCAAAAGATAATAAGATAGATGAGGTGGAAATTATGGAAGGAAAACATCATATTCAAATAGCAGTTAGGGATTATGGAACTATTAATGTAGAACTTGATGCTGATGAGGCACCAATTACAGTTACTAATTTTATTTATTTGGTTAATAAGGGCTTTTATGATGGCTTAACTTTTCATCGTATTGTAAGTGGATTCATGATTCAAGGTGGAGATCCAGAGGGAACTGGTTTTGGTGGAAGTTCACAAAAAATAAAGGGTGAATTTAGTTCGAATGGTGTTACTAATAATATTAGTCATAAACGTGGAGTTATTTCTATGGCACGTAGTAGTGATCCAAACTCGGCAAGTAGTCAATTCTTCATTGTTCATGAAGATTCGCTTTCTCTAGATGGAGATTATGCTGCTTTTGGACATGTTACAGATGGAATGGATGTTGTCGATAAAATAGCTAAAGATGCCAAACCAATTGATGGGGACGGATTAGTTGCTAAGGAACAACAACCAGTTATAGAGTCGATAAAGGTAATTGACTAAGGGAACATAACTTGTATAGTTATGTTTTTTTGTGGTATAATTTTTATGTGATAAGTATGATAAAAAAATTTTTTAATTGGGATAGAATATTATTTCTTATGATGTTTGTTTCTCTTTTTTCCATAAGTATGTATGCAGATATATATACAAGAAGTATATTGGATATAGATAGTTTTGGTTTTAATGTTTTTAATTATCGAATTCTTTGGATAGGTTTTTCTTTATCGTGGATTTTATTGATATTATTGTTAATTTATTTTGTTCCTAGGGAAAAGCGTGTTAAAGTTTTTTCAATCGTTAATGTCTTTATGGCGGCTTTGCTTTTTTCTCAGGTTTGTTATGTTCAACAACTAGGAAAGTTTATGATTGTTTCAGATTTATTTTTGGCAGGAGAAGGTTTACAATACATTAAGAGTATTTTTTTGAATTTGAATTTTGGAATGATTTTTACGGTGTTGTTTTCTGTGTTTTGCATTGTTGTTTTGAATGTTCTTGATTATCGTTTACAAAAAAGTAATCAAAGAGCTATCCAAAAGCGAAGTATGTTAGCAATTGGTATTTTAATTTTTTTGATATTTGGTTTTCGTCTTATCTCGTATGGAATGCTTGGACATAATGTCGAAGATAACAATTGGCAAGAAAACTATAATCCTAAGAACATATATAATAATTTTACTAATCCTAATTCAGCCATGTTTGTTTCAGGTTTTTATGAATATCATGTGCGAGCAATATTTAAGTATATTTATAATTTAGTTACTTTAGATCGTGCAGCAATGCGGGCTAATATTGATCAGTATAATGCGATATATGGAACGACGAGAGCGGATAATGAATATACAGGTGTTTTAAAAGATAAAAATGTAATATTCATTATGATGGAGAGCATTGATTCATGGATTGTCGATGAAGAAACCATGCCAACACTAAAATATTTAATGAATACAGGCTTAAATTTTACTAATCGTTATTCGCCATTTTTTAATGGCGGACAGACAATTAATTCAGAGTTTGCCCTTAATACAGGAATGTATGCAATTAGTGATAAGGACACGATTTATGATATTGATGATGTTGATTATTCGCATAGTTTAGCTAGCATTCTTAAGAATCATGGTTATAAAGTGAATTCGTTTCACGCTAATTCAGGTTATTTTTATAATCGTATTAATTTCCATAAGCGACTTGGCTATGAGAATCATTATTCGGCATATGATTTGCAAAAAGAGGGTAAGTTAAATAAGCATAAAAACTATTTTTTAGATTCGGAGTTTATCGAAGATGATACCTTGTATGAGTATTTTACAGGGAATGATAAGTATTTAAGCTTTATGACGACATATTCTGCACATTTAGATTATACTTTAGAAAATAAAGTATTTAAAAGTATTAATCCTAAAGTCGATAAGAGGAGATATTCTGAGGAAGAGTTTGTGTATCGTACATTAGCTAGAGATACGGATAATTTCTTGAATATTTTATTAGAAAAGTTAGAGGATGAGGGGAAACTTGATGATGTAGTATTAGTGTTAGCAAGTGATCATTATTCATATGGTTATAGCGATATTGACTATGTTGCTCAAAAAAAAGAGACCATTAATGATCGCAAGGATTTACAAAAGACACCTTTTGTTATTTGGTCGAAAGATTTACAACATCAGGATATTGATACTATTTTAGATACCGCAGATATTTTGCCAACATTATTTAATCTACTAGGAGTAGAGTATGATCCTAAGTATTATATGGGAGAAGATGTTTTTTCTAATAATCATGATGATTTTGTGTGGTTTTCTGATGGGACTTATATAAAGAGTAAGGAATGTCTTTTATCTAATGAGGCTATTTTGACTAAGATTAATTATAATATATCTAAAAATAAGGCTATATTGTTGACTAATTATTATGGGAAGTAATTTAGTTATAATAGACAATAAATAGACTATTTGATACAATTAGGTTGGTGATGTATATGAAAGATACAAAAGAGATTGTTTTGTTTTTTAAAGATAAACAGGATTTTAGTCCGTTAGATGTTTCTAAGGAATTAATGGGGAGATATCCAGAGCTTGGAGAGCCAATAATATTACCTGATAATGGCGTAACTAAAGCTCCATTAGTATTATTTAATACTAATTCTGATTTTCAAATGCAAATAAGTCGTATATCTTTAAATTTCGTTGTTAATCATACATATTTTAAAAAAATGGCGGCAATTATATTTGATATTGTCGATGCTTTTGAGTCTTTTGATGCACATTTCTTTAGATTAGGGTATATATCGAGTATATTTTTTTCTCCTAATTATATCGAGAAAGCAAAGAAGAGATTTTTAAATATGGATAACTTAGAGGGAATTCAAGATTTTCATATAAGTTGGTATAAAGAGCTTGAAAATAGTTGTGGAGTGATCAATTGTTGGGAAAGAGCTATAACTGATCATCTTGATTTTCCGGATTTATTGATGCAGTATGATTTTAATTCGCCAATTGACATTGATGTTGATTTTGAAATGAAGTATATTAAAGAATTTTTAAAAACAACGGATGAGTATATTGAAGGTAGAACTGATTTTTAATGATGTGGAACCATAGTAGTCGTCATAAATGTTTTAGAGGTTATGATGAAGAGAGTTATTAATATAGGTTTAGGATTACTTTTTAGTGGAACATTTCTTTTAACAATATTTACATTGACAGTTTTATCTAAAAATTTTGTTTTAAAGGTAGCTAACGAAAACAATATATATGAATACATACTTAATAAAACTTGTGATAATTTTGCTACAAGCAATAAAAATTGTTTAGAAGTAATAGATTTAAAAAAAGTAAAGAAAGATTTTAAGCGTTATGTTACTAGTAAATATAAAAATGAATACTTTTATTTAGATGGAGAACAGATTTTTCGCGATTCTTATAATAGTAGTTTGAAATTTGATAATTACTTTAGTGAGTATGATATTACTTCAACTATTTATCTTATATATGCAGCTGATATATTTTTAATTATTTTGACCGGGGTAATTTTTTTAAAGACTAAGAGCAAGCATGATTTGAGTGAAATCATAATGATTAATTTTATTGTTAGTATTTTAGGCTATGGTGCTATTAAAATATTCTTGAAAATTGATAATGAATTTTTAGAAAGTATTTTTATGCTATTTAATAAATACTATTTGGGTAGTGCTATTATCGTTTTTGAGTTGATGATTATTAATAAATTGGGGAAAAATAAAAAAATACCTCATTTCTTTTGGAGATGAGGTTTTTATATGGTAAAAAAACAATAGTAAAACCTCACTTAGTAAGTGAAGTATAAATGAGCTTTTATATGGAATAATTATGGTAGTGAGGTGGTTAATCTGAATAAAGAAGACGTTAATTACGTATATTATTTAGCAGGACAGAATTTGAAGAAAATTCGGAAGGCCAAAGGATTAACACAGGAAGAATTAGCTATTGCAAGTACATATTCTTTAGGATATATTATGAATATAGAAAGTAGTAAATATATGCAGTCAATATCTATGGGAGCTCTTTGGCAATTTTCGAAGGTGTTAAAGTGTGATATTAGAGATTTCTTTAAACCTTTAGATTAGAGTTCTTGTTTTTCTTTTTTGAATTCGCGATAGAGCTTAGTAATAGCTCTTTTTTCGATGCGTGAAACGTATGAACGAGATATATTTAAATGTTCAGCTATTTCTTTTTGAGTAAATTCATCACTTTCGAATAGGCCATATCGTTTTGTGATTATTTCTTTTTCGCGTTTGTTTAAGACTTGAAAGTATTGATTTAATTTAGCTACATTGTCTTTATTGTGTAATAGTTCACTTATTTCTTTGTTGTTAGATTTTATTACGTCGATAAGATTAATTTCATTGCCGTCTTTATCATAACCGATCGAATCATTTAAAGAGACATTGCCATTGTTTTTCTTGTTGCTACGGAAATACATGAGAACTTCATTTTCTATACAGCGAGCAACATAAGTTGTTAGTTTATTATTTTTATCGAGTTTGAAGGAGTCAATACCTTTTATGAGACCGATGGTGCCAATGCTTATTAGATCATCGTTGTTTTTGTCGATACAATCAAATTTTTTGACGATATGAGCTACTAAACGAAGATTATGTTCAATAAGTTTAGAACGGGCTTCTTTATTTCCCATAAGCATTTCATTAATTAATTTTTCTTCTTCATCTTTAGGTAAGGGATTGGGGAATACATTAATAGAATAAGAACCTAAAGAAAAAGAAAGCATATTTAGCATATGTATTAAAAATAACATTTAATCACCTAATAATAACTTATTAAGTAAATGTCAAAAATATGTCTTATTTGTGTTAGTATTTGGTTGTTATATCTTGACAATTAAGGCTGATTTATGGTACTTTAGTTGGGTGTGTTTTGGGAATTTTGACCTAAAATGGGAGAATAAGCAACTAGATGGGGAAGTGAAAAGATGAAAAAAAGTAGTGAATTATTAAAGAATAAAATTCAAACTATTTTAGATGAAAAATTGCAAAATGAAATATTAAGAGTACAAGAAAAAATTGAAATAGTTAAAGGTTTAGGACATATTGGTATATTTGACGGCGTAGGAATTTGTGATAATAATAAATTTGATGAGCTGAATGATTATCTTTTCGAAGAAAGCAAGATAAATAAAAAACTTAGGGAAATAGATGCCAAGTTAGAAGTTATTGAACAAGAAATGTTGCAAGACCTAAAGAAATGTTTAGCTACTATGCAAGAAATCCAAAGAAAAAAGGGTAGAAAACGTGGGACAAAGATAACTTGTAATGGTAAAGAAAAGTATGTAAGTGTTTCAGAAAAATACTATAACAATTATATCAGTTTGTTAGTTCAAGTTGATTTTTATGAGAAGTTGATGGCTTGTATTAAGGATAGATTAAAAGATCCTTGTGAGGATATTTTTAAAATTGATGATGCATTAGTTAAGACGTTAAGTAATAAAGAGAAGATTACATATTTTGATATTTTAGGAACTTTGATGCTTTTAGAAGGACAAGGGGAAAAAGTATTAGTTAAAGCTAATCGTGATTATTATGTTAGTGCTTCTAATGCTTTAGAGTTTGAAAAGTGTTTTTTAGAGTATAAAAAGGCTGCGCGTAAAGAGAAGTTTAGTTTGTCTAGAATTGCTAGTAATTTGAGTTCACGACTAACTAAAAAGAAGAATAGGGTATTTCCTGCTTATGGAAGATTAGCTGTTATTTCTTTAATAATCGGTATTTTTGGTGGAGATGCGGTAGCACGTTATTATGATTCTTTACGAAGTGAAAGAGCTGAGTGTATAAAAAGAATTGAGCAAGAGTTGTTAGCTTTTGAGGAATCTTTAGAAAGTGGAAATAATCCGAATTCTATTGCGCGAGCAAAAGTGAATCTAGATGATATTATGCCACTTAGTAATGATATAGCTTCTTCATCTTTAGAAGTTGTTGATTATGGAACTAATGTTGCTTCTTTAAATGTTAGTGATAATACTGATTTTATGGTAACTAATACGACATTTGTTAATGTTAATACGGATATAGGAATTGTTGGAAGTGAAGATGAGACATTTGTTTTTAGTGATCCGGAACTTGAAGAGTTACGTGTGCGTAGTGAAGAGATGGGAGTTAGCAATGACGAGATAAGTAGAGGGTTGCATTTAACATTTAATAATACAACTTATCCAGTTAGTAAAGAAGATTTTTTAAAAGTTTATGATGTAGTTGCACATGAGTGTAATGGAACTTATTCGGATGCTTTAGGCGTTATTTCTATTATTTTAAATCGTATTGAAGATGGAAGATATGATGTAGAGAATGTTATTGATGTTGTTTCGGCTCTTGGACAATTTGAAGTATGGAATGCAGCACGTGCTGAGGCGTTTGCGAATTCGAACCCAGAGTTAAAAGAACCTATATATAATGCAATGTATGATGCAATTTATAGGGGGATTAGGGTTAATGACTATGTTGAATTTAAGGCTTCTTGGACATCTGATTATACATCTAGAGGGGAAAGAAAAGTGCAAATTGTTGAGGATGGCAATAAGTATCATAATTTAGCTCATAATCTTGATCGGGTTAATAATGACGATGAAGCGCAAGAAGAATTAGAAAATAGTTCGGAAAGTGCAAAGCCACTTTCATTGGTTAAACCAGAGTATATTACTGTCGAGTAACATTTTTTAGTTGATTTTTCTTGTAAGTTGTGAGGATATCATCTATAATTTAGATAGGTGGTTAATGTGAAGAGTAAGAATTTTGTGTATTATTTAGCTACTATTATTTTGTTTTCATGTCTATTAATGCCTGATGTTATGGCGTGGTGTCCTTTAGGGCCAGATGTAACTAAAGATTTGTATGGTATGTTAAAGATTTTTCAAATAGCAGCGCCTTGTTTATGTATTGCTTTGTCAATAGGAGATGTTATAAAGACTGTTGCTAAGGGTGATGCTGAAGCGGAAATGAAGAAGGTTGCGACACGTTTTGGTAAGAGAGTTTTTTTTGCGGCTTTATTGTTCTTTTTGCCAGTTTTAGTTGATCAGGTTATGCAGATAGCTGATGTATGGGGCGTCGATGGAACTTGTGATTTGACAGCGCCAGAAGACAATGGTGTTAGTGACCCAAATGCAGATCAAAAAGATAATACTGAAGAAGAGGTAAAGGGGAAAAATCCTACTCGCGGGACTTTGCCTTCAAAAGTTACAAGAGATAATAGTTAAATGTTAATTGGAGAACGTTAGGTTCTCTTTTTTTATTTTATTTGATGATGAATGAAGGCGTTTTTTGACAAAATACTACACCATAATCGTTGTAAGCAAAATGAATTTTATGATACAATATTAGAAGAATAGGAAGCATGTTCATGAGAAGAAAGAGTCTGCTAATTTTAATTATATTGTTACTTGTAGTTGGTTTTGCCAGTGTAGCAACAAATCTAATAATAAATAATACTTTAAACATCGGTTTTAATAATACATTCTTAGATGATGTTGTATTCATAAAAACTAAGACAGAAGGGGAGTCTTCCATAAGTGAAGATGGAAAAACAATGACCTATGATGCCAAGAAAATAAGTGCAGTGAATGAAGAGGCCATATTAACATTCTGGGTAAAGAACAAGAATACTCAGTATGATGCAGATGTAACCATTAATTGTAGTCTAAATGATAATTCAAGTACCTTATCTAATTTAGTAGATGTGACAATTGAACCCGATAAATTTACTCTGGCATCTAATGAAGTTAAAGTTGGTGAAGTAAAAATAAAGTTAAAAAGTGTAGTAATAGAAGAAAAGTCTGGAACCTTCACTTGTGAGTTAGTAGCAACACCAGAAGAAAGAGAAGTGCCAGGTGTAATAACACCTGATAATTTATATGAAGATGGTGTAATAAATGGAGCTAAGCCTGAGTTATCAAAAGAGCTGATTCCAATAACTTTAGATAATACAGGAGTAGTAACATATGCTAATACCGATGAAAAATGGTATGATTATACAAATAAAGAATGGGCTAATGCAGTAATATTGGTTGATAGTCCAAGTAAAAACTATAATGTAGGAGATGTTATTTCTGAATCAGATATAGAATCATATTTCGTATGGATACCAAGATATCGATATAAGTTATTCCATGCTAATCAGGCAGATGGAACAACCACAAAGTTGTCTGAGAGTATAGCTCAAGAAATCGAGATTGAGTTTGAGAGTAAAGATATACCAGTATCAACAGGAAGTCAAGATGGGGAATGGTTAACGCATCCAGCTTTCACTAATTTTGATGTGAATGGTATGTAGATAGGAAAGTTTGAAACAGGTTATAAAGGAGCAACAAGTATAGCATCCTCGGAAGTAAATTCAAGTGATCCAACCAAAATACAGGTAAAACCAATTGTATACTCATGGTGTAATAATTCGGTAGGCAATTTCTTTAAAGCCATGTATAACTATAATCGTGAATTAGATTCGCATATGATGAAAAATACAGAATGGGGGTGCAGTAGCATATTTAAGTCATTCTAAACATGGAATAAATACAGAGGTGCGAATAAATAATAATTCAAACTATTTAACAGGATATGCAGCCAACACAAAAGATGCAGGACAAAGTACAACAAATAATCAACCATATAATACAGAAACAGGATATCTAGCTTCAACGACTGGTAATATAACTGGGATATATGATATGTCAGGTGGGTCTTGGGAATATGTAGCTGGATACCTAGATGGAACTGTAGGGAGTAGTGGGCTCTCATTAACTGAAATAAGAAATACCTATAGTAAATATATAGATGTGTATGCAAGTAATAGTGGAATAACAACGTATAGCAACCGAATCTTAGGAGATGCAACAGGAGAGATGGGACCATTTTATGGAAGCAATCCATATTATAACAACTGGTATGATGATTATTTGAGCTTTGTGGACTCTTCCTACCCTTGGTTTTATCGCGGCAGCAGTTACTACTATGGCTCCGTTGCAGGCCAGTTCTACTTCGATAGGGGCACTGGTGATGCCTACAGCGGCGTCAGCGCACGCCTCGTTTTAGCTTTTTAGTAAAACGAAATTAAATATTAAAAAAATTCTAGAAAATTATGTTATATATATTTGGATGGTATTTGCATTTAAAAGAAGTTTATTCAGTCAGAAGATATTGTGATTGGTTTTCTATTAGCTATTTATGAGAGGAAAAAGCCTGATATTAAAGTTTTGTGTCAATCCATATAGGAAATTAATGTCTTGAAAGAGCAAAACAATGTATCTGAAAATGATGCGTTGTTTTTTTGTGCTCTTCTAAAAAGAACCTATTATTTTTTTATTGTTTATGGTAAAATTAATTTAATATGGAAGGTGTTTTTATGTTTGAAAAATTGGTGCCTGATAAGTATTATAAGAGTATTTATGATGTTAATTATAAAGCTTTGAAGAAGAGTGGAGTTAAGTGTTTAATCTTCGATTTGTCGAATACTTTAGAGGCAGAGTCGATCAAGACACCTTCGCGAAAAGTCAAAGATTTATTTGAAGATTTAAAAGATATGGGTTTCAAATTAATTGTAATGAGCAATAACTTTAAAAAAGAGGTAATGCCTTTTAAGGAATTATTGTGTGTTGATTCTTGCTATTTGTCTTTTAAGCCATTGAAACGCAAGTATAAGAAAATTATTAATTTGTTCCATTATGAAGATGTTGAAATAGCTTGTATTGGAGATCAGTTGTTTTTTGACATATGGGGAGCTAATCGAATGAATTTTACATCAGTGCTTGTTAATCCGATTAGTGCTGATGAGTTTGCAGTTGCAAAATTAAATCGCAAGATTGAAAATATGGTAATTAATAAGTTAACAGCTAAAGATTTATTTAAAAGGGGAAGATATTATGAATAAAATATGTTATGGGTGTGGTGCAAAGTTTCAAACAAAGGATAAAAATCAAGTTGGCTATGTTCCAGAAGCGAAATGTGAAGATGCGCGTTATTGTATGCGTTGTTTTAGAATGATCCATTATGGTGAAGAAAGAGCGGCAACGACGCCAAAAGAGGCAAAGGAAATAATTAATAAGATTAATAAGGATTATCGTTTTGTTATATTTTTAGTGGATTTTTTGAATTTAAATAAAGAAGTTGTCGAGATATTTAAATCAATAAAAAAAGAAAAAGTGTTAATCGTTAATAAATGTGAGTTGATGCCTAAACATATTAATCAAGAGCGCGTTAGAGAATTTATTGCTAATTATTATGGAATAAAGGATCCAATTCGTTTAAAGGGTGGAAATAACTCGCATGGAGCTAAAAGTGTGTATAATTATTTGGAGAGTAAAAATATTCATGAAGCTTATATTTTGGGAATTTCTAATTCGGGGAAATCGACACTTATTAATGATTTGATTGATATATCTGGTTCGATAGTTAGTAAGACAACGGTTAATAATAAGGCTAATACAACACTTGATTTTATAAGAGTTAAATTAAGTCGCGATTTGACACTAATTGATTCACCAGGATTTATTATCAATAATTCTTTAAATGATGATACGACGGGGAAGTTGATTACTGCTTATAATTTTAATATGAAAGAATGTGAAACTATTTCACTTCTTGATAATACGTATTTTTTTAAATTTGATGCCGATACACCAATAACATTTTATACAAATTTAACTGCTAAGAAGGCGATAAAGAAGTATTTTAAGGCAGCACCAGGCTTAGTTAATTCTATTGAAGTCTTAGGTGGGGTTGATCTTGTCATTTTGGGAATTGGTTTTATATCTATTAAAAAAACATGTGTTATTACAACTAATATAGATTTAAAACACATTGAGGTTAGGAAAAGTATGTTCGGGGGAAAAGATGAATAAAATTCAGGTAATGAGTGAAAATTTAGCTAATAAAATTGCAGCTGGAGAAGTAGTTGAACGCATATCTTCGGTTGTAAAAGAGTTGGTAGAAAATTCAATTGATGCTAAGGCAAAGTGCGTCGAAGTTGATTTGATTGATGCAGGAACTAAGGAAATTAAAGTTAGTGATGATGGAATAGGGATGGAGCATGATGATGCCCTTCTTTGTTTTAAAAGACATGCAACTTCCAAACTTTTAAAAGAAGATGATTTATTTTTTATCAATACATTAGGATTTAGAGGAGAGGCATTACCAAGTATTGCTTCTGTTTCTAAGATTGATTTGAAAACTAGTCAAGGAAGTGTTGGAACGCATATCGTGTTACAGGGTGGAGAGATAGTAATAGATGAAGCAAGTGATGCGCGAGTAGGAACGATTATTTCTGTTGTTGATTTGTTTTATAATACGCCAGCTAGATTAAAGTATTTAAAAAGTGATACAACAGAGCTTGCTAATGTTACATCATTTATTGAAAAACTTAGTCTATCGCATCCAGATATTTCTTTTTCGTTAACTAATAATGGTAAGCGTGTTCTTTTTACATCGGGATCAAATGATTTACTTAAGACGATTCATGAGATATATGGATATTCGGTAAGTTCTAATATGATTGAGATAAGCATGAGTAGTGATGATTATGATATATTCGGCTATATATGTAAGCCAAGTATTTTGAAGAGTAACCGCAATCATATGACGACTTTAGTTAATGGTAGATGCGTGCGCAATAGTGAGGTTAATAAAGCTATTAATGACGGGTATAGTACTTTTAAACCAGATATAAAGTATCCAGTTGTGGTTATTAATATTGAAACTGATCCAACGCTTATTGATGTTAATATTCATCCTACTAAACAGGATATTAAGTTTTCTAAAATTGATAGTTTAAAAGAGATGCTGAGTGAGGGCGTCATGTCGGCTTTAAAGAGTACTCTGTTAGTGCCTAAAATAGAAGTTAAGGTGCCTGATACGTATTATAATGAAATAGCTATGCCCGAGGTTCATGAAGAGGAGGAACCTTACAATGCTCTTAATGAACAGACGAGTCTATCTTTTTTAGAAGTAGTGCCAGAAAAAGAAAAAAGTTATGAAGAGGTTATTAAAGAAGTCAAGGAGTCTAGTCAAGAAAGAGAAGAAAATTCTTTAATAAAAAAGCTGGAATTGTATTCTGTTGGGGTTGTCTTTGGGACATACATTGTTGCTCAAAATGATGAGGGAATGTATTTAATAGATCAACATGCAGCGCAGGAGCGAATTAATTATGAGAAAGTCTTGCATGCTTTTGCATCAGAGCAAATTTATACTACGACTTTGTTAATCCCTATTACTATTGAGCTTTCATCTAGTGAATATTTGAAGATAAAAGAAAATATAGGAGTGTTAGAAGAGTTGGGATTTAAATTAGAAGAGTTTGGTATTAATACATTTATTGTAAAAGAGCATCCTACTTGGCTGCGAACGGGATTAGAAACCGAGAGTACAAGAAAGATATTTGACATTATAATTGAGGGAAAATATTTGTTTGATCGAGTTAAGTTTCATGATCATATTGCTGCTACTATGGCTTGTAAGATGAGTGTTAAGGGAAACGAAGCCATAACTTTAGAGCAGGCAGATACGTTGCTAGATGATTTAGTGTTGTGTGATAATCCATATAATTGTCCACATGGCAGGCCGACGATTATTACCTATACTAAATATGAACTTGAGAGAATGTTTAAAAGAGTAATGAATTGATTTTAATTTTTAATGTAAAATGATATAATAGCGGCTGGGGAAGTGACTATATGGAATTAGTTAGTTTAAAAAATTGGCCTAATAAGGATGATATTGTTGGTTATTTACAATATGTTGATGAATACGTTTCTGAATTAGAAAGAAATTTGGAACAGGCAGATGAGTCAAAAAATAATGATGAGGAAAAGGCACGCTTGAGCAAGGAGTTAAACTTTGCTAAAAAATATCAAATTGTTTTAAGAAATTCATTTGAAGATGTGGCACTTAAGAATGCCAATGTTGTTGATAACTATGATGCGGTTATCGAATATGTTAGATGTGTTAAGCAGATGTTTGTCTCAAAGTATCAGCAAGTTTTACATGAGTGTGATGCTCTTGAAACAAAAATTGCGAATGCTAATAAAATGTATTCGTTAGAACTAGATGAAGATGAATGGAGTAGAGTATCTTATAGTTCAAATGCTGAGGCATTTTTTGATGAATTTATGGATGCTGATAGTTTTATTAAAAAGCTTATTAACGATAAAGAAACATTTGCAGATGATGATCTTGTAGAAATTTTTAAGAGTGCATCTTTAAAAGCGGATAAAGCTTGGGAATTAGCGAAGCTGATAATTGATATTCGTCAAATTAATGAAGGTTTAGAGTTTGTAGAGTTTGGATTGGCGACTACTAAGAGTATTTTAGAAAAAATTAATAATGTTTTAGTTCCAACAGATGTAAAAGAAAAGTTTTGTATGGAACTTCAAAGGAAATCGCGTTCTAACTCGGAATTCTTTAAATCCCTTAGCGACACAACGCGTGCTAAGCTTCAAAGCGAAGATATGAATGGGGAAACTTTTAGACAGTTGAAGGAAGGTTACCAAATATATTTAGATGGTGGGGATTTTCTTCCTAAAATGGCAAATAAAACAGCTAATGAGATAATGAAACTTGAGAGTGAACTTAATTTAAAGAAGAAGGAACTCTTTAATTTAGCTCATAAAGTGGAAAGTTTTGAGCATGTATTTGATTCTCCACAAGAATTAGAAGATTTCTTTAAAAATGAAATTAGAGAAAGAAAAAAGAAGGTGCCGTTATCTTATACAAATTTGAATACTTTAACTTCGAATATGTCAAAGAGTGTTAGATTAAATGCTCAATATTATGAATCTTTAGTTACTAGACTTAAGGAAAAGGTAGCTACTCTTGAAAAAATGTTGAATTCTTTTTATGATGATGATTATGAAACTTTGGATGCACAAAGGAAAATAAGGGGCCATGAGGATGAAATTTTGTTGAGTAGAAGAATTGATGATGCCTTAATTATGGAACTTAGAAGAAAAGAACAATGCATGATTTTGGGAGATGCAATAATACGATTAACTACTTGTCAAAGAAAGATTGAAGATTTTCTAAGCCGTGCTAATTTCTTTTATTCATATGATCGAAAGGTTCTTAAATATCGAAGAAAATATGAAGAATTAATAAATTCTACTTATGAAAAATTGAAAACAGAGATGTTATTAGAATCTGGTTCGAATGGTTTATTTAAAGCAGAAGTTAATTCTTTTGAAGAGATCTTTAATCCTAAAAATAAACAAGGTTTAGATATGGATAATTGGTTGTATGCTCTTTATCTAGAAAGTTGTAGAATAGGGACATTTGATTGGGGTAATTTGAAATTTGAGACATTTGATTTTTGCTTAGGTCAATATAACGATCTTTTAGATAAGTTGTTTACTATTTCTAAAGATGGAGAATTTTATTCTTTTGGAATAACGCGAGACGATTTGAAAATCTTGGATAGTCTACAAACTCTTTTTATCAATGCAATGCAAAAACTTAAGGAGAATAAAAGTAAGGAATACATGCGATTAATTAAAATTGTTAGTAGACCAGTTTCGGATGATTTAATTAAGCTTGCCTGTGAGGCGGGTATTGATTTTAGCGGTTTAACAAGGGAAAATGTTGAGGATAAGTTAGAAGATACGTTTAAACAGGTGCAAATCAGTGAGCAAAGAAGAGATGAGGCTTTAGATGGAAGCAAGGCTATCGTAAGGGGAGTATCATACGAGGATGCGTTAGCATATTGTGATATGTTGCAAGGAATAGAAGAGGCTGATGTTTCTTTGAATGGTGTTTTAAAATATGCAAAAAGGGAAGTGTAGAGCTATGACTTCTTATATTGATTTTGTTACAATAGGCTTGAAATTTTTATATGGGGGAGAAAATATTAAATGGAAATATTAAATTTAAAGGATTTTAAAGAGAAAAATCCTGGTTGTGTCCTTGAGGATTATTTAGAGTATTTGGAGGAGCTAGCATCACAGATATCTCATACTCTTAGCGTTGCTGAAAGTTCGGGATTTCCAGAAGAATTTCTTAACGATATTACTAAAAAATATAATTTTGTAAATAATTTTAAAGTACTTGTCAAAAATAGTTTAGATGATAGACTTATTGACGCTTTTAGTAAAAAAGATTTAGAGACATATATTGATAAAGATAAAGAGAGTATTTTAGATAAAATACGTGCTATAGATGGCAAAGTCGAAAAGTTAGAAAATGATTATAATGATGAAAGAGAATGTCATGAAATAAAGAAAAGAAATAATGCTTGCGATAGGACTATATATGAAAAAGGTGGAGCTGGGCTATTTTTTGAGCTAAAAAATTATGAGGCAGAAGATATTGTTCGTGATTTAATAATTAGTGATGAATATACTAAAGATAAATTGGCTAAATTGTTTAAAGAAGTTATTGATGGTGAGGTAATATGTTCAAGACTTGTAGATTTAATTTGGAGTTATCGTTTAATTGTTGGGATGTCTGCTAATAAATCAGAGGCCTTAAAAACAGCTGTTAATCTCTTCTTTGATCATAATGGTGTTGGTGCTGTTTTGGGTAGTGATGTACAAAAATTTATAGAAGAGTTACGTGTTCAAATTTGTAAAAATACTGATTTTTTTATTCGTTTAGATGATTCGCTTAAGAGTGCTCTTTTAGACGAAGATCTTAAAGGAACTTTTTTTCAACACATGGAAGAAGAGTATGGGCAATATTTAAAAGGAGAAGAGTTATTTCCTGAACAAAGTGAGAGAATGAAAAGGATAGAGGAAGAGTTAATAGCTTGCGAGGAAGAAAGATCTGTCTTGTCTCAACAATTAGTGGAGTTAAGTTACAAGGAAGCTGATTTTGATGATGCTCGCGATTATATAAAGAATCGTATCCGTGCTTTGTCGTCTGATAGGACATTAACATATGGTAAACTATTAACAGCTTGTGGGGAACCTGTTTTATCAAGGTTGAAGGAGTTACGCAGTGAATTAGAGGAATTAAAAGCTAATAAGGATGGTTTAGAGAAAGTTCTACAAGAAGATAAATATAATTCTGTTTTTGAGTATTTAGAAAAAGATGCTATGTTAATTCCAACACAGAATGAAACTTCAATTTACGATAAGTGTTTAAACTATGAAAATAATCTAGCATCTCAAATAGATATTGTTTGCAGTTATGTTTTTAGGTGTGAAGAAATATCTGAAGCTATTAAGACTATTAGATCTAAAAAAAATTTATTTGGTAAATTAAAGAAAAAAGATGTTTTTGAAGTAAACGATTTAGAGGTAGAACTTGGGGAACTTTATGCTAAAATTGACTCTTACTTTTGCGAAATGCGTTGTCAAGTTAGGGCATCATTCATTCTTGAAAGAGAAGGATTATTATCTAACGTTCTTTCTTCGATGAATGCAAGTAATGAATCTTTTGTGTCTTGTGCAAATGGTGATGAAAGCAAAGATAATTTGTTTTTGCAACAAGAAAAATTCTTGAATGTGCTTTTTAGTCAGAGCGCTTGTGATATGAACTTTTTTAGTGCACATGCTTCGTTAGAAAAGTTAAAAGAGGTTCAGGGAAAAATCGTTTCTCATCTTCAAAGAATAGCCACATTAAAAAATGATGAACTTACTGATTTGAAAAATTACGTTTATCATTACCAAGATCCTAAATATTGGGAGTTAGCTGAAAAAGCTATAAAACTTGGAATTGTGGGAGTAAGTCTTTCCAAGGGGAGTTTTGTTTCTGGATATAATAATTGTAGCTCTAGAATCGCTGAAGTCCAGAATGAGATTGAAAGTTTGTTGCAAAATGATGAACTAGTTAAGGGGATATCTTTAGAGGATGTGTTAGCATATCAAAGTATGCTTGAAGGAATTTATGAAATTGGAATAAATTCTGCTAGTGTAGAGGAGTTTAAACGTAATTTATAATTAGACGATAAACTTGCTTATGCAAAATGTAAAGAAGGAATATTTCCTTCTTTTTTTATTGAATAAAGTGGGTATAAGTAGTATATTATATGTAGACAGTGGAGATAAGTGGAAGAAAGTGGGGAATAAAAATGCTAATGGGCGAGTTCCATCATAACATTGATGAGAAAAACAGATTAGTTATTCCAAGCAAATTCCGAACAGAACTGGGAGAATCATTTGTTGTTACTCGTGGTTTAGATGGGTGTTTGTTTGCTTATTCTCTTGTTGAATGGGGTAAAATAACAGAAAAGTTAAAATTGCTACCATTTACGCAAGCTAATGCTCGTAAGTTTACGAGATTTCTCTTATCTGGCGCTATCGAAGCCGAACTCGATAAATCGGGTCGAGTTGGCATTACCTCCTCATTGATCGAATTCGCCGGTATAACTAAAGAATGTGTTATTATCGGCGCGAACGATCGCATTGAAATTTGGTCAAAAGAAGGTTGGGATAAATTCATGGATGAAAATGATGATGAATTTGCTCAAATAGCTGAAAATTTATTTGCAACAGGTGATTATAATGCATTATAGTGTTTTGTTAAAAAAAGCAGTTTCTGGACTTAATATAAAAAAAGATGGCATATATGTAGATTGTACGCTTGGTTATGGAGGACATTCTGAGGCAATCTTGAAATCTTTGGATAGCGGCTTATTAATTGGCTTTGATCAGGACATGGATGCTTTGACATATGCTTCTAAGCGTTTATCTCTTGTTGGCAATAATTTTAAATTAGTGCATTCTAATTTTGTGGAATTAAAACAAAAATTAAATGAACTTGGTATTACAAGCGTTGATGGAATTCTTTTTGATTTGGGATTCTCATCACCACAGATAGATGATGCCGAACGTGGTTTTTCTTTCATGAAGGATGCTAAGTTAGATATGCGAATGGACAAAAGTGCTTCGCTTAGTGCGTATGATGTTGTCAATAACTATTCAGAGAGTGATTTAGTACAAATATTTTATAAGTATGCGGAAGAAAAGTACTCTAAAAGTATTGCTCGTAATATCGTGAATGCAAGACCAATTAATACAACATTGGAACTTGTCGATGTTATAAAAAGAAGTACGCCAGTTAAATATGCTTTAACTCGTCATCCAGAAAGGGTAATATTTCAAGCAATTAGGATTGAAGTTAATCAGGAACTAAGTGTTTTGGAAAGTGTTTTGCCCGATGCAATAGATTTATTAAATGAAAAGGGCAGAATGTGTGTGATTACATTCCATTCACTTGAGGATAGGATAGTTAAACATATATTTAAGAGTGAAAGTGAAGTCGCGGAGATTGTCAAAGGACTCCCGGTAATTCCTAAAGAATATGAACCAAAAATAAAATTAATAAATAAGAAACCAATTCTTCCTAGTGAAGAAGAAATAAATGAAAATAGTCGTAGTAAAAGTGCAAAATTGAGAATAATTGAAAGGGTATGATTAATGTGAGAAAGACTACTAGTCCGTTGAAATGGAGAAAGGGAGAAAAAATGATTTTGTTTTTTATCGCGCTTTTTGCTGTTTTAACACCAATTGCTATCGTCTACACATATGCTAGTTTAAGTAGTTCAAATATTGAAGTTGAAAAGATAAAAAAACAAATTGAGAAACAGGAAAATATCAATGCAGGACTTTCAATGCAAGTTGATGAGCTAGCATCGCTTTCTAATATTCAAGATATTGCAAAAGCTTACGGATTAAGTTATAATAATGATAATATTATAATAATAAAGTAAGAGGGTTAGAATATGAAATATACAAACAATACAATAAGAATAAACGTTTTATTTATTATTAGTATTGTTTTTTTATTTTCCATCTTTTTTGGAAAGTTAGCTTATGTTGCTATGAATACTCATGTTGAAGGAACTGATTTAGCTCTTCTTGCTAAAAATAGAAGTATAGCTACTAAGACTATTAGAGCTGAGCGTGGACGGATATATGATAATGCGGGGGAATTGTTAGCTCAAAATGTAAATAGTTATAAGTTAATTGCTTATTTAAATGAGGGAAGAACAACTGATGAGCGTTATCCAAGACATGTGGTTGATAAAGAGGAAACAGCTCGTTTGTTGACAGAAGTGTTAAATAAGAATAATATAGGTGTTACAGAAAAGTATATGTTGGATTTATTAAATCAGCAGGGGCTATATCAGACTGAATTTGGGGTATATGGGCGTGGACTTACTGAGAATATTAAAAGACAAATTGAAGCTTTGGACTTGCCAGGCCTAGACTTTATTAAGACAAGTAAACGCTATTATCAAAATGGAGATTTTGCATCTTATATAATTGGTTATGCTAAGACTTATGAAAAAGAGGATGGGACTAAAACGGTTGGGGAGCTTGGAATAGAGGGGTATTGTGATCAATACTTAAGAGGAAAAGATGGTAGTATTACTTATCAAAAAGATGCCTATGGTTATCAGCTGCCGGGTAAAGATAAGATAACTTATACTGAGGAAGCTTTAGATGGGTATGATGTCTATCTGACATTGGATAAGCAAATTCAATATTTTTTGGATAATGCAGTTTCGGATTTGAAAAAGTTTGAGCCAGAATGGGTTACTTTAACTATCGCTGATGCTAAAACAGGAGCTATTATAGGGTCTTCTACTACACCATCTTTTAATCCAAATACTTTAGATATAACTAACTATAATAATCCATTATTAAGTTTTACTTATGAGCCGGGTTCGACAATGAAGATATTTTCTTATATGTCGGCTATTGAGGATCCTGATGGAAAATATAATGGGGATGAGTTATATCAGTCAGGAACTATTCAAGTAGCTAACTATACGATCAAGGATTGGAATCGCTATGGTTGGGGGAATATTTCTTATGATGTTGGTTTTACTTATTCATCTAATGTTGCAGCAGTAATGTTAGCTGAACGTTTAGGACGAAATAAATTAACTGATTATTATACTAAACTTGGTTTTGGCAAGAAAACAGGAATTGAGTTATCTAATGAGTTATCAGGAGATATTGATTTTGAATATTTATCAGAGTTAGCGGCAGCTTCCTATGGACAGGGAATAACTGTTACGCCTATTCAAATGATTCAGGCACTAACGACTTTAACAAATGATGGGACAGTTTTAAAACCTTATATAATTAGTAAAATAGTTGATCCAAATACTGGAGATGTCGTTTATTCGCGTGATCGCAAGGAACTAGAGAAGGTTTATTCTACTTCAACAGTTAAGAAGATGATTGAGTTAATGGATAAAACAGTTAATGGTGATGATTCGGCAGCAACTGGTAAAGTGTATTCGACGGATGCGGTTCGTCTTATCGGTAAAACAGGAACAGCTAACTATGTTGGAGCTGATGGCAAATATGTTACGGGGAGTTATGCAAATATTCGTTCTTTTGCAGGAGTTTTTCCAAAGGAAAATCCAGAATATATAATTTATATGGCAGTTAAGGATTTTAAGGGAGCATCAAAAGATTTAGGATCGGTAGTTAAGAATTTGGTCGAAAGTGTGGCTAAATATCGTAATTTAGATGAACGCCCAAGCGATAAGGACGAGACAAAAATCGTAAAAGTTGGTAATTATTTAAATACATCGCTTATATCTAGTCAAACAAAATTGAATAATTTAGGAGTTGCACCAATTATCATTGGGGATGGGTCAGTTGTAATTGATCAGTATCCAAAGAAGAATACGAAAATAAGTCAAAAATCTAAAGTATTTTTGGTTACCAATGGTAAAAATGTTGTTGCTCCTAACATGGTAGGGTGGAGCAGCAGTGAGATTACTAGTTATGCTAAGTTATTAGGAATTCCTTATGAAATAAATGGATATGGCTATGTTGTATCGACAAATATCAATGAGGGTGATATAATTGATGTATCAACATCAAAGATTGTTGCTACGCTTTCTAATTTAGAAGCGGGATCATTAGTTACAGAAGGAGAATTGACATGACGAAAAATATGGAAAATAATAATAGTATGATGATGCGTATTAAGGATTTTTTTAATAGACCTGCACCATTAATTATTGTTTTAATTGCGATAATATGTTTTTTGCTTTTATTTATTTCTAAGAATAGTGTAGGCAGTAGAATATATGTTGGAGAGATTAATAAAGATGATATTCAAGTTGGAAGTGTTCATTATTTTGTCAATGGGGATATGAATTACTTCTATGCGTCAAATGGTGTTTATAATGGTGAACATAAAGATACAAAAGTATATACATATCAATTGGGATATTATGTAGTTGATAGTAATAATGAATATCATGAATTTTTAACTCGTTCTAAAGAAGCTGATACGGCTGCATCTTTAGCAGATATTGTAAATGAGCTTAGTGGATGGAGTTTGGCAGAATCAATGAGTAATCGCAAGTTCTTTACAAATGATATTATGAAGAATTTAAATAATTTACACTTAGTTATAAAGGCTAGTACTAAAAAAGGCTCTAAAGAGGCAGATATTAGTCTTGACTATAGAGTTGAATTAAATAAAATTACTAAAAAATAATTATCAGGCACTTTCTATACAGGAAGTGTTTTTTTATTTTATAAAGAAGCATTTTATGAAAAAATGGCAATAAAAAACCATTTCTTAAAAATGGAGTATTAAAATGATAAAAACGACTCTTTGAGAAGCCGTTTTTCTATTGTACTCGAAAGTGTCGAGTTATTATTTTGTTTGGTGACCCGTACGGGATTTGAACCCATGAATGCATGCGTGAAAGGCATGTGTGTTCAACCACTTCACCAACGGGCCGTGATTAAATATTACTATATAAGGGTTTGTTTTGTCAACTAATAATTGCTTAAATATTGTCAAATTGTGGTATAATATGTGTAGAGGTAAAAAATATGATATATTCAGGAAATAAGTGTAAAGGAAAAAATGCGCGTAGTAGACGATATTCTGCTGTTTTTATTGTTGCTTTTTTTAGTGCTTTTTTAACATGTGGGCTTATATTTAGCACATATAGTCATGCTGATAAAACGAAACTTCATTTAGAACTTATTGGCGATAAGAATCATATTTTATCGGTTAATGAAATGTATGAAGATGAAGGAGTAAAGCTTACTATTAATAATAAAGAAGTGGATATTAAAGATGTTAGCTATACGGTCGATAATAAGGTGACTAGTGATATTTTAGGGGAATATACAGTTGATTATCATGTTACTTATGAAGATAAAACTTATAATATTTCGCGAAAAGTGACAGTAGTTGATGATGTTAAGCCAGAATTAGTTGTTTTGACTAGGGAAGTTACAAGATCTTCTTGTGGTAATAATTTGCGCTATTATGCGTTTGATAATTATGATGGCGTTATTACCGATAAAGTAGTTGTAAGTGAAGAAGATTCACAATATAAATTGGTTGTTACTGATTCTTCAGGAAATGAAAGCGTTGCTTATGTTCCTTTTGCTAATGAGGGGACCGATATAGTTTTAGAGTTAAAGGGAACCCTTATAGAATATGTTGCCAAGGGAGAAGCCTATGTTGATAAAGGGATCAAGGTTAGTAATATATGTGGTAGAGAGTTAAATATTAATTATAGTGTTGAGAGTACTATTGATACTAATGTTCCTGGAACTTATCGAGTTCGTTATAAAATGAGTGATAGTCCAGTAGAGCAAGAACGCATTGTCGTTGTATATGATAAAGTTACAAGCAATAATATTCATGAGTCAGGGGAGAAAGTGGTTTATTTAACTTTTGATGATGGGCCAGGAGCTTATACGGAGGAACTATTAGACATTTTGGCTAAGTACGATGTTAAGGCGACATTTTTTGTAACAGCTCAGTTTAAAAAGTATTTGCCTCTTTTAAAACGCGAACATGATGATGGACATGTAGTAGCTTTACATACTAAAACGCATGATTGGAATATTTATCGAAGTTTTGAAAATTATTATAAGGACTTTTTGGAGATGAATAGTATTATTGAAGAGTATACAGGCGCTAAAACGAAGATATTTAGATTTCCTGGTGGGGGATCGAATACGATAAGTCGTGGTAAGAGTTTAGGCGTTATGAAATATAATGTTTCACAAATGAATAAGCTTGGGTATACTTATTTTGATTGGAATGTCGATTCCGGTGATGCAGCAGGGGCTCAAGAGGATAAAATATTTCAGAATGTCATAAATGGAATAAGTAGTCGAAATTATTCAGTTGTCTTGATGCACGATATAAAAAGACCGACGATAAACACTATTGAGAAAATAATTCAGTATGGTTTAGATAATGGTTATACTTTTGCAACATTAACTGCCGATGCGCCAACTGTACACCATCATGTAAATAACTAATTGCCAAATAAACGTAAATACTATATAATTAAGGTGTATGGAGGATGTAGTAAAATGCCTAAGAAAAAAGAAGATCTTGAAATAAAAAAGACAAAAGAAGAATTATCACAAGAGCTAATGGCGATGATTAAAGAGCCGGTTAAAGAAAAAATTGTTTCGGAAGTTGTTGATGACATTAAATCGACTTTTGATAATGAGTATAAGAGAGAAATAAAACGCGAGTTAAAAAGCGAGATTGTAACCGATATTAGAAAAGACATAGCTAAAGAGCAAAAAAGATTGATATTTGGGAAAAACTTTAAGATATTTCGTCTATCGATTTATTTAATTGTCATAGTTGGTGCCTTACTTTATTTGATATATCGTCTTTATACGACAGATAATATGGGAGTTATCGATTCACGCTTGACTAGGCCGACAGCGTCATCAGACGTTTCATCGCAAGTAACGACTAAACCAGTTTCAACTGAACCAGTTCGCGATTTAGCATATTATATGGAAAAATATAGCTATATCATGGATGATTTGAAGATATATAATTATAGTTTGGTGAATGGAAGTTATGTTGTTGCTAATATGAGTAGTGCAGATAAGCTTAGTATGGCTTATGCACAGTTACAATCTAGTGATATTGTCGTAGATGGTATAATTCATATGATAAGTGATGAAGCAATGAAACAAGCTTACAATAAAATGTTTGGCAGTTTAGATGGTTACGAAGCAACTTCTTTTAGTATAAGAAATCTTAGTTATGCTTATTCCTTTAATAGTGCAAGTTATATCGCGATTGGAGATGAGGATCTTTCAACTAGTGAGGTAAGAAATCATATCGTTGATATTAAAGAAGAAAATAATAAAATTAAATTTACAACACGTGTTTATGTGGTTAAGAATAGTGGTATATATAATGTTGGTAATATGAATGCCAAAATAGCCGATGATAGTGAGACTATGGACTTTAGTAAAATTGAAAGCAGATTGTCGCTTGTTGAATATACTTTTGCTTTAGTTAATGATGAATATCGTCTTGAGAGTATTCAGAAGAAATAATTGAAGTTATCAATTATTTTTTTCTTAGGGAGTGATTTTGTGAAAAAAATTATTGTTAGTGTATGCTCTGTTCTTATCATTGTAGTTTCGTTAATATTTATTCAGCGCCTTTTATATGATGATGGGGATTTAGGCGATAAGACGACGACAACTATTTCATTTGGAGAATATGATTTATTTGATTATGGTGGTAATTATGCTTCATATGTTATAAGTGATCTAGAGTATTTTGATTATCTACTCGATGGCTTTGATATTCGTTATGAAAATAATATATTGACTATTAATGAAAAAGAATTTACGGGTATTAGTAAGGTTTATAAGTATTTTGCTATTTATGATAAGTCAGTTTTGGTGATGGGGATAACTACTGAAGATGGGGATGCCGTTTTAACTTATAATTATAAATTAGAACATCTAGAAATGTATGATAATTATAAGGGAATGTTAGTTGGCCTTGATCGTGATTTAGTATTTGAGGATGCTGGTTTTTTAGTTAATTATACGAATATTAAAGATAATAAGTATATAAAGGGAAATAAAGATATTTGCAAGATCAAAGAAGATGGGAAAATAACCGCTTATCTAGCAGTAGAATATTATTATGATAAGTCGGCTAAAAAGTTTTTAAAGAGTGAGGAACTTTATTCTACTAATTTATTTGTTTATAAAAGAGATAATAATTTATGCAAGTAATGGACATTATTGGATTAATCAATAATGTTTTTTATGATTGTTTGTTTTAATTTAAAGAATGGGCGTAAACGTTCCTATTTTTTTCTATATTATTTTGATATAATGTAATTAGAACACATCTAATAAGTGAGATTGTAGTTTTGATTAAAGGCTAGTCAATTGTTAATCTTAGCAATTAATAATAGATTAAATATTTTGAGAGGAGTGAATCATAGTGTTTCTGAAATTAAAAAAAATATTGCTTTAAAAAGTTATTACAAAAAAAGTTTAGGAGAGAAAGAAATGAAAAAGAAAACAATTATATTAATTTTATGTTTAATTTTTAGCTGTAATGTTAAAAATGTAATGGCAGCAACTGCTTATAGTGTTGGTTGCAAATATCCGGCTTCTACAGGGTTTAATGAAGATACAACTCAAATAGCCAAGGACGCAGCTTATGGATACGGGTTAGCTTCAGAGATAACGGGTTCATATTATAATACTGAACCAACATTTTCTTATCTAAATAGTACTACACGTTTAGGGAAATCAAGAGCTTTTTTTATAGCAGGGCATGCATCTCCTCAGTATATAGTGCTTGCTTCGTCGGCTGGCAAAACTGGAGTTGGAGTAAGTGAAGGATATGCATTTAATTATCATCTTGTTGGTTTAGCTAATAAAGATATGTCTCAAACTAGGGTTATAACGTTTGCCGGATGTAATACAGCAAATTTGGATAATGCAAATATAGCTAAAAAAGCATTTGAACAAGGGGCGAAGGCATCGATTGGATGGATTACAACAACTGATAATAATCAAGGGTGGTTGAAAACTTTTAATTATTCACTTGGTTATGGGTATTCTGTCAACGATTCAATTACAAGAGCAAACGCTTCAAATGGCGGAACTAATACTTCTATATATGTTTATGTTTATGGAGATAGACAAACTAAAATTACTACATATAATAAAAGTTTGACACCATTGCATTCAACAATTGACGCGAAGCTGTTAAGTGATCAGACATATCAAGAGATAAGCAAACCATTAACTGATACTTATATGGCTTTAGATATGCCAGAATTATTTATTTCTTCAGAGACTGGTGATATCTTTTATGAACCATTACGTAATTATTCTGATAGTTTTAAAAATGTTATTAATTCTTTGGAGAGTATTGATAGTGACTTTGATGTTAATGATTACTATATTACATATAGAATTATTGATGAATCAACAATGAGTGGTTTTTTACAATTAACTTATCATATAGATGAACAAATAAAAACTAATAAGGGATATTTATTTACTTTTGAAAATAAAAAAATTGTTGAAAAGATTTTATCTGGTGTTAAAAGGAAGAACTTGAAAAAAATTGATGGTTTAGACACGAAACAATTGCTAGAAAAAGTTTATGATTTTAATCAGAAAAAAATGTTTGAACTGGAAAAAAATATTCCTTCGTTTTTTGGAAAATCAGCTATTCCAAGTAAATCAAGCGAATTTTCAGTTAAAAATGAGTATTTCTTTTATGATTATAATAATGAGAAATTGGAGTATGATGTTGAGATTGTGAGCGAGGATGAAGATGAAGCCACTTCTATGACTATTAAAAAAATTGAAGTATGAAAAAGAAAAATGTAGTGATAGTAATTGGGGTATTATTTTTATTAATCGTGGGAGTTTTAATCGGCTATCGATTTTATATAAAAAGGTATAAGAAGACCTCATTTAAAGAGAATGTGATAATCAGTCAAGTGGATGTTGCTTATAGCTATTTTAATCTTTTTGGGGAAGAGATGCGGATCGATACTAATATTTTTGAAGTTGGCAATGAAGTTACAATAGAGGGAGTTCGTCAGAATAATAAATATAGCATTAATAAAGTAACTTTGGATGTGCTTCCAGAAAACAAAAAAGATTATATAAAGAATGTTTTAGCTAGTAGTGATAGGTTTAAGGAATTAGGTAAGTATGTGAAAAGCGAGGATGTCTCTTGTGTTGAAATGATCCCTGTTAAAGTAAGTGGGCAGGAGATTAAAGTTAATATAGATGTTCTTGAATACATAAAAGCCGCATATCGTTATCCGTTTATGTCTCAGCAAGAGCGCAGTGTTAGCTTTGTTAAACAGATGGATTCGGTTGAAATCTTGGATGTTATGGTTTATTATGATGATGGAAGAATAGTGGATATAGATTTTGATAACGATGATGAAATAACATTTGATGTAGCAAACGAGATTGCTTATTATGGTGTAACATTTGCTATAGAAAATGGGAATGTATATAAGTATATATTTATATAGGGGAGTATGGGAGGCTTGTAGCACTGGTCTTCCTTTTTTTCACGCATAAAAAAAGCATACTTCTTAGTACACTTTAATATTCATTTGGTGACCCGTACGGGATTTGAACCCATGAATGCATGCGTGAAAGGCATGTGTGTTCAACCACTTCACCAACGGGCCATACAAAATGGTGGGCCTGAATGGACTTGAACCATCGACCTCACGCTTATCAGGCGTGCGCTCTAACCAGCTGAGCTACAAGCCCATTTTGTTAATTAAAATGGTGTCCCCTTAGGGATTCGAACCCTAGACCCACTGATTAAGAGTCAGTTGCTCTACCAACTGAGCTAAGGAGACATTCCCGCGAGTTACTAGTTAATTATAGCATATATTTTGAAAAAATCTAGTACTAAAATGAAAAAACGTGAAAAATATTGGGTAAAACATTATTTTATGATAAAATTATATTAGGTGGTAACATGATAAATTGTTTTTTGATCGTAAATTATAATGATTTTAAATCGACAAAACATTTAATTGATAATATAAAGAACTACAATTGTCTTCGAGAAATCGTCATTGTTGATAATCATTCGAATGCGGATGAAGTTGAGGATTTAGATTCGTTAAACGATCCTAATGTTCATGTTATTTATAATGATGCTAATTTGGGATATGGTGGAGCCATAAACGTGGGAGCTATGTATCTTATAAATAAGTATCAAAAATGCAATATAATTGTTAGCAATAGTGATATAGTTATAATGTCTGAGGAGGACTTGGTTCGCTTAATTAATTTACTCGATGATAATAGTGTGGGTTTAGTAGGACCACAGATATTAGAACGTGGCGGCATTGTAAGGGGAAAAAGAGATTGTTCTGTTAACTATGAGATTATGAATAATATTCCTTTTCTTCGTTTGTTTGTAGGAAATTCACATATTCTTTATAGTGAATCTTACTATGCTACACCTTTTAGCATCGTTGATGTGATATCGACATGTTTCTTTTTGATCACTAGTGAAAACTTGAAAAGAATAAATTTTATGGATGAAAATTTGTTTTTGTATTATGAAGATTTTGTTTTAGCTAGGAAAGTGCACGATATTGGTTTGGATGTTATTATTGCCAATGACGTAAAAGTCAAGCATCTCTCATCAGTTAGTGTCGACAAGAGTTTTGATAAGCGAGTGAAGAAGAAAATGATGAAGCAAAGTCAGTTTTATTATCATACAACATATCATGAACTTAATTTATTTCAAAAGGTGTTGATGAGGTTGCTATTAAAATAAATTTAGGAGGAAATAATGAAAAAAAGAATATGCTTTTTGGCTTCTGAAAGGGGTTATGGTGTTAAAACACGAGAAGTTGTAACTCTTGCTAATAGTCTAGTTGATTTTTATAATGTAGAATTGTTGTTTTTGCAAGATGTAAACCCCGATGTTGAGATAAATAGTAAAGTTAAAGTGCAGTTTTATAATATGAAGCTTGTTGGCAATGCTAAGTTCTTTAAAGAATTTTTAAGTGATGCTCATGTTATTGTCGTAGTAGATACGATATTTAATAAATATATTGAAAAATTTAATGTAAAAAAGATATTATGGCTTCATGAGGCATTGGAGATAAATTCTTTTAAAGATTTTAAATATGACAAATTAGTTGTTCCTAATAAGGAATTATTGGAGTTTTATCAATATAGTTTTGATAATGTTATAATTATCAATGATGCTCTAGAAATTAGCTCAGTAGTTAGTCCTTTGACTAGCAGTGAGATTGTGTATATTGGCAATTTAACAAAAGAAAAGCGTGTGCGAGAGTTAATTGATATACTTTGTTTGGTTAATAAAGAAGTACGTGTAAAACTCAATATTATTGGAACAGGAGAAGAAAAGGCGAACTTAGAACAATATGTTAAAGAGCAAAAAATTAAATTTGTTAATTTCTATGGCTCTATTAATGAAGAGAGTCTTAAAGATGTTTTATTGAATTCGAGTTTATTTGTTAGTGTTTCTAAAAATCCGTATAGTTCTTTTTCTGCACTCTTAGCTATGAATTATGGAATACCAGTTATTGCTTGTGGGGAAGCTTCTTCTTTGGCATCTTTGATAATTGACGATGTCAGTGGTTATGTTATAAAGAAACACGATATAAATGATTTGAAAATAAAAATCATTGAGGTTATTACAGACGCACAAAAAAGAGAAGAAATGGGGAGCTGCGCCAAAGAAAAAGTAATGGAATTTGATATAAAATCTATTAAAGTTGAATGGTTAAAGATATTATAAAAAGAACTACGTTAGTATTTTAAGTAATCTTGTAGTTCTTTTTTTAGTTGTCTTTCTTCACGCTTTTTTACCTTATCTAATTTAGAGTAAGTACTAGTTTTAGAGGCAGGGATGATATATGGTTTATTTAATTTAGCAGCTTCGATGGCGTCGATATGGTAAATTATATTATCGTCTTTTTTTATTGGCGTAGTTTTTATCGTTTTATTTTTCATAGTATCACCTAAATATATTATAGCAAAGATGTGCTAATTTATTTACAAATATTGGTTAGTATGATACTATTTATTAGAATAGAATGGGTGATATGATGAAGTGTCCTTATTGTGATAGTATGATCAAGAGTGGATTAGAGGAGTGTCCACATTGTCATGCTAAAATGGAAATTAGTAGTAGTGAAAGACCAAAAGTTCACTATTTGGGGATAATTGTTGGATGTTTTATTGTTATTGTTTTTCTTTTAGGTCTTACTTATTTAAAAATTGGAAAGAAAAGTGGATATGTTCCGCCAGGAAATATTACTACTGAAGAAGCCGAACCAAAAGAGATGAGTAAAAATTTAGGAGTATATTCAGGGCTTATTAATCCAGTTAAAATGGGAGTTAAGACATTTGCTACTTTGCGGGATGATGATGGTAAAAGCAAAGAGGCCGATGTACAAATTATTAGGTATTTAACTGAAGAGGAAATTAATGAGATCGTCCTTGAAAATTCCCAAACTTTAATTGAAGGATTTCGTTGGGTAGGGGTACAATACCAGATTATTTTAAATGACTTTGCCTACTTGGAAGAAAAAAGCATTAGCCCGGTTTTTAAAATGACTTTGCATGATTATCTTTATAAGAATGATTTCTTCTTAGTTAATGAACATTATTACAATATTCCAGTTTTGGTTAAGTCGGGATATAACAATATTAAAAATAACGAAAGTACAGAAGTTAGTATTGCCTACCAGGTTCCAATTGATCAACAATATTATTTGTGTTTTGGTGGTATTGATGAGGTTCAAGGGTGTTATGATAATTTATAAAAGTTAAGTTAAAAATGTTTACTAAGAATGTTAATTATGATATATTATTTTTAGAATAAGGAGTGTGTTTGATAATGTTAAAACATAAGAAAAAAGGTTTTACGTTAGTTGAACTTTTAGTAACAATTGTCTTACTTGGAGTAATTGGAGCAATTGTTATTTATAATATGACGAGTATTTCCACAAGCTCTAAAGAAGTGGAGTATGAGCGCTATATTGCGAAAGTTAAATCAGCTGCTAGTGTATATGCTGATATGAATCAAGCAGCATTTAATGAGTTATATGTAAGTAGGGCTTATATTTATATTAAAATCGATGATTTAGTTAAGAATGGTTTATTAGATGCTGATTTGGTAAATCCGTATACTAATGAGAGAATTGACCTTAGTGATTTAGTAAAAGCTAGTTTGGATACAACGAATGGTAGTGTTGTTTTCGAGTATCCAATGAATGAGACTTTAACTGAGTCAACATTGGTTGCTATAAGTGATTATGTTGTATGGGGGGAACCATATGATTGTATGCGTGGTGCAGGTAGTTATGAGTTAGCGCTAAGCGATGAAGAGGGAAATTTAATTGACTTAACTGCTACTGATGAACATGGGGTTAAGAATATGCAAAAGTACAATTTTGCTTGTCAAATGCCAAAAGAATTTGAGAATTATAATGATCCATCGACTGGTGTTAAGGGGCTTAGAACTACTAAACCAGGAAATTATGAGATAACTTATAGTTGGATTACTGAAAGTGGGACAAAGAAGACAGCTTCACGTATTTTAAGAGTTTTATCAAAGTCAGAGCCATCTTTTAAAACAAATGTTGCAGATTATGATTTTGGTAAGAATATAGATGTTAAAAATGGAGCAAACAATTTTATTAGATGTTCAAATTGCGATGCTAATAACTTCTATCAACCAGCTTTAAATAGTGATGGATCATGGAGAGTATTAACATATGAACCATTGATTGAAGGATCTGATGCTGCAAATTCTTCATTTAAGATATCTAAAAAGAAAAACAATCCATCTAGTAATGTATGGGAAGACGTTAGTGGTGGATATGTTACTTCATTTGCGGCTCGTCAGGCGGATGATGGAGATAAGACCTATAAGATTGAGGCAACCGTTCATGGACATTATATAAAGAATTATACATACAATTCGGAAGGTTATGCGCGCTTTAAACAGGAACTTATTTTACCTTCACAATATATATCTTCTGATACGCCATCTACAAATTGGGGAACAAAGAATAGCTATAATATTAACTCAGATACAACGGGACATCAGTCTCCAGTCGGAATTGCTAGGTATGAGTATCGTATAAGTAATTCTACTTCAATGGATAAGAGCTTAGAAGTTATTAATGCTAATTTATTTGAGAAGATTGCTACTGTTACTAGTAAGGATGTTTCAATTTTAAGTGATACATCGTGTGTTGATCGTGCACTTGAATATACTAATATATTCTTCAGGGCTATAAACAAAGATGGCTATGTTGGTACGTGGACGCGTTACGATACAAAACTTACTAATCAGTTAACGAAGCTGATAGATCAAGATTCTAATTCGTGTTCTAGTTCGGCATCTTGTTGTTTACGATATGGCTCAGAGTGTTATTATACAAATAAAGTTTTATATGTAAGTGCTAATAATCAATTGTTAGTAGGTCTTAGAAAATATGGAGATGGATCAATGCTGTTTGCCCTTGATGGTACGACAAATGTCAAAGTTTCGCCGTTATCACTTATGAATGGGTATGCAGAACAACAGACTTGTGATGGAACATTCTATAAGAATTATACTTATAATGTTGCAAATGATAATATTCAACGCGAGGTACTTCGTTGGGCTAATGCAAGCTTTGGAGGATCATCAAAAGTAGTTACGCCAGTAATTCCTGGAGGGGCTTCATATTCAGCTACTACACTAGATAAAAAGCTTCTTATGACTTATGGTAGTGCTGTTGCTGGAAATCCAACACATTGGCTTTTAGATAATGGTAGAAGTGAGACAATAATTTATTTGGATCAACCACACAAACATGCAAATGAATCAACAACGGCATATAATGCATATTTCTATTATGCACAAGGGTTAAATGCTCATCAACAATACTCTGGACAAATGGACTATGTAAAACCATTAATTAGATTGCGTGATTTAAATATTTGTTCAGGTTCAGGAACAGCAAGTGATCCATTTATTGTTCTTACATAGGAGGCATAGGTATGCAAAAGAATAAGATGAAGAAGAAACAAAGAGTAATAGCTATTATAGTAGTTCTAATACTACTAGTAGCTGTTACAGCTGTTGTAATTTATATGTTGAAGAATAAAAACAGCAATGGAGGTTTCTTTGGGGAGCCAATAAATGAGAATTTTTCATTCTTAGTTTCGGAACCAAGTGAGGAACTTGTTGATTATAATATGATTGGTGCACAAGGAGAGATAACTAAGAATATATTAGATACTTATAAAAAGGGAAAATATACGGTTGATAATCCATATATTGTGGTTAATCCATACTTATATAGTCCACAGACAGCTTTAATGCTGTTTAAGACTGATAAAAAGGAAGCTGTTAAAATAACTATTAAGGGGAAACACAATGATGATTTAGTAGTTAATTTTGAAGAGAGTAAGGATCATTATATCCCATTATATGGTTTATATGGCAAGAGTGAAAACGAAGTAACTATTGAAACTGCTAGTGGGAAAAAGAATACTGTTAAAATCAATGTTGAAGGTGGTACTTCACATGGTGAAATAGAAGTAATTACTAATAATGTTACAAATAGCAATGGAGAGTTTTTCTTTGGTACTACTGCTATAGGAACTGCTACTTTGGGTATTGATAATTATGGAGAAGTTAGATGGTTTTTAAGTGAGGACTTTTCTAAGGGAATGGTTATGTTACAGAATGGACATCTTTTACTTGCTGATGTTACAGCTGGACCTAATGCTATTTCAACTGGTGGAGTTATAGAAGTAGATATGTTAGGTTTTATTCATCGTCAGTATGAAATAGAAGGTGGATATCACCATGATGCATATGAGATGGAAAATGGAAATCTTTTAATAACGAGCAATGATATAAATGCTGATTCCTTTTGTGATGTTGTCTATGAGATTGATCGCAAGACAGGAAAAGTAGTAAAGACTTTTGATTTTACTAAAATTGTCAAGGAAGTTGATCCTAGTATCATCGAGTATGGAGAAATTACTTGGGGATTTATCAATAGTGTTTTTTATGATGAGGCACGCAAGGAAGTCGTTGTGTCTTTGCGCAATCGCAATTCGGTAATGGCTATTGATTATGAAACTGAGAGCATTAAATGGATATTAGGAAATAGTAAATATTGGTCAAATAAGTTTAATCCGTATTTAATTAGGGGTGTGGGAGCTGATTTTATTTATCCAGCTGGACAACACTCAGTGGAAATTGATAAGGATGGTAATCTGTCAATATTTAATAATGGTTATAATTCTTTTAGAGAGAAGACAGTTTCTTGTGCATCGTTAAAAGGAAGCTCTTCTTATGGAATGATTTATAATCTTGATCGAGATAGAAAGACGGCAACTGTTACTTATAAGTTTGGTGGAAGTCAATATTTCTCTTATGCTTTGAGTAGTTTTAATTATACTAAAGATGGGCATAAGGTCTTTAATACAGGATGGCATTTTAGTGATCCAAGTATTTATGATGATACGAAGTGTACACAATTTACTAATGATAAGTATGATGCCTATATTGTTGAACTTGATGATAATGACAATGTCCTAGTTGAACTCAAGATTAATGAGTCTAAATTTGAAGTAATTAAGGCACCAATATATAATTTAGAAGCAGTTAGTGTTAAAAAGAATGTTAAAGAGGTAATTTCTAATTATGACTTTAGCAGTGATGCTTATTATGTTTCTAATATTGAATCACAACAATACGAAATTTTAAGTGAAAAAGATGCTTTAGCTTATAAAGAAAATACTGCTAATCCACTTGATTTCTTTATCTTGAATAAGAGAATGACTTTCCAAGGTATGTTAATGAACTCTGCGACTTTGAAAGTTACATTAATTTCTCCTAAGGGAGTTGCATATCGTTATGTGGTTAAAGAGTCGGGAAGTGAAACATATAGAGTTATAGATCTATCGGCTTTACCAAAGGGAAGATATTATATTTATGTTAATTTAGATGATTCAATATATAATACTCAACAGCATATTGAGTTATAGTTTATAGAAGCTTTTGCTTCTTTTTTTGTATGTAAAATTTTACAAAAAAATCAAAGAAATTACCTTGACAGAATAGTTTTGACTTGCTAAAAAAAAAAAAAAAAAATGGTATATTATTAATAGGGTAGTCCGCCTTGGAAGTAGTATATGAATAAGAAAAAAATAATTATGATAGCAATGCTTTGTTTTTTTGGAGGCTAGATGATTGGTGTAGGAGCTGGGACTTTGTGTAATGCCAAAGATATCCTTTATAATGCTGGAAATGATGTTAATATTGATACTGTTGAGGATGCGTTAAATGATTTATATTATAGAGTAAATTCATTTAGTTTGTATGATCATGTTAAGAGCAAAGTTAAAGGAGATACATCTCTAATTGATTTTAATACTCCAGCTGATATTGCCGAAACAGGGGTGTATAAAACTATTGGTGAAGGAAATAAGGAAGTATATTTCTATCGTGGAAATGTTATAGATAATAATGTTATATTTGCAGGCTTTTGTTGGAGTATAGTTAGAACAACAGAAAACGAGGGAGTTAAATTAATTTATAATGGTGTTAATGTTGATGGTAAGTGTGAGAGGACGAAGGGAGCTTCGATAGGAAAATCTGCATGGAATGTCGAAACAGGGGATAATGCCTATGTTGGATATATGTATGGTACACCTGAAAGTGATAATTACAATGATACTCATGCTAATATAAATGATTCAGTGATAAAAAAGTATCTTGATAAATGGTACGAGAATAATGTTGCTGAAACCAGATATGAAGATTATTTGGATGATGTTATTTGGTGTAATGACCGCAGTATGAAAATTGGTGGAGATAATAATATCAAGGATAGTACTTATGGTATTTTAGGGTATGGGAAAAACAAAACAGGATACGGAGTGTTGGCAAGGGGAAGTTTATATACTAAAAATGTTAGTCCAAGTTTAGTATGTCCTCAAGATGATGATAAATTTACTGTTGATAAAAACAATGGAAATGGGAAATTAAAATATCCGCTTGGACTACTTACCTTAGATGAGGCTGCTTATGCTGGATTTACAAGTCATACTATGCCGGATGGAACAAGCAAAAAACCTTATTGTACGCATGATAATTATCTTTTTATGAAGGAATATTTTTGGGTTCTTACGCCTGTTTTTAATGATTTAGATCGTATTGAACAAGGATTCGTCTTTTGCGATTTGAGTAACGCTTACGTTACTTATGAGTTAGATGTAAGGCCTTCTATAGCACTTCGGGCAGGGATCAGGGTGACTGCTGGAGATGGCACTGCCGCGAATCCGTTTATTATTGAATAACATAAAAAAAGCTCAACAAATTGTTGAGTTATTTTTTTAATGGCGGAGTAGGAGGGATTTGAACCCTCGCGCCAGTTGCCCGACCTACACCCTTAGCAGGGGCGCCTCTTCAGCCTCTTGAGTACTACTCCAAGCCCGATAAATAAATTATACTTAAATAAGAGAAAAGTGTCAATAAGAAAAGGTTAGTTTTCTTCATTTTCTAACCTTTTGACATCTTTAAAATAATTCTTTATTATTGAGAAGCGATCTTCTTCTGACATTTGTGAACCCGATGCTTTTTGATGACCTCCTCCAGAAAATAATGCCGCGAATTCATTACAAGCCACATCATCGTGAGTAGTACGATAACTGACTTTTTCACATGCACTTATAATGATGATTAAATCGAGATCGGGGTTGTTTGCTGATAAGTAATTTCCAAGTTCACTGCGATGCATTTCGGCAAACACGATACCAACTTTATGATTGGCGATAACGTATTTTTCCATTTTCGTCTCTTTATTTTGTAAGTAGCGTGTTAGTTCTTCTTCTTTAATTTTGCAGTAACGTTTTTCGAAGGCCGTTAACTCAAATTTTTCTTTATCTTTTTTTAGACGCTTGGTAATTGATTTGATATAATCTTTTTTTCCGTATAAAAAGGGAAGTGAACCAATTCTTTGGGCGTATTCTTTATCAATAAAATCCCAAGTATCACATTCTCTTACGATTTCGACGTAGTGGCGAATCAATGGGGTGTTTAGACTTGGATAAAGCTTAATTAAGTAGTTATAAAATAACTCTGTTCCACAAGTAAGGCGATTGTTTAATTTAACTTCTATTGTCGTATAAGGATAGATAGAAGCATATAAGTGGGTTTCATGGTGATCAAATACACGAATCTTGTCCGTTATACCCTCAATACCATTTATAGCATTATATATTTCGTTTGGTAGTGTTAAATCAGTTATATAAATATTTTCATAAGTGTTTAAATCATTTGCAATTAATTCTGTAATTGTATTTTCTACTTCCCATATTTCAATTGATTTGTATTCAAATTCACGACCAGTTAAGTTCATTAAGATGATGGGAGAAATTCCATCTAAATCAGTGTGGGTTATTAGTAAATCTTTCATATTATGTGTATACCTCATTTTTTAGCATTTCGATTAGAACATCCATCATTTGCTCATAGTTGTAACCATCTTTTTCTTCTTCATCAGTTAAATTGATCATCGAAGGAACATAGACAATAGTTGCGCCTAGGGCTTCTAATTTTTTTGTGTTTTCGTTTAATTCATCAGTGTTTAGAACGAAGATGAAGGTATTTGTTTTAGCCTCAATACGACTCTTAGCTTCGTTGTATTCGGCTGCGCTGTAAAAATCATTTTCTTCAAGAGAAAGAACGGTAAAGCCATATTTTTCTAAGAATTTGAAAACGTCATTTCCGGCAATAATTGTTTTGTTGCTAGTGCTTTCAGCAATTACTTTTAATTCAGCATCGAAAGTAGATATTATTAATTTTAGTTTATCGTAATTGTCGATAATTTCTTGTTTGACAATCGTTGATGATGTGTATTCGACTAAACTATTTTTTATGTTTTGAGCGAGCATTAAGTAATTAGATGGACATAACCATAATTCTTCTTCGTCGCGTTTAATAGCTATGCCTTTAGCAACATCGATTACTTTTAAATGTTTGTTGCGCTTTAAGAAAGAAGCAGCAATAGTTTTTTCCTTCGTTAAGCCATTATATACAAGCATATCTGTTTGCGCATATTCTTTGATTTTTTTGTCTGTTAAAGTGTATTCGCGAGGATTAACTGAGTTAGGATAAATTGAGTTGACTTCTGAGTTATAACCATATATATAATCAGTTAAGTATTCAATTGGATAGGTTGTCGTGTATATTTTTATGTCGTCCATTGAATCACGTTTAAAGCATCCGCTTAGTAAAATTGGCATCATTAATAGCATAATTAATTTGATTTTTTTCATAATAATTTCTCCTTTTTAATCTATTTTAAATATATCAAAATAAGATGTTTTTGTAAATTATAACTAGATTATAAGCTAATATTTATGTATAATGATAGTGGTGATAATATGAACTTTTTATCAGATTTAGGAATTGTTATTAAAAATAAGGAATTACTCTTAACAGCACTTACGCATTCTTCTTATGCTAATGAAGAAAATGTTGAAAGTTATGAGCGTTTAGAGTTTTTGGGGGATGCAGTTTTAGAACTTGCAACTAGTGAATATTTTTATTTGCGCTCTTCTTTAAAAGAGGGCGATATGTCTAAAGTACGTGCTAGTTATGTTTGTGAAACGGCCTTAGCTGAGTATAGCAATAAAATTGGTTTGACTCCTAATATTCGTACAGGTAATGGAGTTAATAAAGAAACTCCATCGATTGTTGCCGATTGTTTTGAAAGCGTTTTAGCAGTTATCTTTTTGGAACATGGTTTTTCGGTTGCTAAAAAGTATGCTTTGAATATTATTACGCCTTATGTAGAAAAGGGAGTTACTTTTATTCATGATCATAAATCTTATTTACAAGAGATGGTACAGATGGAGAAGAAGAGTTTAGAGTATATTGTCGTTAAAGAGGAAGGACCTGCTCATGATAAGACGTTTGTAGTAGAAGTAATTGTCGATGGTATTAAATTTGGACGTGGGGTTGGTAAGTCAAAAAAAGAGGCTGAACAAAATGCGGCTAGAGATGCGATAAGTAAAGTGGCTTAGGTGATAATATGAAGTTGATGAGTATAAAGGCACATGGCTTTAAGTCATTTGCTGATAAAATTGAGATTAATGTTGGCGATGGAATAACTGGTATTGTTGGACCTAATGGTTCTGGGAAAAGTAATGTTGTTGATGCTGTTAAATGGGTGCTTGGAGAGAGTAGTTTAAAAGAGATTCGTGGAGGAGAGCAATCAAGCGATATTATATTTATGGGCTCAAATTCGCGCAGTGGATCAAGTCGTGCTTGGGTTTCTTTGACTTTTGATAATCATGATCATTATTTGGCAACCGAGTTTGAAGAAGTCGAAATAAAAAGAGAAGTATATAAAACAGGGGAAAATGAATATTACATAAATAATACCAAGGTTCGTAAGAAAGATATAACGGATTTGTTTTTGGATAGTGGAGCTAATGCGGATTCTTTTTCTATTATTTCGCAAGGTAAAATTATGGAAATCTTAAAGGGAAAAGCAAGTGATAGAAGAGTTATTATCGAAGAGGCATCAGGAGTCTTGAAGTATAAAAAGCGCAAGGACGAAACAATGCGTAAACTGGCTAATACTAATGATAATTTAGAAAAAGTAAATTTAGTTATTGATGAATTAGAGGTTAATGTTGAACCCTTACGTAAACAAGCCTGTGATGCTAGTAAGTATTTAGAATTAAAAAGTGAACTTGAAAGCATTGATATTGCTTTAATGGCTAGTGATATTAAAAATATTCATGCTGAATATAAAATATGTGAAGAGGATTTGAAACGTTTACAAGAAGAAGTTTTGAATATGGATAATGCTAATTCGGTTGATAATACTAAGTTATCTGGCTTAAAGCACATGGGAGATAAGCTCGAGGAAGAGATAAGTTCTTTGAGTGATGAAGTGATTAAAATTAGTGAAACTGTTAGTGCTTTGGAGATGCGAAAACAGGTTATTAAAGAGCGTAAGAAGTATGAAGTTGATGATCAGAAATTAGAGAATAATATTTTAGCTCTTAAGGAAAAAGAACTTGCTTTTCGGAAGAGTATAAGTTTTTTGGAAAACGAAATTAAAGTTTTAGAAGAAGATAAGAATAGTAAAGATAAAGTTCTTAGTGATGCACAAGCTGAGTATCGGAATTTAGGGGTGCGCAAGCAGACTTTAAATGATGAACTTGCCAATAAGTCAAGAGAACTTTTGAATGTTAAAAATAAGATTGAGGTATTAAAGGATAATATTGAAAATGATACTAAACTTCCATATGCTGTTAAAAGTGTTTTAAATAATCCACGTTTAAAGGGGATACATGATGTTTTAGTTAAGTTGATTGATGTATCAGAAAAACACGTTATGGCGATAGAAATAGCACTTGGAGCTAATAGTAATGTTGTCGTTGTTGATAATGAAGAGGCAGGGAAAAGCGCTATTAACTATCTAAAGGATAATAAGTTAGGAAGAGCTACTTTTTTTCCAATAAGTATTATTAAAGGAAGAATGATTTATCCTGATGATTTAAAATTGGCAAAAGAGGTTCCAGGTTTTGTGGGGGTGGCTGCGGAATTAGTTAAATATGATCCACTATACAAGGGGATTGTTGAGAATCAACTCGGGAATACTTTAGTTGTCGATAATATTGATTCGATGAATGCTCTTGGTAAGAAAATCAATTATAAGTATCGCGTTGTAACATTAGATGGAGAAATTTTGCATACTGGTGGAGCAATGAGTGGTGGTATTAACAAGGCTTCTAATGGAGTTATAAATGCTAAGTTTGAATTGGATAAAAATATTAATTTGCAAAATGTCTTAGTAAATGAGGTTAAACTTATTGAAGAACATCTTAATAGCTTAGATGATGATTTAAAGATATTAGAAGAAAAAATATTTGCGAGCCAAGCGAATGTTGTAAGCGTTGGGGAGCAAGTTAATCGTAAGAAAATGGAAATGCAAAGTGCAAGTAAAGACTTGGATGATTGTATTTTAGAAATTCAGGGAACAAGTAATGTTTTAAATAATGAGACTGATAAAGAATTAGATCAGGTATTAAAAGAATATTTGGCTAATACGACGAAGAAGGATGAATTAGTAATTAAATTAAACGCTAAAAAGATGGAAAGAAATGATGTTATGGCTAATATCAATGAACTCGAGTCGATTAGTCGTAAAAATAATGCTGAATATAATAGGAAACAGGCTTCTATTCATGATTTAGAAGTTAATATTGGTAAGATGGATGTTAAACTTGATAATATGCTTAATAGGCTTAGTGAAGAATACCAAATTACTTATGAAAGAGCAATGAGTGAATATAGTTTAGATATGGATGAGGCTGTTGCTCGTAGTAAGGTTAATCAAATTCGCAGAGATATTAAAGATTTGGGTGATGTTAACGTTGGGGCTATTGGAGAGTATGAACGAGTTAATACGCGTTATACTTTCTTGGTTGATCAACGAACAGATTTGGAGAGAGCTATTGCCGATATTGTCGAGATTATTGCCGATTTGGATGAGACAATGAAGGCACGTTTTTCAGAGACTTATGCGAAAGTTAATGAGGAATTTGGGAAAGTATTTAAAAAGTTATTCAAGGGTGGACATGCTGAACTTATTTTAACAGATCCAGAAGATATGCTTACAACCGGTATAGATATATCAGCAGAACCGCCAGGAAAAAACTTGAAGAGTATTAATACATTATCAGGTGGAGAGATGACACTTACAGCTATTGCTTTGCTTTTTAGTATTTTAAATATTAGGACTGTTCCATTTTGTATCTTGGATGAGGTCGAGGCCGCACTTGATGAGGCAAATGTTGATCAGTTTGGAACTTATATTAAAGAGTATGAAAATAATAGTCAATTTATAGTTATAACGCATAAGAAGAGAACAATGGAGTATGCTAATACCCTTTATGGGATTACGATGCAAGAATCTGGGGTTTCAAAACTTGTTAGTGTTAAGTTAGAAAATTTATAAGAATGTAAAAAACTATATACAAATTGCTAAATATTTGTTAGAATATTTGTATATAGTAGGTATATGTTCTTTAACTTGACCAATAATACGATATTTGATATAGTATTATCGGTTGAAAAGAATGTGTGTGGAGGGAAAGTAAAAATGGACGAAAAGTTTATACAAAAATATTTTGACGAATTTCGTAAATTTTCTTTGATGTTAGAAGAAAAAGAGAAAAAAGTTTTTGCGATGTCAAATGTAGATTATGATGTTGATCGTGGTATTTATGATGCTATAGAAGATACGTATTCAAACATGAGCTATTCGGATTATGTAGAAGAAGAGTCTAAGAAAAATGGGACAGTTATGTCAGAAAACGAGTTTGAAGCGTATAAGAAAGAAAGAGTTGCAGCGCTAAATAGAAATAGTGTTGGAAGAACTGATTATAATGGCGTTTATCAACCACATATGTATACTGAGGTTGAAAGTGAAATAGACGATATTACTAAACAAATTAGAGAAGAGATAGCTCGTGAGAAAAAGGTTATTTCTAATTTGGTTCGTACGATTGAGGCTCAACTTAGTGTTTACCAAGATGAACTTGATGATTGTTATAAAGCGATGATTAACGCGGATACTAATGAAGAAAAGGTGCGTCTTGGAGTAGAATTCAATGTTATAAAGAAAAATCATGAAATCAACAAACAAGCTTTAGCTGATATGAAAATGTATCGTCGATTAATTGATCAAATTAATAAGGCGTATAGTCGTGATGATAGCTCACTTACTTATGATTCTATGGTGGTATTTGCCGATAAGATTCATGAAGTTGAGGCATCAGTTAAATATTTAGGAGATAAGTTAGATAATGTTGATTATAATGAATTTCAAATCGATGTTACTTTTGATCCAGTAAGAAATGTAAATGTTGTGAATTGTCGTTGTGGGAATGTTGTATTATTTCCTGCACCTGATTTTGTTGCAGGCCAAATTACACCTGATACAATAGATGGTATTTTATATAAATTTGCTGATAAAGTGGCTGCTAATTCACCATTGTCAGTGGAAGAGATAAAAGCTAAAGACATTAAATGTGTGGTATATGATAATAATTATGGTAAAGTACCTTTTGCTAATGTTGGTGAAGTTTTATGTTCTCATATAGATAAGGATTTGAATAATGCTAATAGTTTGGATAATCCTTCAGCACCAGGACAAGATGATTTCTTAGCACCAGAATCACAAACTCCTCCAGTGCCAGGACAGGATAATTCTCCAGTACAAGGACAACAAACTCCTCCAGTACCAGGACAGGATAATTCTCCAGTACAAGGACAACAAACTCCTCCAGTACAAGGACAGGATAATTCTCCGGCACAAGGACAGCAAACTCCTCCAGTACCAGGACAGGATAATTCTCCAGTACAAGGACAGCAAACTCCTCCAGTACCAGGACAAGATAATTCTCCAGTACAAGGACAAGATAATCCTCCAACATCTAGAAGAAATGATAGTCCAGTGAAGGAACTCATGAAAGAAGCTAAGAGAATTAAATCAGTTAGAAATTCGAGATTACACAAAGCAGAAATGGCTGGATTAATTGCAACGGTAGCAGCAGCGGGCTTAGGGGCTACTATTTTCCCTCCAGCAGCGTTGGCTACTGTACCAGCTCTTGTAGCAACAGGGGGAGTTGCAGCTACGGATGTAATTTCAAAAGTAAAAGACAAAGCTAAAGTGTGGGCTGTTACTCATAAATATAATAGCATAGCTAAGAAGTTAACTAAAAAATTAGGTGGAAGAAAAAGTGGTATAAAATGCTACGTTAAATCAATTCCGAATACCGGTGAAATTAGATTTATGATTTCTCAAGATGGGAAAGAAATTGGGCCAATTGATTCACATTCGACGGGATATGTATTGTGCGATGAATTAGGATACGAGCAAAATGAAGCAAATACAATAGTTAATTATTTGAATAAGGCTTTGAACAAGTCATTCGATTACATGAATAATGATGAAAAACGTAAAGGTACTCATTATGAAAAATATAGAATTCCAAAGGTTGATGTTGATAACTTAGAAGCAGCATATGTTGAGTATGGTGGCTATGATTTTGGACTTGAGGGTGATCAATATGCCGAAATGGATATTCGCAAGAAATCGCGAAAGAAGATGAAAAAAGGACGCAAAAGCATCTTTAGAAAGAGACATAGACTTGGTGATGAAATTACAGAGGATAATTTAGAAGATATAGCCGAGAGAAATTTTCAAGCTTTAGGTGATGGTACTTCTGAGGGAGAAGCGTTAAGCGAAGAAGAACAAGAAGAGTTCTTAGATCAGTTGTACGCTGATGATTATGATTATGACTATGAACAAGGTCAACAAGGACAAGAAGAGGAACTAATAGAAACACCAAATGAAGATTGGTATTCCCAACCTGTAGGTGAAAATCAAGGAACTGAGAGTAATTTTCAAGATGAACAAACTCCAGTAAATTATGAAGATAGCGAGTTACAAAATCCTGGTCAAGCTCAGCAAGCATCAGTGAATCCTGGTCAAGCTCAGCAAGCATCAGTGAATCCTGGTCAAGATGAACAACCGTCAGTAGATCCTGCTGTTGCTGCTAGATGGAGTGTGGATGATGAACAGGATTTTACTCCTCTGGATGAAAATTCTAACCAAGAGATGTCATTTCAGGAAGTGGGACAAAATCAAAATTTGAATAATGCGCTTGCTGCAAATATAAATTCTGTTCTTGAAGCATTGCCATTTACGGCAGAACTTGATGAGACTGAAAGACAACAATTTGTAAATGAGATATTAATGCAAGGCGAAGCTAGACAAAACGAAATCTTGAATGAAATATATTCAGGAAATGTAGCTTCTATTGATGAATTAAGAAACGTTATTTTACAAGATTCTATGGCACAAGAACAAAGTGCTCCAAGTATGTGAGAAAGGGAAAGAATATGATAGAGGTTGGTAATATAGTTACTCTTGAAAATGATCAAGAATATCTATTGTTAGAAGAATTAGTGCATGATGCTAAGAAATATGTGTATGCAGTAAGAACAATTGAGAACGATACCCCTACAGATGAATTCATTATATATGAAGTGATAAGTGCTGAGGATGGGGACTATATGAAGAATATCGATAGTCAGGAATTGTATGATGAGTTGATTGAAGAGTTCAAAGATGTTGTTGCTGATAAGATTCTTAATGGAGATTTTAAAGATACATTTGAGGAAAAAGATAATGAAGGAGAAGCTAGTTAAGCTTCTTTTTTCTTGTTATAATACATTCTGCATGTTATAATAAGTGTATGATTGGAGAATTTGTTATGAGCGAAGAACAAAGAAGAGAAAATGAAGGAAATATAATTGATGATGAATTTCTTGATAATCAACCTCGTAAAGTTATAGCACATAGAAAAGCTCGTGTTGCATCGGGAATGTTTTTATCTGGGCTTGCTTTATGTGGTTTAGGTTTGCCAATGCTTGGGGCTCCAGCTATGGTTGCGGGAGGAACAACGTTCGCTTTTACGGAGGGTAAGGAAATTGTAACAGAACTTATTGAATCTTTGAAAACTCAATTGATATTTGCTAAATTGGATAAGGTTATAGGAGAAGCTAATAAGTTGTTTGCTGATGATTATGAAAACAAGGGGATACATTTTTATTTTAAAGGTATTGCTGAAGGTAATAGGTTAGTTTGTATGGCTACTTTATTTGGGAAAGATATTGGGGTAGTTGATTCACATACTTATAGAGAGACACTAGCCGGGAAAATGCATATGACAGAAGTAGAAGCTTTTTCAATTTATAAATTTCTTAGTGCTGCATTGAGAAGAGAATTTGCATCTATGCTTAAATCTCCTAAATTAGCACAAAAAGGCTTTGTAGCTAGTCTTGATTGTTTAGAGAAAGTTTATGTTGATGTTGGTGGATATCAGTACAAAGAAAAAGCTAATCTTACATTTGAAGAATTTTGGGAAGATTGGGATCTTCTATGTGAGTTGTCTTCTGAATCTAAGCAAGAGTTGTATCAAGACTTAATGAATTTAGAAGAAGAAAGACAGAATCATATTTTGGCAGCTATTGCTTGTGGAAGAATAAAAAGTCTACATCAGTTAACTACTTTTGTTCATGGGGAAGAGCAGCTAGATAATGATGATGTTAGATCTAGAAGGGGAATATAATTATGATAGAAGTTGGAAATATAGTAACTCTTGAAAATGAAAAGGAGTATCTATTGCTCGAAGAATTAGATCGTGATGATAAAAAGTATGTGTATGCTGTTAGAACACTTGAAGATGATACTCCTACAGATGAATACGTTATATTTGAAGTATTACATGTTGATGAAGATGAGTATTTAAAAGATGTTGAGAATCAAGAACTTTATGATGAATTAGTTGAGGAGTTTAAAGATATTGTTGCTGATAAGATTCTTAATGGAGACTTTGATGATATGGAGGAAGTTAGTGAATAGCTTCTTCTTTATTTGCCAAAATAAATGTTGCTATGGTATAATGGCGAAGAAACGGAGAAAAAGGTTATGAACGAAAATAAAAGTGAAACTCAAAATGAGACTATGATTGTTGCAGAAAAAACTCATAAAGTAATGTATTCGCGATTTTGTAAATTATATAAAGTATTTGGCAGTATTGCTATTGTTGGTTTAGCTAGTATGGGCTTGGGATTTAATGATTTTGGAACGACTGTTGCAAGAGTTGGAGCGTTTTCATTAGGAACTAGTGCAGCTGCTTCACTTTTCATGCAAGCTTATCCAGCCATAATTACTCGTAAGCTTGAAAAAATCGCCAATAGGCTTAATTCTATGTTTTCTACCTTTTCTAGTAAGAGAGAGCTTAGATTTAGGTTAGCTATTGATTCACATTCGGGAGAAGTTAATTATTGTGTGTTATTAGATAATCAAGTATTGGGTTTAATTACAACTGATGGATATTTAGATGTTCTTGTTAATAAAGCTGGCCTTGAACCTGGTGCTGCTGAGGCGATTGTTACTTATCTTAATAATTCTTTATTATCTGTTTTTTCGAGTATTAAGAATAAAGATATTTATGAAGCAAATACTTTTGATATACCAAGTATTGATATTGATAATATGGACGCTATTTATGCAATGTATGGACATTCTTTTTTAAAGTCTAGAGATGATATGTGTTTTGAAGAATACTTTGATAGATGGAATGTTATAGCTATTCTTGATGAAGTTGAAAAAAATGCTTTATTTGAAGAAATTTTGGCGTTAGATTTTGAAAGAAGAGCGATAGTTTTAGAGGGAATCTATACTAATTCTATTAAAGATGTTGAGGAATTACGAAGTCTTATTGCAAATGGTAAAAAAGTGCAAAAAGGACACGCTTTAGCTATGGAGAAAAAAGAAGAAATCAAGTAATTGATTTTTTTTGTATATTTTTTTATTACTGGGGTAACACTACTAGTAAGGAGATAAAAATATGAAAAAAGTATGTGCATTGTTGGTTATTTCATTATTGTTAGTTACAGGTTGTACACTTTTAGGAAGTGCCCCAAAGGATGAGGCTGCGAAGTTTTTTAATAGTTATAAAAATAACAGTGAAACAGTAGTTAAAGAACTTGATGATTATTTAAATACTCAAAATTTAGATGAAGATACTTTGAAAGATTATCGTGAACTATATTTGAAACAATATAGTAATCTAAAATATGATATTAAAGATCAGAAGATTAATGGTGATACGGCTTTAGTAGAAGTTCAAATAACTGTTTTTGATTATTATAAAACTGATAAGCTAGCAGGAGATTATTTTACTGCTAATCAAGCTGATTTTGTCGGGGATGATGGGGATATCGATTTTACGAAATATTTTGCTTATAAGATTCGTAAATTATTAGATACAACAGATACCGTTGATTATACATTGACACTTAATTTGAAAAAGGTTAATGATAAGTGGGAAGTTGAACCTTTAACTAATGAAGAATTAATGAAATTGCATGGAACTTATGAATACTAATTGTAGTATTCTTTTTTATTTGTTTAATTCGACAAAATACTACAACGTATTTGTTGTAAGTAAAAGTGATTTTATGATATGATAATGACAGAATAGGATGTTGTCTATGAAGAAGAAAAGTTTAATAATTTTAAGTATATTGTTACTTGTAATTGGATAGCGTAGCAACTAATTTGATAATCAATAGCAATTTGAATATTGGATATAATAATACTTTTTTGGATGATGTTGTTTTCATAAAAACTAAGACAGAAGGTGAGTCTTCTATAAGTGAAAATGGAAAGGCGATTACATATGACGCTAAGAAAATAAGTGCAATGAATGAAGAAACAAATCTAACATTTTGGGTGAAGAATAAGAAGAATACTCAATATGATGCTATGATGTAACCATTAATTGTAGTTTAAACGATAATTCAAGTAACTTAGTCAACTTAGTAGATGTAACAATAAATCCAAGTAGTTTTACATTAGCAAGTAACGAATTCAAAACTGGAGAAGTAAAAGTAAAGTTAAAAAGTGTAGTAACAGAAGAGAAATCTGGAACCTTTACATGTGAGTTAGTAGCAACACCAGTAGAAAGAGAAGAGCCAGGTGTAATAACACCTGATAATTTATATGAAGGTAGTGTAATAAATGGAGCTAAGCCAGAGATATCTAAAAATTTAATACCAGTAACTTTAGATAATACTGGAGTAGTAAAATATGCTAATACGGATGAGAAATGGTATGATTATACAAATAAAGAATGGGCCAATGCAGTAATATTAGTAGACGAACCAAGTAAAAATTATAATATAGGTGACGTTATAGTTGAAGCTGATATTGAGTCATACTTCGTATGGGTACCAAGATATAGATATAAGTTGTTTAATGCCGAACCAGCAGATGGTCTTAGTGCTCAATTACCAGAAAGTAATGCTCAAACAATTGAAATCGAGTTTGAGAGTAAAGACATACAAGCATCAACTGGAAGTAAGAACGGCGAATGGTTAACGCATCCAGCTTTCACAAATTTCGATGTAAATGGGTTGCGGGTAGGTAAGTTTCAAACGGGATACAAAGGAGCGACTAGTGTAACATCAGCTCAGGTGAATTCTTCGGATTCTACCAAAATTCAAGTAAAATCTAATGTGCCTTCGTGGCGGGATAACACACTTGGTAATTTCTTTAAAGCTATGTATAACTACAATCGCGGACTTGGTTCACATATGATGAAAAATACGGAATGGGGAGCTGTTGCATATCTTCACATTCAAAGTATGGAATTAATACAAATTTGCGTATAAATAACAATTCAAATTATTTAACAGGCTATGCAGCAAATACACAGTATGCTCTTGCTAGTGCAACAAATAATTCAGCTTATAACACACCAGTTGGGTATTTGGCGAGTACAACAGGAAATATAAGTGGAATTTATGACATGTCTGGTGGGGCCTGGGAATATGTTGCTGGTTATAAAGATGGTGATTTAGGAAGTAGTGGACTTACAATGGAGGAGCTAAATGGTATTTATAAAGGATATGTGGATGTTTATCCAAGTGATTCAAGTACATCTACCTATAGCAAACGAATATTAGGAGATGCAACAGGAGAGATGGGGCCTTTCTATGATTATAATAATTTTAATTTAAGTAATTGGTATCCGTCTTATTCCTTTTTTGTAGATACAGCACCATGATTTTATCGAGGTGGGCTCTATAATGCAACAACTCATGCGGGCCAATTTCATTTTTCTAGGGGAACAGGAGAAGTCAGTGATAAAATTGGAGCTCGCCTTGTTTTATTGGGTTAGATTTTGGTTATTGAAGTGCATAAAATTGCACTTTTTTTCATAAATTAGCAATAGGTATTGACAAGTGCTAATTAGAATACTATACTTATATTAGCACTGATGAAGAAGAGTGCCAGGAGTGAATTATGGGAGAAAGACAAGAAGAGTTATTAAGAATAATTGTTGAAACTTATATTCAGACATTTAAACCTGTTAGTTCTAAGTCACTTGTCGATAAATTTAATTGTTCATCGGCAACGATTCGCAATGATATGGCGGTGTTAGAGGATTTAAACTACTTAGAGAAGGAACACTTATCTAGTGGAAGAATTCCATCAGAAGAAGGGTATAAATATTATGTTAATAATCTGATGAAGCCAAAAGAAATAACTGGAGAAGATGTTTTAAAGTTACAGACGATTTTGAACAACAATAATTTAGTTGTTAGTGATGCAGTTCAAAAATGTATGGAAATTATTAGTGATATTACTCATTATACTAGCGTTGTTATTGGACCTTCTGTTGATAAATCAACTTTACAACAAATTAGTATTATACCACTTGAAACAAGTGAAGAGGATGATGGTGAAAAACGAGTTGTTGCCATTTTAGTTACTAATTTGGGAGTTGTTGAAAATAAACAGGTTAATGTAGCTAAGGAAATTGATGTTAGAGAATTAGTTAAGACATGTGAGCTTATTAATAAATCTTTAGTTGGAACTCCTTTATCGAAGGTTAGTGAGAGATTGGAGATGGAAATTAAACCACGGATTAAAGACGTTATAGCGCGATATGAAGAGGTTTGTAGTTTCTTTTCGTCAGCTTTTCATGATTTTACGATAGATAATTCTGATATTGTATTTGGAGGAAAGACAAATATTCTTGATTATAAAGAATATGATGAACCAAGTAAGATTAAAGATATGATTTCCAAATTGGAGAATGTTGATTTAGTTAAAAATATTCAAACTAATAATTCAGATATTAATGTCTATATTGGAGAAGAAACAGAATTTGATCCAGATGTGACGATAATAAAAACCCATTATAAGGTTGGAAATGACGAAGGGACACTCGCGATTATTGGTCCGAAGAGAATGGAATATGACAAAGTTGTTACTTTGCTTAATTTCTTGAAATCTTATATTGAAAAATAGAAAAGAGGCACTAATGAATACAGAAGAACATGTAGATAATATAGTTGAAGAGATGAATGTGGAACCGAAGAAGGATAAAAAAAATAAAAAGGGTAAAGATAATGAGGAAATCATTAAATTAACCGAAGCATTGGCATTAGAGAAGGAAAAATCGATGCGTATTCAAGCAGAGATGATGAATTTTCGTAAGCGAAAAGAGGAAGAGATTAGCAACTTTCATAAATATGCTAATGAAGATGTCTTGAAAAAACTTTTGGCTATTGTTGATAATTTTGAAAGGGCTTTTGCCTTAGAAAATGACGACAATAAAGAGTTTTTGAAAGGATTTTATATGATTTATACAAATATCTTGGAACTATTAACTGACAATGGGGTGACGGAAATTGAGTGTTTGAATCAACCGTTTGATCCTAATTTCCATCAAGCTGTTTTAACAGAAGCAGCAGATGGTGTTGAATCAGGAATTGTAATTCAGGTATTACAAAAAGGGTATATGTATAAAGATAAAGTATTAAGAGCTACGATGGTTAAAGTATCAGAGTAGATAGATTAGAAAGAGGAATGATATTATGGGAAAAATAATTGGTATAGATTTAGGAACAACTAATAGTTGTTGTGCAGTTTTAGAGGGAGGAACTCCTACAGTTATTGCAAATGCAGAGGGAGATAGAACTACTCCTTCGGTAGTAGCTTTTGCTAAAAATGGAGAAGAACTAGTTGGATCTTTAGCAAAAAGACAAGCAGTTACTAATGCGAAGAAGACGATTGCATCAATTAAAAGAGATATGGGTACTAATAAAAAGGTAGAAATTGATGATAAAAAATATACACCAGAACAAATTAGTGCTAAGATTTTAGCTAAAATTAAAAGAGATGCTGAGGCATACTTAGGTGAACCAGTAACGCATGCAGTTATAACTGTTCCAGCATATTTTAATGATGCGGAAAGACAAGCCACTAAAAATGCTGGTAAGATTGCTGGATTAGAGGTTGATAGAATTGTCAATGAACCAACAGCGGCAGCACTAGCTTATGGATTAGATAAGCAAGATAAATTACAAACGATTTTGGTTTATGATTTAGGTGGTGGAACATTTGACGTTTCAATACTTGAATTAGGTGATGGTGTTTATGAGGTTAAATCGACAAGTGGTAATAATAAACTTGGTGGAGATGACTTTGATAAACGTGTAATGGATCATATTGTTGAAGAGATTAAAAAAGAGACAAAAGCCGATGTTAAAGATGATCAAATGGCAATGCAACGTATTAAAGATGAAGCAGAAAAGGCTAAGAAAGATTTATCTAATTCGACAACAACTACTATTTCTTTACCATTCATTGCGCAAGTTGATGGTAGTCCAGTAAACTTTGAGATGGATTTAACAAGAGCTAAGTTTGAGAGCTTAAATAAGGATTTATTTGATTCGACTTTAGATGCTGTACGTAATGCATTAAAGGATGCCAATTTAAAGACTAGTGAAATTGATCAGGTAGTATTAGTTGGTGGATCAACTCGTATTCCATATATTCAAGATCTTGTTAAAAAAGAGCTGGGTAAAGAACCTAATAAGAGTGTTAATCCTGATGAAGTTGTTGCTATGGGGGCAGCTATTCAAGGTGGAGTGTTAACAGGAGAAGTTGAGGATTTAGTATTGCTTGATGTTACTCCTTTATCATTAGGACTTGAAACACTTGGAGATGTTATGACTGTATTAATTCCAAGAAACACTACGATTCCAACAAGTAAGAGTCAAGTTTTCTCAACAGCTGTAGATAATCAACCAGCGGTAGATATTCATGTTTTACAAGGGGAAAGACCAATGGCTGCTGATAACAAGACGTTAGGAAGATTTCAACTTACTGATATTCCTCCAGCAAGAAGAGGAGTACCACAAATTGAAGTTACATTTGATATTGATGCAAATGGTATCGTTAATGTTAAAGCTAAAGATTTAGGGACTAATAAGGAACAAAAAATAACAATTACTTCAAGTACTAATTTAAGTGATGAGGAAATTGATAAGATGATGAAGGAAGCTGAGGCTAACAAAGAAGCTGATGAGGCACGTAAAGAATTAGCAGATGCTAAGAATGATGCAGAGCAAGCTATATTTGCAGCTGAAGGAGCTATTCGTGACTTAGGTGATAAGTTAAGCGATGATGATAAAACTACTGTTGAAGGCCTTATTAGTGAGGTTAAAGATGTTTTAGCTAAAGAAGATGTTAGTGTTGATGAATTAAAAGAAAAAACAGCAAAATTACAAGAAAAAGCAATGGAATTAGCTGGAAAAGTATATGAACAAGCAGCTAAGGAAAATAGTGATGATTCTAGTGGTAATAAAGATGCTGATAATGACGTTGAAGAAGCAGAGTTTGTAGAAAAATAATAATTATAGTACATAGCTTTAAAAGTTCTAGAATATCCTAGGACTTTTAGGCTTATGAATAGGAGAAAGAATGACAAAATATAGTTGTAGAGAAGATGTTCCAGAAAAGTACAAGTGGGATTTAAGGGACTTTTTTAAAGATGAGAAAGAATTTGAATTGGTGTATTCGCGAACAAAGGAATTACTTGGGGAATTTTCAGCATATGAAGGATGTACGAAGGATCCTAAGAAATTAAAAGAATTTTTAGATAAGGAAGTAGAGGCTACGGCTAATTTTCAGCGTTTATATGCCTATGCTTGCTTGGTAAATGATGAGGTTTTAGGAATAGGAGAAAATATTGAGAGGCAAAATCGTACTGAAGATATGGAGATGCTACTTGTTAATGCAACTAGCTTTTTTGCTCCAGAGTTATTGCGCTTGAGGGAAGAAGAGTTTAGTGAGTTATTTGTTTTAGAACCTGGTTTGGAGGAGTATCGTAGTGATTTGGAACGGATTTATCGTGATAAAGAGCATACTTTAAGCTCAAAAGAGGAAAGTATTGTTAATAGTATAGTTGGTGCTGTTAATCATTTTGATAATGCCTCATCAACTATACTAAATCGCGAGCATAATTATGGGAAAGTTACTTTGCCAGATGGTACTCAGGAAGAATTGGCTACGACTAATTATCGTCGTATTCAAAAGAAGATGGACAGCATTGGTCGTAAAAAAACTTATGAGCAGTTATTTTCAGTTCAGGATCAGTATGCAACTACTTGTGCTAACTTTTTAGATTCATATGTTAAAATGAATAATACAGTTGCAAAGATTCATAATTTTGAAAATGCTTGGGAAGCTAAGTTATTTGCACTTAATATGCCAAATGGAGCTTATAAGAGCTTAGTTGATGTGGTGTCATCAAGAGTAGATGTTCTTCAAAAATATTACAAGTTGAAGAAAAAAGTACTTGGACTAGATGAATTACATCAATATGATTTATCTTTAGAGTTAGCTAAAAGTGATAAGGTATATAGTATAGAAGAAGCTCAAAAGTTGGTTCGTGAGTGCTTGTTGCCTTTAGGAGATGAGTATTTAAAATGCTATGATAAGATTATTGATAATCGTTATGTAGATTATGCTCAATATAAGGGAAAATGTAGTGGGGGCTATTCTTTTTCAACTATTACGCATGATTCACGCATCTTGATGAGCTTTAATGAGGATTTAACGTCGGTTTCAACTTTGGCTCATGAGGCTGGACATAATGTTCATCATCAATTGGTGAATCAAAATAATAAAACTCAATATCGCAGTATAACATCGTTAGTTAGTGAGGTTGTCTCTCTTACTAATGAATGTTTATTGTCGCATTATTTGGTAAAAAATAGTGAAGATAAGCAGTCGAAATTAGCTGGGCTTGCCAATATCATGGATGTTATTGTTTCTAATCTTTATGGAGCAGTTCGTGAAGGAAAGATGGAGCAAGATATGTATGAGCATGTTTCCAAAGGGGGAACTCTTACTAAGGAGTTTTTGGATTCTCTTGCGACATCATCTTTGGAGCATTATTATAAGGATTCAGTTATTCTTGATAAATATGCTAATTGTGATTGGATTACGAGAAGTCACTATTACATGAATTTTTATTTATTTAACTATTCGATTTGTATAAGTATAGCGACATGTGTTGCTCATCGCATCATTGATGGGGATCAAGAAATGTTAAATAAATATATGGAGTTTATAAAGGCAGGCAGTGATATTTGGCCAATTGATGCTTTTAAGATATTGGGTATCGATCTTGAAGATGAAAGTGTTTATCAAGAGTGTATTTCATATTTTGATAGCAAAATTGATGAATTTTCAGAAATAATTAGTGATTAAAACTATAGGATGTGGTGAAAAATGGCAGAGAGTAAAAGAGACTATTATGAGGTATTAGGAGTTTCTAAAAATGCAACTGATGAGGAAATAAAAAGAGCGTTTCGTAAGTTAGCTAAACAATATCATCCAGATGTTAATAAGGAAGAAGGAGCCGCTGATAAGTTTAAAGAGATTGGTGAGGCTTATTCAGTTTTGAGTGATGCCAATAAAAGACGTCAATATGATCAATTTGGTCATTCAGCCTTTGAACAAGGTGGAGCAGGCGGATTTGGTGGTTTTGAAGGATTTAATTTTGAAGACTTTGATTTGGGCAGCATATTTGAGCAAATGATGGGAGGCTCATTTGGACGTCGAGGAAGTACTAATCGTCGTAGTAAAGGTGCTGATAAAGTTGTCAATATGAAATTGTCTTTTGAAGAGTCTATATATGGCTGTGAAAAAGAGTTTAAGGTTAATATAGATGAGGCATGTGATGCTTGTTCAGGTTCAGGAGGACATGGAGAGACAACTTGTTCGACTTGTTCAGGACGTGGTAGAGTGATTTCAGAACAACGCACAATGTTTGGAATATTTCAATCAGAGAGTGCGTGCCCTAATTGTGATGGCAGAGGGGTAACGTTCAAGGAGAGATGTAGTAAGTGTAATGGAAAAGGTTACAATAATAAAGATAAGACTTTGAAGTTACGTGTGCCAAGAGGCGTTGAAGATGGCGATACTATGCGCATGAGCGGTAAAGGTAGTGTCGGACCTAATAATGGACCTAGAGGAGATGTGTACATCCAATTTAAGGTTGGAACGCATGAAATTTATCAACGTGATGGACGAGATGTCTATGTTAAGATACCTTTAACTATTAGTGAAGCTGTTCTTGGTTGTAAAAAGGAAGTTCCTACAGTTCAAGGAACAATCATTACAGAAATCCCTTCTGGAACGCAGAATGGAGATAAATTTAAATTTAGAGGCAAAGGAATTGATGATGAGAAGACAGGACGCAAGGGAGATGCTTATGGTATTGTAAGTGTTATTATTCCTACTAAACTTGATCATACTCAAAAGAAATTATTTAAAGAACTTTCGGAAACGAAATTAGATAAATCATCAGAGTTTACTAAATATAATAAATATATTGAAGATTAAAATTCTAACATTATGTTGGAATTTTTTTTGTAAAAAATGTGTTAATTTGATGAAAAGCAGCTAAAGCAAATGTAATAAAAAGCTAATGATTAGGTGGTAATTTGGCCAAAAAGAATACAATTGGTTTGTAAATCTGTTCTTTTTTATATATAATAATAGGCTATGTGAGGAGGGTATTTGTGATAATACGTAAAAAGCCTATTATAGAGAAAAGTGATAGAGTAATAAAAAATGATCTTGAGGGAGTGTTTTCAGATTTTGCTTTGGGACTTAGTGAGAGTAATTATAATTTGGATATATTCTATAAAAATATAAATAGTTTGGAAATCTCTCGAGTAAACAGAGAAGATATGGCGATGGCTACAAATGTTTGCCAATATAATATTATAAGTAATTCTATTAATTATTTAGAGGATTATTTTCTCCTTGGAATAATGCATGAATTATTTCATTTATCCGCGACTGTTAAGTTGGATGATAAATTTGTTTATTCAGGTTTTATGCAATATGATTTAGAAACAGGAGAAGCTATTGGAAGTGGGTTGTCGGAGGCTTATACAGCTATTCTTGATCGAAGATACTTTGGAGATTATTGCACAAATAAAATGGAATTTGCTAAAAGTGCTTATGAAATTACAAGATACTTGGTTTCACTGCTTGAAGATATTGTTGGAGATACTCTTATGGAAGGGTATTATTCTAATGCGGATTTATATGGGTTAGCTAAAAGATTAGCGATGTTTACTAGTAGTAAAGAAACTTTTCGTTTTATTCATTATCTTGATTATATATCTTATTATTTTGAAAGTCTTAAAAGGCCTAAAAAACTTGGAAAAGTTTTGTTCTATTATCAAGAGTGTCTTAAATATATTGGGGTTCTTTATATAAATGTTTTAGAGTATTTACGTCGTGATAACTTAGTTAGTGATGTGGAGTATAAAGAATTTTTACGAAATGTTAAAACGATTATTAAGGCTCCTTTGAAGATAGGTAAATTAAAAATTATTAAAAGTAGAACAATGAATGATGAAGAATGTAATATATTTATTAATAAAACACTTGAAGATTGTCAGAAAAAAATATACTTAGTAAAGTAAGTATATTTTTTTGCCTTTAGATTCGATTAAGCCTTCTTCTTTCATATTTTTTATTTCGCGCATCATGGCTGAACGATCAATTGAGAGATAGTCAGCTAGATCAGTTAAGCTAAATGGAAGCGTAATTGATTTGCTAATTTGTTTTTTTGTTAAAATATTGAAGTAGGCAAGTAGTTTTTCACGGATGGTTTTTTTTGTGAGAACTTCAATGCGTTCATTAAAAGTTTTCATTTTTATACTTAGAATATGTAGCATGTTTTCAATTAGGCGATTGTGATATTCGCAATTTTTTTTACAACGATTAATTAAACGATTATAATTAAAAAAAATGATGTCAGTTTCTTCAGTAGAGATAAGGTATAATTCTTCTGAGTGGGAGGTTGAAAATGATCCGAATATTTCGCCAGTAGTTAGTTTGTCGATGATTGTTCTAGTCCCATTATAATTGTATCTAATGATAATAGCAGAACCAGATTCGATAATGCCAATGTCGGTTGTATTAGCAATATTGGAAAGAATAGTAGTGTCTTTTTTATAATGAAGTTTTTTGGCTTCGAAGCAGTTTAACATCTTTTTGACGTCACTCTCTTCGATGTTGTTAAATATGCTATATTTGGCCATTTGGTATCACTCTTTTCCGACTATTTTTCAACAATATTTTTGTTAATTTCATTATATATGATATTAGTTGCAAGTGCAACAAAAAAAAGTGTTTATTTTTGTTATAATGAGTTTGTACTATAGGGGTGGTACGATAAAAATGGAGAGGTAATTATGAAAGTTATTAAGAGGGATGGTCATATCGTTGAATATGACAAAGAGAAAATTTTTGTTGCGATAGGAAAGGCAAATGAGGAATTGCCAGAACCTGAACGTGCAACAGAATCCGATGTTAAGAAGATTGTAAAATATATAGAGAGTTTGAACAAAAAGAGAATATTAGTTGAGGATATTCAAGATATTATCGAAGTTAAGTTAATGGAGATGAAAAAGTTCGAACTAGCTAAACATTATATAGTATATAGATATAATCGTGCTTTGGTTCGAAAGAGTAATACTACGGATGAGAGTATACTTAGCTTAATAAGAAATGAAAATAAAGAATTGAATGAAGAAAATTCTAATAAAAATTCCGTTTTGGCAAGTACACAGAGAGATTATATCGCTGGGGAAGTGTCTAAGGACTTAACTAAGCGTTTATTGTTACCAGAAAAAATTACGCGTGCACATGAAGATGGTATTCTACATTTTCATGATATGGATTATTTTATTCAACCAATATTTAATTGTTGTTTGATTAACATTAAAGACATGTTAGATAATGGAACAGTAATGAATGGAAAAATGATTGAATCACCAAAGAGTTTTCAAGTTGCTTGTACAGTTATGACACAAATTATAGCAGCTGTTGCTTCAAATCAATATGGGGGACAATCAGTAGAAATAAAGCATTTAGGTAAGTATCTGCGATTATCACATGATAAAATTGAAAAACGTATTAAGAAGATATTAGGAAAGAATGTCGAAAAAGAAGTAATAGAAAAGCTAGTGGCAGAGGAAACACAAAAAGAGTTAGCTAGTGGTGTACAGACAATTCAATATCAAATTAATACTTTAATGACAACTAATGGGCAGTCTCCTTTTGTAACTCTATTTTTAAATTTAGAAGAAAATGATCCTTATAAAGCTGAAACAGCTCAAATAATTGAAGAGATTATTAAACAAAGATATGAGGGAATTAAGAATGAAAAAGGCGTTTATATAACTCCAGCATTTCCTAAACTTGTCTATGTTTTAGATGAACACAATTGTTTGAAGGGTGGAGAGTATGACTATTTAACTAAACTTGCTGTTAAATGTAGTTCTAAACGTTTGTATCCTGATTATATATCTGCTAAGAAAATGCGTGAAAATTATGAAGGAAATGTTTTTTCCCCAATGGGATGCCGTTCCTTCTTATCACCTTGGAAAGATGAGAATGGGGAGTATAAATTTGAGGGAAGATTTAATCAAGGTGTAGTGTCTATCAATTTGCCACAAATGGGAATTATCGCCGATGGTGATGAAGAAAAATTCTGGAGTATTTTTGATGAGAGATTAGATTTGTGTCGTGAGGCATTAATGTGTAGACATCATGCTCTTAAAGGAATACCTTCTGATATTTCGCCAGTACATTGGCAGTATGGAGCTATTGCACGTTTAGGCAAGGGTGAAAAAATCGATAAATTATTAGAAAATGGTTATTCAACGCTTTCTTTAGGTTATATTGGTTTGTATGAACTTACGAAAGTAATGAAGGGGGTTTCACATACCGATCCAAAGGGAACAGAGTTTGCTACTAAAGTTATGCAACATATGAAAGATAAATGTGCAGAATGGAAGAAGGAGACAGGATTAGGATTTGCTTTGTATGGCACACCAGCTGAAAGTCTATGTTATCGTTTTGCGCGTGTTGATTTAGAAAGATTTGGAAAAATAAAAGATGTTACAGATAAAGGATATTATACTAATTCTTATCATGTAGATGTTCGTGAGAAGATTGATGCTTTTACAAAATTAGGATTTGAGTCAGAGTTACAAAAATTATCAACAGGAGGAGCTATTTCTTATATCGAAATTCCAAATATGCAACATAATTTGGATGCAATGGAGGAAGTTGTTCGTTTTATATATGACAACGTTCAATATGGGGAATTTAATACTAAGTCAGATTATTGTCATGAGTGTGGTTTTGATGGTGAAATTAAACTCAATAAGGATAATCAATGGGAGTGCCCTAATTGTGGGAATAAAGATAAAGGAAAGATGAATGTTACACGTAGAACATGTGGTTATTTAGGAGAAAACTTCTGGAATGAAGGAAAAACTAAAGAAATCAAAGAAAGAGTAACACATTTATAGAAGTTAAGAGGTGCTTGATATGAATTACATGGAGATAAAAAAGTACGATGTAGCCAATGGACCAGGAGTTCGAACTAGTTTGTTTGTTTCAGGATGTACGCATCACTGCAAAGGTTGCTTTAATCCTGAATCTTGGGATTTTAAAGCGGGGAAGTTATTTGATGATAAAGTAATTGAAGAAGTTATTGAATCGTTAAAGCCAGACTATATTAAGGGATTAACGATTTTGGGTGGAGAACCTTTTGAACCAGCTAATCAGCAATCTCTTTTGCCTTTACTTAAAAGAGTTAAGGAAGAATTTCCAAATAAAAGTATATGGGCTTTTTCAGGCTATTTGTATGACAAACAGATAAAAGATATTATGATGAAAAAATATGATTTTACTAAGGAGTTTGTTAGCTATATCGACGTCTTAGTAGATGGGGAATTTCATGAAGAAGAAAAAGATCTTTCGATTATATTTCGTGGAAGCCGTAATCAGCGAATAATTGATATTAAAGCATCAGAACTATCAGGTTCAGTTGTCCTTCATGAAAAGGACAAAGTAAGATTAGGAGGAAATACATGGAACATATAAGAGGATTTGAAATTGCAAAAGGATGGGAAGATAAAGGAATAAATATCCCAATTAGAAAGACTAAGAAAGCTTGTGCTTATGATATTGAAGCGGCCGAAGATACTATAGTTCCGGCTTTTAAGCCAGGAATAAAGCCAACATTAATACCAACAGGGCTTAAAGCTTATTGTCAAGATGATGAGTGGTATATGCTTGCTAGTAGAAGCTCTAATCCTAAGAAGGGGTTGTTAATGCCACATGGCTTGGGAGTAATTGATGCAGATTATTACGAAAATGAAACTAATGATGGACATTTCTATTTTCAATATTATAATACGAGTGAGAATGACATTTTAATAAAAAAAGGAGATGCAATCGGGCAGGTTATCTTTATGAAGTTTTTAGTCGCTGATGGAGATAATGCCACGGGTATTCGCAAAGGCGGATTTGGCTCAACAGACGAGAAATAAAGCTCGTCTTTTATTTGACTATTAGCTCTATTTTTAGTATTATATTGTCGTGTGATAAACGAGGTGTTCTAATGAAAAAGAAAATGACTTTTGATAAAAAATATCCGCTATTTGCTAAATATATAACTGACTCAGAAGTTCAGTATAATATGATGGAGAATGCGGATTTGTTTCGCAAGTATGAGGCTTATTCAGAGTCTATCGCGCTTTTTTTATTTGAACTTGATAAACGTTTTGATGTAGAAACTATTAAGGGAATTATAGTTGAGGCAATTATTAAGCTACCCGATGAAATAATGATATCTTTGATTACTTCATATTTAAATAGCGATGAGGCAGCAAAGGGCAATCCAGAATTTATTGCTTTTTATAATAAAACTAGTAATTTGGGAATTGCATCAGTTAATTATATTGAAAAAAATGGTTTGGTGACAAATCGAAGCTATAAAGATATTCCTAATATCGCGCTAGATGCTCTATATAATGATAAGAGAACAGGGTATGAAATGTTTAAGGATGTTCCTTTAGATGACGTTTATGATACTCTTTCTTATACGGAAAGAAAATTGGTAGTCGATTTAATTTGTAACAATAGTTTTAGTTTATTAGATGAAATATTTGCTAAGTTAAATATTAATTTGCCGGTACTTATAAAGATCCTTGTTAATAAAAATTTTGATATAGAGATTTTGAATGAGAAGACAGTCAGGGAAATTAATCCTTATTTTGTTATGATTCTTTTTTGCTTAATTATGGATAATGAGGAGACTTTTGCTAGTATTGAGAATATAAAGAATCTTTGTAGGGATAAGCGTTTTGAGTTAATTAGAAAGGTAATTACGGAAAATAAATTGGTAGTATTGGGGCAAATTGAGTATGAGAGTATTAGCAATTTGACTGATGATGAAGTAATAGATCTATTAGAGAAGAAAGAACTAGTTTTGGCTAAAACTGAAATCTAGTTCTTTTTTTTACAATTTTTTTGCTATTTTTATTGTATTATCACTTAGTAATAATGAAAAGTGATGGTAGAATGAAGAAAAGATTTAAGGCGCGAAAAAGAGCCAAGTTTAACTTGTTAATTGTGTTTATTTTAATTTTAGTTGTCGTTTTTTTTAGTTTGAATGTTATTAGAAGTGTCAATCCATCTTTTTTACTTACGGGGAATTATAGATTATTTACTCTTGATTTTAATAAGCAAGAATTTTTGTTAAAGAGTGGGTTGAATTTTAGATATAAGAGTATTCAAGAAGAGACGACTAAGCCTGTTTTTTCAGAAGTTCCCTCTGTCCCTGAAGTGCGAAAGAAAGTGTATATATATAATACTCATCAAAAGGAAGAGTATGCTGATTATAATGTCTATGATGGGGCTCTTGCTTTAAAAGAATATTTGAACGAACACAATATTGATGCAATAGTAGAAGACACTGATATTACGGCTGAGGTTCATAAAAATAATTATACTTATTCGCAGAGTTATCGAGTTACTAAGGAACTTATTTTAAAACATATGAGTAATGATATATCTTTATATATTGATTTGCATCGCGATTCTTCTAATAAAAATATTACGACGGCAACAATTGGCGAGGCTAGTTATGCTAAGATGATGTTTGTTGTTGGCGGGAAGCATGAAACTTATATGGAAAATTATCGAGTAGCAGAGGAATTAAATAAAATGATTAAAAATCTCAATTCATCACTTAGTAGAGGTCTTCTTTTGCGCAAGTCTTCTAGCTATAATCAGGAAGTTTCAGGAAATATACTCCTAATTGAGTTGGGAGGGCCATATAATACTAAAGAAGAGGTTAACAATTCGCTTAAGATGTTAGCTCAAGCGATAAGTAATTATTTGGAGGAATAGAAAATGGAAAAAAAGAAAAATGGCGAATGGTTTTTTAAGATTTTGTTGGTGTTGTTTATCATGTTCTTGTGTCTTTATTCGATTAGTATGAATGGATATGTTGATCGAATAAATAAGAAAAAAACTCTGTATACAGAGGAACAGATAAAAAAGTTTGAAAGTGATGTTGAACAGGGGGCAGATTTGGATATGCAAGATTATACTTTGATAAAGGATGTTGATTATTCTAATAAAATGAGTGATTTAGGAGAGAATATAAGCGAATTGATTAGTTTTACGGCAGATAAATCGATTAAGTTTTTTAATACCTTTTTTTCCTATCTTTTTGAATAATACTTGCTTTTTTATGGTTTTTGTATTATAATGAATGAGTCATTTGGATTGGCAGTATGTCCGTGTAGCTCAGCTGGATAGAGCACTCGCCTTCTAAGCGAATGGTCACGTGTTCGAATCACGTCATGGACACCAGATTGATATTAAACTCGGGTGTTTTCGAGTAAAATGTAAAAACGACTTGTTTTATAGTCGTTTTTTTATATAGATGTTGGCCTTTAGGGTAAAAATAATAGAAATTATTTTATGGGTAGAGACACTTGTTCTAATGAGTGAGTGTCCTTTTTTGGTTAATTTAGACTAATTTAATTTTTTTATGTCAGTTCATGTGTATTAATCTTTTGTGGATAGTTACCTTAAAACGTAAATTTTATATAGTTTTTTCTCGTGCTTTGTTATATAATAAGAACAGAATAGGGTGAATATAAATGGAGACAATTATAATTGGAAAACCAGCAGTGAATATATATCTTCCTTTACAAGAATTTCCTCAAGAAGGAGATGTTTTCTTGATTAAGGGGAAAAATGAGTCAGTTGGAAATGTAGGTGCTACAAGTGCTTGCTTATTGGCTAAATGGGGAATGAGTGTGCATTTTACTGGTGTTACGGGAAATGATTCTTATGCAGAAAAAATTCGTGATACTTTTAAAACATATAAAGTCAATGCCCGTTTTATGGAAACTGATTATGAGGCACAGACTGCTGTTAATTATCACATTTTAAATGCTAAAACGGGAGCAGTTACAAAGATCCTTTTTAATAATTCTGATAGTCAGTTAAAGAAGTTTAAATATGATTTTGTTCCTAATTTTGCTATTATTGATGGAACTGATATGGCGGGAGCTTTAGCACTTCTTAATAATAACGGAAGTGTTAAGACGGTTTTTTACGGAAGAGTTGGCGATAAGGATAGTATTGCTATGTCTAAGCGATGTACTTGGGCAGTTGTTACCGAGAAGTTTGCAGAGATGATGACGAAAATTATTCCAGATGGTTCTGCAGAATTATATGTTAATTTATATCAAAAAATGGTTGATATCAGTGGGCTTAGCAATTATATTGTTATTTTAAATAGCCATAAGATTCTTTATTGTGTTGATGGGAAGGTAAAAATGCTTCCTGAGATGAAGATAAATGTTTCTGATAGCTCTAGTTTTGAGTCAGTATTTGTTGGGGCACTTTCTTTTGCATTAATGAACGAAGTAGAACTTGATGACGCTATTAAGCTAGCTAATACGGCAGCAGCTATTTCTTTATCACGTATTGGGGAAGTTGATGCTATTCCAAGTGTTGATGAGGTACTAGATAATTCGGGCTTAAGGGAGAAGATGGGTCTTGCTAAAAAGGATGAGGTTAACCATTCTATACCAACAGCAGTTGAACCTTTAAATCCAGGACATGTTAATGCTCCTGTTACTGATGTGGGGATGAGCACAAATAATATGAGTCCTAATATGCCAAATGGAGATGTAAGTAATGCGTTTTTTCCACAGATGAATTCAAATAATCAAATGCCAAACACCAATGATCCAAATCAAAATGTACAAACCAATTGATCCTTTTCTTATAAATTTACCACAGTTAGATGTTCATGGTTTTTATAGTGATGATGTAATGACTGTGGTAAATGAGTTTATATATGATAACTATCGTATGCGAAAGAGAAAAATCGTTGTTGTTCATGGCAAGGGGCAGGGAATTTTAAAGAGAAAAATTCATTATGAGCTGCGAAGAAATAAATATGTTAGTCGATATTACTTGTATAATTTTAATTTGGGTTGTACAATAATCGAATTAAAGGAAAGGGAGTGATTCTCATGTTTGCTGATGAGGTTGTAGTAACTCTTAGTGCTGGTAAAGGTGGAGATGGATGTACGTCTTTTCGTAGGGAAAAATACATTGAAATGGGTGGACCTAATGGCGGTAATGGCGGAAAGGGAGCATCTATTATCTTTGTTACTGATCCAGGATTAAAGACTTTAATTGATTTAAAGATGATGAAACATGTTAAAGGTGATAAAGGGGTTAATGGTAAGGGTTCTGATCGTAATGGAGCTAATGCCGATGATGTTGTCATAAAGATCCCTATGGGAACGACGATTGTGGATATGAAAACCAATGAAGTTATTGCCGATTTAACTAAAAGCGGAGAGGAAATCGTTGTTGCTAGAGGCGGTAGAGGCGGACGTGGTAATCGTGCTTTTGCTACTCATGATAATCCAGCACCAAGAATGAGTGAACTTGGAGAGCCAGGAGAAGAAAGATTAATAAAGTGCGAATTAAAAGTTTTAGCTGATGTTGGTCTTGTAGGAATGCCTAGTGTAGGAAAATCTACTTTGATAAATATGATCAGTAATTGTAATGCTAAGATTGGAGCCTATCATTTTACGACTTTAAATCCAAATTTAGGTGTTATAAAGTTGAAAAATGGCAGTTCGTTTGTAATGGCCGATTTACCAGGTTTAATAGAAGGAGCCTCAGATGGCGTTGGACTTGGACATAAATTTTTGCGCCATGCTATGCGTACGAAGGTAATTGCTCATGTTATTGATATGGCTGCTACCGAGGGAAGAGATCCGATTAGTGACTATGGAATTATCTTAGAAGAACTAGCTAAATATGATGATAAATTGATAAAAAAACCACATATTGTAATCGCTAATAAGATGGATGTTGATGGAGCGGATGCTAATTTAAAGTTATTTCAAGAGAAATTTCCTGATGAAAAAGTATTTCCAATTAGTGCCATTATGCAAATAGGGCTAGAAGAACTTATTACTTATTTAGGTAGTGTAGTTGATAGTTTAGATGAAGTTACTCTTTATGGTGAAGAAGTAATGAAAGAGAGTCATGTTTTATATAAATACGATAATACTCGTCCATTTACTATAAAAAGAGAAAATAATATTTGGGTATTATCTGGTAAAGAAGTTGAGACGTTGTTTGCAATGACTCGTTTTGAAGAAGAAGAGTCTGTTTCGCGATTTGGACGTAAACTTCGTGGTATGGGTGTTGATGATGAGCTTGAACGTTTGGGAGCTAAACGTGGGGATGAAGTTAAGATACTCGATTATATATTTATATTTAAAGATTAAAGAGACTATGTCTCTTTTTTGTTGGAACACTTTGGCTATTTAGATTTTTCTTGGTAAATTTGAGTAAAGTATGCAAACATTTGTTGCAATTTTTTGGATGATTTTATATAATTTATATAGTTTTTTTGTATTGTAGGTTAGGAGGCAGTATCATGGAGTTAACAAAAGAAGATTTAAAGTTAGAGGAGACAACTTTAGCAACAACCGTTGAAGAAATTAATAGGCAGATTGATGAGTATGGCATTAAAATTACGGATGAAGGACAGGATTTAAAAGAATTTCAGCGCTTGCGTTGGGAAATTGAACAGGAGATGGATAAAGGAGAGCGTTCAGCGTTTATTGCTGATAATGATTTGAAAATAGCGCTTTTAAATGAGAAGACAAAGAAAGTTAGACGTCTTTATAAAGTTAAGAATAGTCCTTATTTTGGATCAATTATATTTAATGATGAGCCAATTTATATAGGTATTACGGCAGTAAAAAAGGATCTTGATTATTTAGTATGTGATTGGCGTGCGCCAATATGTAGTTTATTTTATGATTTTGAATTGGGGCATGCTAAATATTCTTCGCCAGGCGGATTTGAAGAGGGAGAAATTACTCGTAAACGTCAATATAAGATTGAAGATGCTAAATTGAAGCATGTATTTGATACGAATCTCAATATTGATGATGAGTTATTACAGGATGTTTTAGCTCAAACTAGCAGTGATAAGATGAAGAATATCGTCAATACTATTCAGGCCGAGCAGAATGCTGTTATACGTAATAGTAGCAGTGATACCATTGTAGTCCAGGGAATAGCAGGTTCAGGTAAGACAAGTGTGGCATTGCATCGTATTGCTTTTTTGTTATATAAATTAGAGTATTTGACGAGTGGAAATGTACTTATATTCTCGCCTAATAATGTATTTACAGAGTATATAAGTGAGGTATTGCCTGATTTGGGTGAAGATAATACTATGCAGTCGACTTATCACGCGTTTGCATCTTCTTTTATATCTGAATATACGCGAGTTGAATCGTATTCATCTTTTGTCGAAAGGTATTATAAGGGAGTACGTCAAGATAATGACTTAATTCGCTTTAAGTTAAGTGATGATATCATTCCGGCAATTGAGGAATTCTGTGGTTATTATACTAAGGCAGCGCGTTTTGTTAAGAGTTTAGAATATAAAAATAAGCATGTGCCAATGGAAGAGTTGAATGAATTATTATTTATTCGTTATGATAATAAACCATTGTTTGAACGCCTTGATTTAATTGCAGAGAAAATTAATAATACATATTATACAGGTAATGAAAAAGCACTTCCACCTTTAAGGAATGCTTTACTTAAGATTACGAATTTTAAAAGTGACTTTAAAGAGGTTTATAAGTTCTTTTATGAATCGGCAATATTTAAAGATGCTTATCCATATATGTTTAGAAAAAATGAAAATATTCGCAACTTAAATGATCAGGTCATTCGTTATGAAGATGCAACACCATTTATCTATATGAAGTGTTTGTTAGAAGGATATCCTTATCAAGTCGCTATGCGTGAAGTAGTTGTTGATGAGGCACAAGATTATACGTATTTACAATATAAAATTTTAAAGAAGATTTTTAAAAATGCTCATTTTACTATATTGGGAGATGTTAACCAGACAGTTAATCCCTTTTATAAATATGATAGTTTAGATATACTTTTGAATATATTTGATACGAATAGTATGTATATTGAACTTACAAAGACTTATCGATCTAGTCCAGAAATTATTGAGTATGCTAATTCGATTTTAGGGCTTAATCATGTCAGTGCAATTAGAAAGAATGTCAATTTGCCGGTTATTAAGCGACCAATGACGGAGCTTAAGCATATTGGCAAAGATATTCATTATTTAAAGAAGAAATATAAAAGTGTAGCAGTTATTACTAAGAGTATTGATGAGGCAAAAATTATTGCCGCTGGTTTAAAAGAAATATATAAGGAAGTATCAGTTATCGATGTTACTACGGAGAAATTTGATAAACATTTAGTAGTTGCTCCAGCTTATGGGGTAAAGGGGCTAGAGTTTGATTCGGCAATAATAGTTAATAATTTTTCTAGTGATCAGTATTTATATTATGTGGCTGTTACTAGGGCTCAACATGAATTAATAGTTTACGAATAGAGAGAATGTGTTATAATAAGCATTAAATTGAGGGATGCTTATGCGTTTTAATATACTTGAAGATGATGAAATTGTAGGTTATGAGATGTGCATTGATGAAGCTAAGATGCTTTATATTCGCGAGGCTCTGTTGGCTTATGATAAAAAGGTTAGAACTACAATTATTTATGCTTCTGATGATAGACTAATGCGCAAGAGCTGTTTTAAGGAATTTGAGTGTGATGAAATTGTTGCTACGGGAAATGTTGATAGGAGTAGTTCTAAGAGAGGCGAGAAAGTAGTCGTTAAAGAGGAAATTATCTTAATTAAGCATTGTTTCTTATGGCATTATCTATTTGGGAATCGTGTTAACGATAATAATATAATTAAAATATTGTATCTTTACTTGAATCCTAGTTCTTCTATTGATGATGAAGTTGGCATACAGGAAAAAGCATGTTTGGTTGAGATTCTTTTATCATCTTTAATAGTTAAAAAAGTTTTTTCTAAAGAGGCTAAAGCGTTAGATGAAGAGCTTGCTTTTTTGAATAATTTGAACGATTATACTGCTGGGATGCATTTTCTTAGATCGTCTTTAATTTTTGAACTTCAGAATTTTTATATAGATGCTAAAAATAATAATGAGTTGTTAGAACGCTTGGTAGTTTTGCTACAGGCTAGTTATGGGGATGAAGCAAACGTTTTATATAAATTAAATAGAAAAGAAGTTACTTGTATATAAAAATATAAATGGTATAATATTTACAAGGAGATGAAATAGATGTTACAAGATATTTTATTGGTAGTTGTAGGTTTAATAATTGGCGTTGTAATAGGTTTTTTCGGGGCGCGACATTTTATGAAAAGCTATTTCAAGAAAAATCCACCTATTAATGAACAGATGATTACAACACTTATGACTAGTATGGGAAGAAAGCCAAATAGTAAACAGGTTAAACAAGTGATGGCACAGATGGGACGAATGAATAAATAATGTTAAATATTGATTTGTTTAAATTAAATAATTTTAATTTACTAGAAATTGATCAATCGTGTGAAATTCCCAAAAGTTATTATGAAAATAGTGAAATACGAGGGGTTAATGATGTGTTTCTTACAGGAGAGGTTAGGATAAATAGTCTAGATGAGGTTTGTCTTTCTTTAAAAGTTAAGGGACAATTTGTCTTACCTTGTGCCATATCATTAGAGGATGTTTTTTATGATTTTGAGACAATAATCGATGAAACTATTGGAAATTTTAATAATTTTTATAATAATAAACAAAATACGCTTGATATTTTGCCCATTATATGGGAAAATATTGTTTCGGAAGTCCCTATAAGGGTTGTCAAAGAAGGAGTCCAAGTTGAAAATACTTCTGGCAATGGTTGGGAGTTAGTTAGTGAGGATTAAATCACGAAGGAAGGAGTGAGGCTATGGCAGTTCCATTTAGAAGAACAAGTAAAACTAAAAAGAGAATGCGTCGTACACATTTAAAGAAAGAGTTACCAGGAGTAATTAGTTGCCCTAAATGCGGTGCTCCTATTAAAGCACATAGAGCATGTCCTGAATGTGGATGCTATAAAGGCAAAGAAGTAGTAGAGATTGCTAAAGAGGATTAATCCTTAAAGTGGTATAAACTTTAATATAAAAAGACGTAGGTTAGAAAGACACTTCAATTTAGAGTTGGGGTGTTTTTTTGTTTTAATTTTCTGTTATTTATTGTATAATTAAGTATGAAAGGTAGATTAGACATGCATAAGAATAAGCAGGTACTTCGTCATTGTCCTAATTTCTATAAAATTGTTAATTTTGAATATTGTATGGATGATAAATTGTCTGAAAAATTATTAGATGTTTATCAAGAATTCGTTTTTAAGGCTGATCTTACTAAGAAAAGTGAAGTCGCGAAACTAGAACAGTTAGATTTAGTTTTGAGTAAATATATAGATGATTATATATTTCGCAAGGAACTGGCAACGGAGATGAAGAGAATTAGGATTCGTAAGGATGAAGATATCTTGATGGCGATAGTTAATTGGATTATTAAAGTGTTTGATAATTATGAAGAGGGTTATACGCGAAATATTTACTTTTCACGTTGGATATAAAGAAGGATGGTTGTAAATGGATCAAGATTTTTATTTTGAGGAGTCAAATCCTAAGAAAGCTAAGTTAATAATTGTTGGGATAATTGTTATTATATCAGCTTTATGTGTTTTATTGTTGTTTGTTCGAAGTCGTTATACTTTGGGAGTGCGTAAAAATCTAGTATTTGAGGCGGGAGATAAACTAAGCGATAAAGTGCAAGATTATGTTACTAATAAGGTAGTTGATGAAGGAGATTATACTTTACTTTTAGAGGGAGTATCAACAGAAGATGGTGTTTTAAATAAGGTAGGCGAATTTCCATTTAAGGTAAGATATAAAAACATTACTAAAAAGGGTAAGTTAAAAGTAGTTGATACGACACCACCAGAAGTTGAAGTTGCAGATTTAACTGTTGGTGTTGATGAAGAGTTTGAACTTGATTATTTTGTTACTAAGTGTAGTGATTATTCAATGCCTTGTAAAGTCTCTTATGAGCATGATAGTGATGATGAAAAAAACAAGAAGGAAGGCAGTTATACTTATAATATTATCATCGAAGATAATGCTCAAAATAAGGTGAAAAAGGAAGTTAAGCTAATAGTAAAGAAAAATTATAGCTATAAAGATACCTTAATAAAAGATTTAAAAGTTGATCACGTTTTTCCTGAGTTAAGTGATTGGAATGGTGAATTAGTGTTAAAATTCGATAAGGGGTATGATCCTAATGATATAGATGGTACTGATGCTTATGCAGCTTTAATGGAGGTAACGGGGGGGGATTTACATAACTATTTAGATCCGATGTATATGAATAATTTGATTACTGAATCCCAAATAATCGAAGCTTATAATCGTGGAGGTTATGTCATTGGTTATGCTATTAGAGTAAAATTGGATAATGGATTGTATTTTTATTTAAGGAAATATTAACAAAATGTTGTTGACTACATTGGGCAATTATGATATTATTAATTTGCCTTATGTAAATGGCGCTGTAGCTCAGTTGGCTAGAGCATCCGGTTCATACCCGGCAGGTCGAGAGTTCGAATCTCCCCGGCGCTACCAAATTGATAATAAACTCGAACTTTTGTGGTTCGAGTTTTAATATTTTAAAAAAATAAATTTAAGTGGAGATTAACGATGTTTTATCAATTTGATAAATATAGAAATAAAAATCTTACTTATGTTTTAAGAAAAAATAAGAAATAATTTTTTACAAAATTTATTACAATTTAGAAAATACGCTTGTATATTTACATTTTATATGAGCAAGTGTAGATAAATGATTGATATTTGTGAGAGTTTCGGTGGAGCAGAATGTTTAAAACACTATTATATAAGTAAAAAAATAAGTGATTATACAATTTATTCTCTTCGGATGAGATTATCTGTTGGAGATATTAAAGAAAATCATTTAAATTTTTTAAGAGGATGTTGTTATGATGGCAGTTATTGTTATATTGAAGCTTTAAATGAACTATTGGATAATGTTAATAGTGATACTAAAATCAGAATATGGTCTTCTAAAAAGGATGATGATGACTATACGTTATTGCTATTTTTATGTAACTTTTTAAAAGATAGAATTAGCAAAATAAGTGTTATTTTCTCTAGTGATTATAATGATCTAGGGAGTATTAATGCTTTGGATTATAAGGAAATTGAATTTTTATTAAATTATGAAAAGTCACTATCTGAAGAAGAAATACAACTTCGATCAAATCGGTGGGAGAATTTAGTTGAAATAAATAGTGAACTTAGAGTGCTTGATGAAGGAGAGGTTAAAAATAAAAAATATGCGGACTATTATGATAATATTCTAAATCTTCTGAGAGAAGAAGAGGCATGTACAATAGCAAATTTAATTGCGGAGTGTATGATAAAAAGAGTTATTAATAATGCAGGAGATTGGCTTTATTTATTTTTAATAGATCAATTGATTGAATTAAATAAAATAAAAATAATTGAGAAAGAAACAAGCCATTTTGCGGATATGGTTGATTTGGCATAATCAAGTCTTTTTCGGGGATTGTAGAATTAGTCGAATTTTTCGAGCTTTTTTAGCAGCAAAAGAAAACGACTTGTCAAAAGTATTCTGGTATGATATTATGAATACGTCAAGGAGACTTGTATAAAATAAAAAAGGGAACATTCAGTTTTTGAGTATCTACCCAATTTAAAGTAGTTAGACACTTATTCTAAGAATGAGTGTTATTTTTTGTAACTACTATTATAATGATAATGAGAAATGATGGCAATGAGCTTGAGAACTTTAATAATAATGTTGTAGGTTTCATTTTTATCAAACTTTTTCTTTATTAGAAATTTGGTAGTGTTCAATAACTGATATTCCCTAAGGTAATTATACATATTGGTTGGAGGGGTTATATGGGAAATAATATAATTGTATGTAATACTGATGAGGCAATAGTTGCTTCTTTAAAACAGATAATTTTAAGTAAGTATCCAATTGTCGATAATCGCATAGATATGCTTTCTTTAGATGGTGTTCCGGAGTTAAAAATACTATTGCGCTTTTATGAATGTGATGGATTAGATATCACAAGAGTGCTTTTTTTAGAGGGAAATAATGTCTTTAAGTTTAGTATGTCAGAAAGTTTAACGATAAGTGGACTTATATCAACATCAGCAATATTTTCTTTTTTTAATTATTTATTATCAGATCATAGTTTTGTAAGTAATTTTTCTAAAGATAGCTCTTCGTTTTTATTAGCTTTTGATATGACTGTTTCTGAGGAAGAAATGCGTGGTATAGGCTGTGGAAAAATAGAGGTTGAATTTGATTTTTCGAAACATCCCAATTGTAGGGATTTGATTAACTATTATTTGAAAAGCGTTGTTAAGACATTTTATGAGGCTTTGCGCGATACGACTCTTATGCAAAGAGAATTTGCTGATTACTGTGATGTTATTAAGACTAATTTTTTGATGGGGTTATCGGAAGATGAGGTGCGCGATTTTTTATCCTTATGTGATAAGGAAACGCTTTCTATATTGGGGAATGCCTTGCCTAATGATGTTTTTGCAGAGCTGTATGGCAGGTATGCATGTCAAAAAAGAGAGTTAAAATAAGTTAATTCAGTGATAAATTTTTGTGGATAAAATTTTAGTTGTTTGATATAATTGAAGTGTTAGTGGAATACATTGTCTCATAGCCAAGCGGTAAGGCATCAGGCTCTGACCCTGACATTTCGTAGGTTCGAATCCTACTGAGACAACCAAATTTATTTTAAACAGCGCCTAAGCGTTGTTTTTATATTGAAGAGATGCGGCTACAATTGACATTTAAATGGGAGTAAGGTAGAATCTATTTTTGATGAAGCGAGGTGTTTATAATGCTAAATATTTATCGAGATAAAATTCAGGAGAGACTAGATAAAGTTAATTTGAGGTTAGAAGATTTGCATATTTCTTGGGATGATTTGCAAGAAAATATAAAGTGGCTTGATGAAGCCAAAGAAATAGTTGATGAGTATAAAGCTAAGAAGAAAGACGCATTTTATGTCTGCTGTATTGCTGGGATTACATGTTTGGGCTTTAGCTGTATATCTAATTTTTTCACTAGGTATCCTTTTTTTGTTTTTATTGAGTCTTGTGCTTTAGGGGGATTAATTAATTTGTATGAGGTTTTTTGTCTTTTAAGTAGCCGTGGTAAATATAATGAAGTTATAGATAAAGGTTATGAAGAAAAGCTACTTCATTATGATGAATTGTTAGCTCGAGAAAAGGAATTGACAGCTGAGCTTGGGCAAAACATGAATATTTCTAAGAAATATAAGGATCAATTAGAGTTTATTGACAATGGGGATGCTATGATTGATGAAATAATGCTTGAGAATCAGGAACAATATCTTGAGTGTGTTTCTGATTATAAAAAAATGTTAGAAGAGTTTTTAAATGAATCTGTTGACTATTCACGAGTTCATTTTGATGGTTATGAGATACCTAGTGTTTCTTTAAGTAAAACATTAAAATAATAGAGATTATACCTTGTTAGGGTATGGTCTTTTTTTCGTGATATTAAGAAAAATAATTGGGTGAGAAGAATGGATGCAAATTGGTTAAAATATGGGGAGCTAAAAAAAGATAGTGATATGCTCATTTATCGTGTCAATATTCCTGTTGAGTGGGAACTTATTCTTGGTTCTTTGCATATTAATAAAGAGGATTTTCCTTTAAATGCTCAAACGGATGATATCGTAGGCATTTATAAAAATAATGAGAGGATTTTATTAAAAACAAAAAATAAAATCTTTTTTAAAAGAAATGATGAAGAGATGTTTATCGATATGAAGTCTTTGGAATGGACTTATCGTGATGGAGATTTAACTATTACCAATTATGATAGTACAGAGGCAAAAAAAGGGTTATCTCGCAAAGTTTTGGATTTATTGCAGGCGTTTAGATGCTTTAATAAATATTTGCCTTATAAGATGCGTATGGGAGTCTTATATGAGGATATAGGTTTTATTGATATGCATAATTATAATTCTGTGATACAAGGTGATGATATATGGTTAGTCTTGCGAGAATTCCGCAGTATAACGCCTGAATGGATGCCTCTTAGCATTGTTAATGCTGAAACATTGGAATATTTAGGAAGTTTAGAATTCTATTTAAAAGCAAAGGGAGACACAAATTTTAGTTATAATGGGAATGTCTCATATGAGATAAAAGAACAGGAGAGAAGAAAAGGATATGCAACAAAGGCGCTTCGTTTGCTTAGGGATTATCTGCGCTTTGTTGGAGATGAATATAATAAGGAGTTATATGTGTCGACTGAGGTTGATAATGTATTTTCACAAAAAGTTGCACTTAATAATGATGGTAAATTAATTTATGAAGGGGATGTACCAGGTGTGGATATTGTCAATATTTTAGGTAAAGTAAAAAGAGTTAGAATTTATAGAATTGATAATTAGTAGTATAATATGATTAGGTGATGATTGTGGAAAAGATGATAAAGAAGTATGCTAAGTTATTACTTGAGGCCTTAAGAGTTCGAGATAAGAAGTATTTGTTTATTCAGCTTCCTTCATTTTTGGAAAGTTTTAAGACAATATTACTCGATGAGGCAAAGTCTTATGATTTAGATGACGTTTATGTTTATGAAGTAGATGTGTTTAAGAAACACGAGTTACTCAGTTATTTAGATCAGGAGAATATCAATAAGCATCCGATGTTTGATGGAAGTATTTTTAATAAATATGCTAAGTTGGATGCCGCATTTTTATTTATTCAGAGTATGGTTCCAAATTTAATGGATGATATTGAGCCAGCAAAGATTCAAGCAACTACTAAGCATTTTCGAAGTACACAAAAGTATTTTAGAGATCTTTATGAAGCTGGTAAATTAAATTGGTGTATTGCAGGAGTACCAAATGAGTATTGGGCTTCTAAGGGGCTTAATATTTCTTTAGAAGAGCTATGGAATATAATGTTTAAGGTTTGTTTAGTAGATGATGATAATGATCCTTATGCATGTTGGAATAAAAAACTTGAGCAAATGGAGAAGAGATGCCAAGTATTAAATGATTATCATTTTAAGTATTTAAATTATACTAATGATTTAGGGACTGACTTAACGATATATTTACCAGATAAGCATGTTTGGTGTAGCGGGTATGGGCTTAATGGGGAAATATGTAATTTACCTACTGAGGAAATATTTACTTCTCCTGATTATGCTAAAACGAAGGGAATTGTCTATTCTACTAAACCACTTTTTTATAATAATATTTTGATTGAGAATTTTTATTTAAAGTTTGTAGATGGCAAAGTCGTAGATTATAAAGCCGAGAGTGGAGAAGATGTATTAAAAACGATAATAGAAAGTGATGATAATTCGGCTTTTTTAGGAGAATGTGCACTTGTTTCGTATGATTCGCCAATTAATGAGACGGGAGTTATTTTTAAAGAGACTTTATATGATGAAAATGCTTCTTGTCATTTAGCTTTAGGGCGTGGTTTTTGTGAGTGTCTTAGTGATGTTGATGATGATATCATGAAATTTGGTGTAAATGTATCAGATGTTCATGTTGATTTTATGATAGGTGATGCATCTTTAAAAATCACAGGAGTAACGGATAAGGATGAAGAAGTAATTATTATGGAAAATGGGAATTTAGTAATATAGTATCAAATATTTGCGTTATTCTTTTTTTTGTATTATAATTGGTGCTGAAGAAAGGGAAATTATTATGGATTCGGAGTTTAATCTTTATAAGCTTTCGGATGAAAGATTTGTTTTTTCGGTTAAGTGTATTCATACAGGAACGATTAGATATTATCAGGTTTTGCTTGATGATACATGCCATGTTTGGCGTATAAAAGATAGTTTTAGTTTCTTTTCTCAACTTAATTTATCAAATCTTGATGTAACGGATGATGATTATCAAAGGGTAATTTCTAAATTAATTTTCTATTGTGAAAATGGAATTCGTGAAAATCGTTCTCGTGTGGTTCGCAGAAGGGCTTATGATTATTCTAAATTTGTTAATGGTTCAAAAGAAGAGGACTTGAAAAGATTGTTGCAAGTTACAACAGCGGAAGCAAGTGAGGCAAGATATGATTGGTCTTGTGAAATTGATGGAAATGATAAGTTAGTTATTGCTTATAGTCTTGTAACACGAGGAGTTGGAAGATATTATAAATAGAAGCGTAGTTTGATGTGATAGTCTTATATCAAATCTTAGATAAAATTAAAACATTAGGTGACTAATGTTTTAATTTGGCTGTTTTTTCTTCAGTTAATAGTTCATCAAAAACAATTCCCTTTTGCAATTTTTCTCTTAGAGATGTACTTATAATTTCGTAGTTGTGATTTTTAAATATATCTTTTATGATGTCTATTTGCTGAAATGTGTTTTTCTGTAGGTCATAGTGGTAATAAAATTCGTCTTCAAAATCAAAGAAGCTAGGAATGTGGAATACGATTTCATAGTGATGTGTTATTTCGTTGTAGAGAGTATAGTAGCGGATGCGATTAGCGGTTGGAGGAATGCTATTATTGTATGCTGGGGCTTGTCCGCAATTTAGACTGCTTAGTTCCTCAAATATAAGTGGGATAATTTTGTTAAAACAATGGATTTGCTCACTATATTCTAGAGAATTAAAGGCTGTTGGAGGAGTGTTGACATTAAAAACAATAGAAAACATTGCCTTGAATTTTTCGTTAATATAGTTTGATTTGATATATGGTTTATCGTTTACTAATTCGATATTTTTTTCAAATATGCTTACTTCTGGTAAGAAATGCATGGCGATACTGCCACGTAGTGCTCGAAATCTTTTTATTCTCTTTAATGTCTCTTGGGTAATATGATTTCTAGAGTAATCTTGATGTAGTTCGAAAATTATTTGAACATAAGAGTATACTTTATCTAATAATTGTAGATTATCATCATATAATTTGTATGGGCAAACAAGAGATTTCTGTTTACTACGCCATAACCCAAAATTAAAGTTAGCAGGTACGGCAAATAACTCTTCATTTTGAATACCATATGTCTCAATCAAATCGGAGTTTAAAAGAGTGCATATTTCTTTTATCCAATTTTCGAATGTTGTGAATTTTAGGACAGGAGTAGAGATCCCTAGAGACTGTTTTAAGAATCTTTCTACTTCTATTGCTACATTTTTTATTAGTTGGCTAAAGTATTTTGTAAAAAGGGTTTTGGGTTCGATTGATATAGCACTAATTATGTTATCATCATCATCTAGTAAGGTAAAAAGGTTTTTATATAGAGGAGTGTCTTTGACTATATATTCGTTATAAATTTTATTATTTAATAAACCTTTTCTTAAAATACTTAAAGAATAATCGTCGTAGTCTAGTTCTTGTTTTTTAGAGAATGTAAATCGTGTTTTTAAATAACCAATTTTGTCATCGATGGCTTTTAATTTCTCTTTGGGAATAACTTTAAAAGACAAATCTTCACCTTCGTAGTATTCATTGCCATAACTATCATATTTTGGGAATTTTACACCAAAGTGTTCAGTTGCAAAGTTGTTTTTTATGTTGGATAAGTCGTGGGCAATTGTTAGTGCGTAGTGTGAGTTATCTATATCTAGTGAAAGAATCCAATGAAATACTTTTACTTTTTTCTCTTTATTTAGCCACATGTAGTCGATTGACTTTACTAGGTGTGAAGGAATATTAGCTCTATCGTAGAATATTTTTAATAAGCGAGCTCCTGAACGGCAAATTATTCGATACCAGTCGACTGTTGTAAAAAGATGTTCACCTGCTTCGTGAATGCGTTCCATTTCTTCTTTTGATAGTGCGTTTTTTTGAAGTTTTTGAGCTTGGGTTAAGAAAAATTCAGCGTTTTTTTCGACAATTTTTCCAACAGCAATGTAGATGGCGCGAGCTTGTTCTAGCTGATCCCATTCGTGGTTTAGTGTTGCCATTATTTTTGCTATTTCAGTTTCTAAATCCATAGGTAGTTAGCTCCATTCCCAGTAATTTTATCATAGTTAAAAGTTGCATACAAGGAAATGCTAGAAATGTTTGTGATAATTATTAAAAAGATTAGGGCATAAATTATAATAAATAATGGAAAATACATTGATTTTAGGTTGATTATTTGATATATTATTTTTGGCTTTATAAGCTAATAAACACAAGTATTGTTCTTATTGCCTAGTGGCTAATTGTTGGTGATAAGTAAATGCTTGGAAGAAATAACAAAAGGAGAGTGAAATTATGGCTGTAGTAAGTATGAGTTATTTACTAGAAGCTGGTGTTCATTTTGGACATCAAACTAAGAGATGGAATCCTAAGATGAAGGAATACATCTTTACTTCAAGAGATGATATTTATATTATTAATCTTGAAAAAACTGTATCATGTATTGAACGTGCATACGAAGAAATTAAGAAAATTGCTGAAAATGGAGGTTCTTTCTTATTTGTTGGAACTAAAAAACAAGCAGTTGAGGCTTCGATTGAGGAAGCAACAAGAAGTGAGTCATTCTATGTAACTGAAAGATGGTTAGGTGGAACACTTACTAATTTCCGTACTATTAGAAAGAGAATTAAGAGATTAGAAGAAATTGAAAATATGGAAACTAATGGTATGTTTGAAGCATTACCTAAAAAAGAGGTAATTGGTTTAAAGAAAGAATATGACAAGTTAAATCGTGTTTTATGTGGTGTTAGAGCTATGGAGAAACTTCCTAATGCTTTAATCATTGTCGATCCTAAGAAGGAAATTAACGCAATTAGAGAAGCTAGAAAGCTTAATATTCCAGTATTTGGGCTAGTTGATACTAACTGTGATCCTGATGATGTTGATTTTGTTATTCCAGGTAATGATGATGCTGTTAGATCAGTAAAAGTTGTTCTTGGAGTATTAACTAATGCCATTTGTGAAGCTAAAGGTTTAGAAATTGTTGATTATATTACTGAAGATGAGAAGACTAAAAAAGATTTTAAAGGTAAAAAAGAAGGCATGGAAGTAGTTAATGAAGAAGTTTCTAAGGAAATGAAGGATACTGCTGATGCTAATGACTTATCTGATATGACTGTTGCTGATTTACGTACAAAAGCAAAAGAGGCAGGAGTTAAAGGATATTCAACTATGAAAAAAGATGAATTAATTTCGTCATTAAGCTAAAAAAATAGATTGGAGAATTAATATGATAAGTGCTAAAGATGTTAATGAATTAAGAAGTAAAACTGGAGCAGGAATGATGGACTGTAAGAAAGCTCTTGCAGAATCAAATGGAGATATCGAAAAAGCTATTGATTGGCTAAGAGAAAAAGGTATGGCCACAGCTGCTAAAAAGTCAGGAAGAATAGCTGCTGAGGGACTCGCTAATATATTTGTCGATGGCAATAAAGCTGTTATTTTAGAAGTTAATTGTGAGACAGACTTCGTTACAAAGAACGCTGAATTTGTTGAGATGATTGAAAATATTGGAAAATCTATTTTAGCTGGCGATGCTAAGACTCTAGAGGAAATAAATGCTTTAGAAGTAGAAGGCACAACTATTGGTGATTATATAGTTGCTAAAACTGCTAAAATTGGAGAAAAGCTTTCTTTGAGAAGAGCAGAGATAATTACTAAAGAAGATGGTGATAACTTTGGATCATATCTTCATATGGGTGGAAAAATTGCTGTTTTAGTTGTAACTGAGGGTGCTGATGAGGAAACTGCTAAAGATGTTGCTATGCAAGCAGCGGCGATGCGTCCTGCATATTTGAAAAAAGAAGACGTTCCAGCAGATGTTATTGCTCGTGAAAAAGAAATTTTAAAAGAGCAAGCTGTTAATGAAGGAAAACCTGCTGATATTGCTGAAAAAATGGTTGAGGGACGTATTAATAAGTTCTATAAAGAGAATTGTTTAATACATCAAGCATTTGTTAAGAATGGGGACATTGATGTTGAAACTTTTGTTAAAAACAACAATGGTTCAGTTAAATCAATGATTCGTTTCGAAGTTGGTGAAGGAATGGAAAAACGTTCTGAGAACTTTGCTGAAGAAGTTGCTAAACAAATAAATGGATAATAAATATAAAAGTGCTTAGGCACTTTTTTTGTTGTATAAATAGCATAAAAAAGATGAAATATTATTCTATTTCATCTTCTTGATTTATATTATTTAAAAAAGTGTTTAGAAGTACTTCATCAATGGCGCTTCCTATTTCATCTTCGTTGTTATCAATAGTAAAATAATCATTTTCAATAGAGTACTCATTATTTTTCTCATCAACTTTTATTTTTAAGTCATTTTCTTCATCAATATTTACATTTATACTATCTTTTTTGTTCTTTACATCATCTTGTATTATGATATTTAGATCATTTTCTTCATTTATATCTACAGGAATATCTTTCTTATTTTGCTTTTTTTCCAAGGTGACTAGAGTAGTAGATGTATCTATGTCATCAATACTTACTTTTACATCTTTTTTCTTTATTTTTTTGGTATCAGTACTTAACGTTAGGTTGTTATCTTCGTCAGTAATTGCAACTTTTATAGATTTTTTCTTTGGTTTATCTTTGATGTTGGTAGTACCAAGTATTTCGTCAAGCTCACTTTCGGATAACTCAATTATTGGTGAATTGTTTTCGATACTTTCTAAGGTTTCAATTGTTGCATCAGTCTCTACATCGAATAATGATAAGTCATTTTTATAATTAAGTTTGTCATTAAATTGTTGTAATAAATTTTGCTTATCAGCAATAGTAAGCTTCTTTGAATTCTTTATTCTTTCGATAAAATTATCGATCAACACTTTTAGGTTATCATTTATTGGGCTAGTTGCTAACTTATTAATAAGTTTAGTTGTGTTTATAATAAATTTCTTCTTGCCAATTGTGTTAAATGCGTTTAGTAATTCGCTTTCGTAAGTATTAATTGCTTCTTCTTGAATATCAAGGATTTCAATTTCTTCTTTTGGCTCTGCTAGGATTTCATGATCATCTAATATTTTTATTTCATCTAATGTTTCTAGTTGCTCATTTTTAGAATCATCAGCTTGGCTTGCTTTAAGTTCTGGAACAACTCTTTCATCAGCTATAACTTCAATTTCCTCATCAGAATCATTGTCTTCAGGGTTCTTTAGTTCATCAGTATCAATTTCAATAATACGTTTTTTCTTCTTTTTCTTTTTTACTGGTTTGATAATGACTTCTTCATCATCCTCATCAGAATCATCTGCAAGATTAGCAAGATTTTTTAGTCCAGTTAATCCGGATAATAACTCAGGAGTAATATTGATATTTATTGGTCCATTAAGGTTTTGCGGAGTAGACATACCACTTGAAGAATCGGTTATTTGATTTTCCAATCCTAGTTGAGTACCAGATCCTAAATCATCTTCTAGATCAATAAGTTTAATGATTTCCTCAAATGATGTTTTGCCATCCACAACTTTTTCTAAACCATCTTGAAGCATTGTCTCTGTTCCATTTTCACTGTAAACTAAATTTCTTAAGATATTTTTAGGAACACCTTTAGTAATTGCATCTTGAATAGTTTGATTAAGAAGTAGAACTTCTTGAATGGCGATACGGCCACGATATCCTCTAGAACAGCTTGGACAGCCAACAGGTTCATAAATATTATCAATCGTTTTCTTCAATACTTTTTGAAATATTTCTTTTTCATAGTCGTTAGTTGGACGAAGGTGACGACACTTTGGACAAAGACGTCGTGCAAGTTTTTGTGAAACTATTCCAGCTAGGGCAGTACCTAGTAAGTATCTTTCAACCGACATATCTGTTAAACGTTCAATTGTATTTAAAGAGTTATTAGTATGAATAGTTGATAATACTAAATGTCCAGTAATACTAGCTCTAACGGCTATACGAGCAGTTTCATCGTCACGAATCTCTCCGATCATTATTACATCTGGGTCTTGACGAAGAATAGAACGGAGAACACTAGCAAATGTTAAACCAATTTCTGAAACGGCTTGAACTTGATTTATTCCGCCAATATTCATTTCTATTGGGTCTTCAACGGTAACTAGGTTTGTTCCTTCGACATTAAGTTTTTGAAGCATAGAATATACAGTTGTTGATTTACCTGATCCAGTGGCTCCAGTAACTAAGATGATTCCATTGGGAAGACTAAGCATTTTATTGACTTTTTCAAGGTTTTTTTTGTTAAAATCTAGTGCTTCGACACCGGATGCACTCATAGAGTAGTCCATAATACGAATAACGATTTTCTCACCCATATTAGTCGGCAAACAAGATACACGTAAGTCGATGGTCTTATTAGCAAGTTCTGTACGAATTGCTCCATCTTGAGGAGTACGAGACTCTGTTATATTCATTCCTGAAATGATTTTAACACGCGTTATCATATTCTTTTTTACGAATAAAGGAACGATAGAGTAGTCATTTAATTGTCCGTCAATACGGATACGAATTTTTATACCATCGTCGAATGGATCGAAATGGATGTCTGATGCCCCTTTATTTATGGCATCAAGAATAATCGAATTAACAATATCAGTAATAGGGACATTATTGTAGTCAAATGTTACCATACCTTCCATTAATTCTTTATCGTCCATTTGATGTTGTGATGTTGAAATAACAGGGGGTACTTCACCTTGAGCAGTATTTAAAGCATTTGCGACAGCAGATTGTTCAATGTTTGTTTCTGTAATAGGGTTTTGATTGTTGGCAATTGGACCAATATAGTTACCATTCTCATCAATTAGTGATGGATCGATAGGATTTCCTTGTTCATCGACATATTGAGTTTCACCAATATAGTTGCCATTCTCATCAATTAAGGATGGATCAATAGGATTTCCAAATTCATCAACGTACTGTGTTTGGATAGCATTACCGAATTCATCTGTAATTTGAGTATTGTTATCAACTATGTTTTGTCCATTATTCATACATGATCAACCCTGTCTATTTTATTCCATAATAATTATACAATAGAAAGTCAAATTAAGTCAACCGATTAATAGCTTTTTAGTTGGGTGCAAATAAAAAAGGAAATTATTCTCCCTTTAACCATTGATATTTAGTAAATTCTAGTAGTGTTTTTATTAGCACTGATGGGTTTTCGATTTCGTTTTTGTTATCTTTATTAATGGCTTTAATCTCGATTTCGTTATTCTTTATTGAATGACTTGATTCATCGTAGGTGTTAGTAGGTTCTAAAAATTTAGAGTAAAGCGATTCGTCTGTTAAATCAAACTCACAAGGACATGTATATTCAATTACTTTTCTTGTATATTTGTTATCTCGTTCTTCCCATTTTGTCTTTACTTCAATGATAAAATTGTTATTTTTCATAGACATTCCCCTTTGATTGCTGTGTATTCTAGCACATTTTATGCAATTCGTCAAAAAAAGACTAGAATTTCTAGCCTTTAGCATGATTTGCTGATATCAATCGTTTTATTTCGAGTACTTCCTCCATATGTTACGGAGAATATAACCTTATATTGTTCACCATTTTTCATCTCATTGCAATTGACCGCATTGCCATCGCTTAGATAGCAGCCAGTTACTTTGATATTAGCTTTATTAGTGACATTTTGACCATTTGATATGATTCTTAGTTTATCAGATGGAGCAGGGCCAAGATTATTATACGAGTCAACAGTTGAGCATGATAGAGGATACTCTATTGAGTATGTTGTGCTAGGGGTTGTTCCTGTTGATGTATTAGGCACGACATTAACTGTTACTCCTGATGATTGATTAGCTTTAAATTTTTGATAGCTTGCTTTAACTATGAATTTTGTTTCAGCTGTTATACTTAAGTTAACTGTGAAGTTGTTCGATTGAGTGAATCCTAAATCGGTTGTACCATCTTGGGTTACCATATATACTTGGTAGCCAAATGTTCCAAAATAACTATTGTTAAAAGCAATTCGTTCTTGAAGATATTTTTCTGCCCATGGTTTATAAGCTTTACTTTCGTTAAAGTAATTAGTTAAGTATTCTGTATTAAGTTGGTTTGGAGTAGGAGCTTGTGTCCATGATAGATTGACTGAGTTAGCACTCCAAGTGTATTTTATATCCGATGGATTAGCAAGTTTATCAAAGCGATCAGAAACTTCATGTGGTTCAGTACCTTTTTTAAAGTATTCAACACTTCTTAAATCAGCTGGGGTATCAGCGCTTGCAAGTTTGATTGGATCAGTTCCAAGTTCAATCTCGACTGAAACAACGGAAGCAGGTTTAGTGAAACGTGAATTTTTAGCAATTAACTTCGATGTTAACTTTTTAGTTATTTCTTTTCTGGCATTACCACCTTCTGTACTAGTTAAGTGGAATTTTTGATTTAATGGATCTGGATATCCATACCATAGTGCAATAACAGTATCAGGAGAGTAGGCAACTTCCCAAGAGTCACCAATGACATTTCCTTTTATTCCAGCAGCTTTCTTGGCAGCGGCATCAACGGTAGATGTACCAGTTTTAGCACAAAGATCAGTTCCAGAAACGGAACCAGCTCCAACAGAACCAGAAGTAACCGCGTATTTTAACATCATATTGATAATATAAGCAGTCGATTCACTCATAGCTTGTTTTTTCTTTGGCGTAGTAGTTATAACTTCCCCAGTTTCACTTAATTCGATTTTATAAAATGAATATGGTTCGATATAAGTACCTCCACGAGCAAACGTAGCATAAGCAGCTGCTGCTTGAACAGGGCTAACTCCGTCGAATCCACCGATCGAGGCTGATTCAACTATATAACCATTTTTATCTTCGGGATGCCAATTAAGATTATTGACAAATTCTAATTTTTGTTCGTTAGTAGTCTGCTGGAAGGTGAATAATGCAGGAATGTTACGAGATCCAGCTAGAGCTTTTTTGGCAGTCATTGGGCCTTTGAAATCGTTGTCGAAGTTCTTTATCTGGCCTCCACCGGTGTAAGTATATTTATCATCTATAACAGTTGTTCCTGTCCCCCAGCCAGCATATTCAATGGCAGGACCATAATCGAGAACAGGTTTAGCAATAGAACCAGGATGACGTGATATAGAAGTTGCATAGTTTAATTTTAATTGTCCAGGATCACGGCTGGCACCAACGGCTTTTATGGATCCATCTTCGACATTGATAACAGCGATACCAGCTTGCGCAACATCGTTTTTCCATTTAAAGTTTTTTCCTGTAATAATGTCATTTACATGTGATTGTGCTTCTAAGTCAAAGCTTGTGTAAACGGTCATAGAGTTATAGTTTGGATCATAACCAGTACGTCTTATAACTTCAGGAATTACAGTGTCAAGGGTATCTTGATGTTCAAATGCCGATGATGATGTACCAACTAATAAACTAGATAGGGGAATAGCTTTGGCAGTATCCCTTTCTTCTTCGGTTATGTAGCCATGGCGACACATTAAGTTTAAGATAGTATTACGACGATTCTCTGCTGCTTTAGGATGTGCATATGGATCGTATGAGTCAGGAGCCTGATATAATCCAGCGATAGTAGCGGCTTCAACTAAAGTAAGCTCTGAAACAGATTTACCAAAGTATGTTTTACTCGCTTGTTCAACTCCGTAAGTTCCCGATCCAAGATAAGGAATATTGGCGTAGAACTCTAATATTTGTTCTTTAGTATAATTTTTTTCGAAGACAAATACTGCTAGATATATGTCTTGAAATTTTCTTTTTATTCCCGCAAAACCAGTACTTTTGTCGTTGGTTGCGGCTAATTTTGACACTTGCATGGTTAGTGTTGAACCTCCACCAGCGTCACTTCTACCTAGTAATTGGCCAATAACAGCTTTTGTGAAACGCGCGATGTCAATTCCGTTATGTTGGAAGAATCGTGAATCTTCTGCTGATACGATAGCGTCTATTAAAACCTCAGGTAAGTAGTCATAAGTTATTTTTTCACGATTTTCACTACCACGACGAGCATAGACGTTGCCATTTTTATCTAAGAAAACTGATGAACTCGATTTATATAACCGCTCATTAGATATTTCTGGTGCAGAGGTTACGATATAAACACAGAAGACGATGATACATGAGAAACCTGCAATTAACATAAGCATCAGTAGTATTAAGACTTTATCTTTTAATGTTCCATATTTGAATTTCTTTTTAAATTTTTTCATATCTGATTTAATCACCCTTATTCGATTAATAAAGAAAACCGTTATTTTAGCGAAACCTTCGTAATCACGGTATCTTAGAAGTATGGCATCATCGTCAATGTTACGATATTTTTCTAATTTTATTTCTCTGATTTTCTTTTTATAATTTTTTCTTTCTTTACTACTATTATATTTGTTTATGATGTAATTTTTAACCTTTTTTGAAAATATTAACAGAACTTTACATATTGATAGCAGAAAAATGGTTAATTTTCGTTTAATTTTGGTTTTTTGATTTCTTGTATTGTTTTGATATTTTATGGGTGTAGTATTTTGTTTGTTATTGCTTTGCTTGTTGGTGTTTGGTTTGGTATTAGTATTTTTTTTGCTAACTTTCTTCGTAGTTTTTCTCTTCTTAGGAATATTTTTAACGTTTCTTTTTGTTGATTTTCTCTTTTTTTTCTTTGTTGCCATTTTATTTCTCCTTAAAGTATAATTTGTCCAATGCTTTTAAGTAGTCTAAGCGAGGATTGATTTTTTGTTCAATTATTATACCATTGTCTAATAAAAATTGATAGGGAATACTCTTACGAGTGTTGTTTTTACAAAAATCGAGTAATGTCTTCCCGTCTAGGTAGAAAAATGTATTATTCATATATATTATTAGGAAAGATATTCCCCCGTGATTTATAACGCGTTTCATATGCTCTAATTGATGAGGATGAATATTTTGAAGAGGAAATGCGGTTGTGTTTTTGGTTTCCTTAGCGTCATAATCGATGTAGAGACCTTTATATATACCATTGTAATCAAGAGTTGAAGGAGTTCTAAAGAAGGCTTTCGTTATAATGCGCTCTTTAGCTCCATACTTGACCTCGCTGATAGTAATGGGCGTTGGTTTTTTATAAATGACAGCTAAATCGTTTTCTAAATAGTAAGTATTGCTTTGGTTTAGTAAAACTTCAAGATCCATTCCACGATTAGCATAGTTGGTATATTTTTTGTATTCTTTTTTGGCATTACCTGGATAATTCATCTAATTTCACCTTGATTAATATTATATAATAAATGAATGTTATTTTCTAGATTTTTAGTTTGTAAAAAGCTTAAAAAACGAGTATAATTGACTCATAAGGGTGTGTGATTATGAAAATTGAGAGCTCTAATTTAGAAACAATTGCCGTTAGAACTAGCCAATATCCAACAGATGAAAAGTATGAGTTTTTATTATGTGGACGTAGTAACGTTGGCAAAAGTAGTTTTATAAATACTATATTGGGAAGAAAAAATTATGCTCATACTTCAGGAAAACCAGGTAAAACGCAGACACTGAATTTTTATTTGGTTAATGATGATTTTTATTTAGTTGATGTTCCTGGGTATGGATATGCCAATGTCGAGAAGGAAAAACAGCGTAAATTTGGTTTGATGATTGAGGAATATATCAAGACACGTGAGAATCTGAAGTGTGTATTTTTGTTAGTGGATTTTCGTCATAAGGCTCAAGAAAATGATATACTGATGTATAATTATTTAAAGTATTATGAAATACCAACAGTTATTGTTGCAACTAAGTTTGATAAGGTTAAGGCAACTTTAAAAGAGAAAATGGAGAAGAGCCTTATTTCATCTTTAAATATTTTGCCAAGTGATAAATTTGTCTTGTTTTCGTCGGTTACTAAAAAGGGTCGTGAGGAAATATACAATATATTGTCAAGTTATTTAGGAGAAGAAGATAATTAATTTATTTTCTTTTTTTATGCGGTATAATAATATAAAAGGGTGATGATTATGAGAAAAAATGGTTTTACGTTAGTAGAGTTGCTTTGTATATTGGTCATAATGGGATTGTTATTAGCTATTGCCGTACCTAATGCTTTAAAAATGAGTGGCAAGGTAAAGAATAAGGCTTATACAACTAAGGTTGAGCTAATTGAAAAAGCGGCCGTTAGTTTCGGTCAGTCAAATATGACTATGGTTAGAAAAGGGATAGACTTTAAAGATAGCACAAAGAATCATACGTGTACGTTTAGCTATAGTGGGGATAAAGTAAGCAGTGTTGTTTTTAATACTAGGACTTATTCAGAAGGAGCATCTCTAATCAATACGGGAACGAAAAAAGAGTTTTGGTGTACTAGGGTTAATGTTGAGGATTTAGTTAAAACGAACGATATTGATTATGATTATAAGGATCAATGTGGTGATAAGTGTAGTAATGCTACTGATAAGGCTAATTATAATAATATAATTATTAATCCTAAGAGTGAGTTTATTATTAATAAGTGTTTTATCTATGTTTATTATCGCAATAATCGTGTATATGCATATTTTGATCAAGAGAGATGTAATAATCGTTCAGATGTGCCTAATAATGATGGGCGTGAGTATCGTCCAATTACCGGAAAATAGTAGAAATTCACTACTATTTTTGTTTGGGTAATGTTTGATATTTTGTTACATTTATGGTACTATAGACATTGTCAAAGGAGGGGATATTTATGCGTAAATGTGTTTGTCTAATTGGGCGACCAAATACGGGGAAATCATCGTTATTTAATCGTTTGATTAATGAAAAGAAAGCTATTATTGCTGATACTCCAGGAGTTACTAGAGATCGTATATATGGGATAGTTAATTATCAGAATAAATCGTTTTCACTTATTGATACGGGCGGAATTGACCTTGAGAATGCAACGTTTAACGATAATATTCGCATGCAAGCAGAACTTGCCGCAGATGAGGCAGATGTTATCGTATTTGTCGTAGATGGTAAAGAAGATTTAACGTTAAATGACATGGCGGTTAGAGATATGCTTATGCGTACTAATAAAAAAGTCATAGTTGCAGTTAATAAGATTGATGATAAGGTTCATGAGGATAAAATATATGCTTATTATGAATTGGGATTTGAAAGTGTTATAACTGTTAGTGCCGAACATAAAAGACATATAACGGAATTATTAGATTTGATCTGTGCCGATTTTCCAGATTATACGACTGAACAAGATGATGAACTAATAAGGTTTTCGGTTATTGGGAGACCTAATGTTGGGAAGAGCAGCTTAGTAAATGCCATTATTGGTGAGGAGAAGCAAATTGTTTCGGATGTAGCTGGGACTACACGTGATGCTGTCGATACGCGTTTTACTTATGAAAAAAATGATTATTTGGTTATCGATACAGCAGGTATGCGCAAAAAGGGCAAAGTCTATGAAAACATTGAAAAATATTCTCTGCTACGTAGTTTAAAATCTATTGAAAGATCAGATGTGTGTTGTGTTGTTATTGATGCTGAGGCGGGAATTATGGAACACGATAAACACATAGTTTCTTATGCTATTGATGCTGGTAAAGCGATTGTAGTTGTCGTTAATAAATGGGATATGATTACTAATAAGGATCAAGAAATTAAAGCTTGGAAGAAGAAAATTCGCGACGAGTTTCAGTTTATTCCCTATGCGGATGTTGTATTTTTGTCAGCTAAGACAAGAAGTCGTATTCATACGCTTATGCCAGCCATAATTAAGGCACATGAGTCTTATACAAAAGTTGTTAAAACTAGTATGTTAAATGATATAATACGTGATGCTGTTGCCCTTCATGAGGCTCCTTCTTATAAGGGAAAACGTTTAAAAATCTATTTTGTTAGTCAGGTTGATGTCTGTCCTCCAAAGTTTGCTTTTAATGTCAATAGTAAGAGTTTGGTACATTTTTCGTACTCGCGATATTTAGAGAATAAAATTCGTGAGAGTATTGATTTGGAAGGGACACCGATTATCATTCAGTTTAAAAATCGTGGCGAGGAATAAGGCTTTTAAAAGAAGAATTTAGTGGTAAATGATGATAATAAATGGTGAAGAAGTAGAAATTGTTATTGAAAAGAAAAGGATAAAGAATATTTATTTTCGTGTGAAGGATGATTTAAAGATCCATGTTACTTGTCCAAGACTTGTAAGTAAGTCAGAGATTATGCGCTTAGTGAATTTTAATGCGAAGAGCATTGAGAAGATGTATTATGAAAAAAAGGGCAAACAGACCCGGGAAAAAAGAGTATTACTTTTAGGGCGTGAACTGGCATTTGTTCTAAATAAGCGAATAAAATTTGCAGAAGGTATTGCCTATGGACCTAGTATTGATGCGGTTAACGAGTATTTAGAGAAGAAGTCTTTGAAAGTTTTTCAGGATCGTTTAGATAAGTATAGGGATGAATTTCCAAATTTGCCAGAGTTTCGTTTGCGCACGCGAAAAATGAAGACGCGTTGGGGTGTTTGTAATAAGGGAAGCATGACGGTGACGATTAATACATTACTTATACATAAGGAAGTTCATTTAATTGATTATGTTATAGTTCATGAACTTTCGCATTTTGAGCATATGGATCATTCGTCTGCATTTTGGGCAGAAGTTGCTAGGCATTATCCTAATTATAAAAAAGCACGTAGAGAATTAAGGGATTAGTATGATTGAGTCAGTAAATAATGAATTAATAAAAAAATATGCGAAATTGCAGCAAAAGAAGTACCGAATGCAAGAAGGACTATTTATCGTTGAGGGAGAACATTTAGTTGATGAAGCTTGTAAAAGGGAAATTGTTGTCGATATTTTTGCTACGTATGAATATCCTGAAGCAAAGCTGGTAAGTGATAATGTCATGAAGAAACTTTCTGGTCTTGATTCGCCAGCGCACGTGCTTGCGGTTTGTAAAATGCTTAGTGAGCGTGAGATAAAAGGAAATATTTTGGCTTTGGATGGGATACAAGATCCGGGTAATCTAGGGACGATTATTAGAAGTGCTGTTGCCTTTGGGGTGGATACGATAGTTGCATCAAGTGATACTGTTGATCTATATAATCAAAAAACGATTCGAGCTAGTGAGGGAATGCTTTTTCAAATAAATTATTTGAAAAGAGACTTATACGCGTTTTTAAGTGATGTTCATGATACATATAAGATTTATACAACGGATGTTGTTGATGGGTGTAATATCAAGGAGATAATGTGTCAAAATCCTTATGTTATTGTTATGGGAAATGAAGGAAATGGAGTTAGTGAAATGGTTGCAAGTCTTGCCGATGAGAGATTTCATATTCCTATGAGTGATAAGTGCGAAAGCTTGAATGTAGCTATTGCCACAGCGATTATTTTATATCAATTTTTTAATTAAGCTGGAAAATGGAAAAATGTTTTCCAGTTTTTTTATAAATAAGAAGTAAAGATAAAATGAGTCGTGTATAAAAATAGTAGAAAGGCTAACTATTAAAATATTAATACCTGCAGTATATGATTTTATCTTAAAAGCTATCATGTTTTTTCTTAAAATATTCTTAACTATATTTATTATGTAGAGGCAGTCTGATATAATAGACTAGGTGAAGATAATGAAAGATTTAGCTTTCCTTAAACATAGTTTAATTACTAATAAAGGAATTTATGATAATGAGCGTTTATTTGAAAATACGCTTCAAGCTTATGCAAGGGCGATGAAACATGGCTATGGAATATATTTAAGCGTTTATATGCTGGAAGATGGTACTATCGTGTGTTTTGAAGACGATAATTTGAGTCGTATGCTTCATGTTGAACAAAAAATTGAAAAAGTTACATATGATGATTTGAGTTATATGGCTAAATATCAAATACCGACTTTAGAAGAGGTGTTAGAGGTAGTCAGGGGAGTAGTTCCTGTTTATATTAAAATAAATACCAAGACTCGAAAGTTTTTGTTAGAGAAAAAGATAAGTGAGATTTTAGATAGCTATAATGGTAAATTTACTGTTGAAAGTGATTCTTTGCGCGTTATTAAATGGTTTTTAAAAAATAAAAATAGCTATATTGTTGGCTATAATGTTAATAAGGAGAATTATCGAACTAGTTTCTTATTTAAAAAATATGATTATATTAATTTAGATTATCGCCTGTTTAAAGATAAGGCTATTAGAAAGATTAGAGAGAGTAGAATTGTTATTGGGCATTTAATAGAGAACAAGAATGATTATTTAATTGAGAATGATGTTTGTGATAATTTAATCGTTGACAATATACTTGAAATTATAAAGTGATAAGTTTATAATAGTCATTTAAGAGGAAAAGGGATATGAAGAAAGTTTTTGTAGGTAAAATTGTTAATACGCATGGCATTAAAGGTGAATTTAGGATAAAGTCAGACTTTGATCGCAAGGATTTGTTATTCATAGTTGGGCAGGAAATCTATATTGGTTCATCATTATATAAGATCGCTAGTTATCGAAGACACAAAGAGTACGATATGATAACTTTAGAAGGCTATAATAATATCAATGACGTATTAGAGTTTAAGGGAATGAATGTATTTGTTGATCGCGATAGCTTGCAACTTAAGAGTGATGAGGTAATTTATAACGATTTAGTTGGGATGGAGGTTATTTGTTCTTCTGATGTTCTTGGGATAGCCGATGATTATATTAATGATAAGAATCCACTACTTGAAGTTAGAGGAGTTGATAATAAAGTATTTTATATTCCATTACTGGGCAACTTTATTCTTGATGTTAATTCTACTGATAAAAGAATTAGTGTTAGTGAAGAAACTAAGGGATTGATGTTATGAAAATAAGTATTTTGACACTTTTTCCAAAGATGTTTGAAAATTTCTTGAGTGAGTCTATTATTAAAAGAGCGATAGAAAAAGGATTAGTGCAGTTTGAGATAATTGATATAAGAACTTTTTCTAAGCTTAATAATAATCAGGTTGATGATACTCCTTATGGAGGCGGAGCTGGGATGGTCATGATGGTTGAGCCAGTGGTTGATGCCATTAATTCAGTTAAGACAAGCGAATCAAAAGTCTTTTTGATGAGTCCTAGCGGTAAGACATTTAAGCAAAGTATGGCTTTTTCTTTTAGCAAGGAAAAGCATCTCATTTTGATATGTGGACATTATGAAGGAATAGATGAGAGAATTAAATATTATATTGATGGGGAAGTATCAATCGGAGATTATGTTTTAACGGGAGGAGAACTAGCAGCCATGGTCGTAAGCGATGCTGTTACTCGTTTAGTTGAAGGGGTTATAAAAAAAGCGAGTTATGAAGAAGAGTCATTTACCAATAATTTGTTAGACTATCCAACGTATACTAAGCCACCGATTTATGATAACCATGCAGTTCCAGAAGTATTGTTATCGGGACATCATGAAAATATTCGCATTTGGCGGGTAGAAGAACAGATAAAAAAGACAAGGGAGCAAAGACCTGATTTATTAGAGTAGGAGGTATAAAAATGTGTAGTTATTTGATTGATAAAGGCCAATATTCGGGAGTTATTATTTATATGGAATATGATCTTGATGGATATAATTTTAAACCAAGATATGAACAAGGTCGACCATATATTCAAGTTAATTCAGTAACGATTTATGAGCCTAAAATGATTGATTCATTATTGGCTAAAAAGTTTCAGAAGAAGTTTGAACGTTTGTCACAAATAATTATGCGTTTTTTATATGATGAAGAAAATGGTGATGATGAAGAAAATGGTGATGAGGGAGATTATATGATTGTTCTTGATGAAGTAGCTAGATTAAAAGCCCTTGTTGAACTGCGATATCAGCGATTTTTAAGTGTTCAAGAGTATAAAGATTATATTCATAAGCTAGCATTTTTAGATAACCAATTGCGACAAAAACTAGCGATGATTAGTTACCAAAATAGTTTAGAGGCAGAAGTCACTCATGGAAGAGGAAGGTAATTCCTTTTTTATTTCTAATGTTATTGATTTAAGGAGGCATTTAATATATAATACACTTAGTACTAATGAAAGAGGCATGAATTATGAAAAATGTAAAAGAAATAACTGTTGAAGTTAAAGGTGAAGCTTGGGAAAAAGCCCTTGATAAAGCTTTTAATAAAAAGAAAAAAGATATAAAAATTGATGGATTTAGAAAAGGCTCTGTACCTAAAGATATGTTTATTAAAAAAGTAGGTATTGAAGCTTTATTTATGGATGCATCTGATATTGTTGTTGATGAAGAGTATCGCAAGATAATCAACGAAAATAAGATGGAAATCGTTTGTGAACCAACTGTTTCGATTGAAAAAATTGATAAAGATGGAATTATTATTAAGTTTACTTTGATATCTCATCCTGAAGTTAAATTAGGAAAATATAAAGGTTTAGGTGTTAAACGCGATAAGGTAACTGTAACAAAAGAGGAGATTGCTCATGAGTTACAACATTTGACTTCACACATGGCAGAAATTGTTGTTAAAGAAAAAGGAAAAGTTGAAAACGGAAATACTGCTGTTATTGATTTTGAAGGTGTTGTTGATGGCAAGAAACTTGATGGAGGTAGTGGAAAAGATTATCCATTAGAAATTGGAAGTCATTCATTTATTCCTGGTTTTGAAGAAGGCGTAGTTGGAATGAGCGTTGGAGAAACTAAAGTTTTAAATTTAAAATTCCCTCACGAATATACTGAGGACTTAAAAGATAAAGATGTGGAGTTTATTGTAACTGTTAAAGAGATTAAAGAGCGTATTGAACCAGAAATGAATAAAGAATTCTTTGAGGATTTAGGTATTGAAGGCGTTGATTCAAAAGAAAAGTTAGAAAAACACATCGAAGAAGAGCTTAAACATCAAAAAGAACATCAAGCTGATGATAAGTATGTTGATGAATTATTAAGAAAAGCTACTGATAACATGGAAGTCGATATAAATAACGAGATAATTGAATCAGAAATTGATCGTATGGCTCAACAATTCTCACAAGAACTTAGCATGCAAGGAGCTTCTTTAGAGCAATATTTGAGCATGGTTGGTACTAAGATGGAAGATTTTAGAACTTCAATTAAACCACAAGCTATTGCAAGAATAAAGACAAGATACTTGCTTGAAGAAGTTGTAAAAGCAGAAGGTATTACTTCAACAGATGAGGAAATTGATAATAAGATCAAGGAAGAATCAGAGAAGTATGGCATGAGTGCTGATGAATTTGTTAAGGCAATCGGTGGCAAGGAATTAATGAAATATGATGTTGAGATGAATAAAGCTATCGATATTATTAAAGAGGGATAAAGTTCTTAAGTTAAGAACTTTTTTCATTATATGTAATGAAGTTGATAAAGTTTTTTTAAATTTAGATAGTTAACGATAAAGATGTTGATTATTTCGGCAATAATTAAGCCATATATACCAATGCTTAAAAATGAAAATATCGTTAGACATAGGAGTTTGACAATACATCCTTTTACGGTTGTGTTCATCGTATATTTGGACATATTTAGGCCTTGAAGAGCGCTAACTAGTGGACCTTCTATGTAAAATAAGGGGAAGAATATGGCTAGAACTTTAATGTAATTGATTCCCTTATCTGTATTATATAAAATATTTAAAAGGGTACCTGATTTGAAGAAGAGAAAAATACAGTAAATTGTGGCAATTGTTAAAGAGACAATAATGCATTTGCGAATTAAAGACTTTATGTATTGAGGGTTTTTGTAGTTTTTAGATACTTCGGGTACTAACGTGGTATTAAGAGCCATTGTGAAAAAAGATGGCATGGTTAAAACAGGAATGACATAGGCATTGTAAACGGCGTATTCTGATGAGATAAAGCTTGTTGAGTATCCGACGAAAAGAAGAATGTTAGTAAGAATAATGGGTTCAAAGAAATAACAAATATTACCGAATAAACGTCCAGATAAACTAGGAATAGAAAGAGATAGAATTTCATTCATTAGAGGGACACGAATTTTTAAATCGGACAAAGTTATTTTTAGATTTTTGGGAGCAAAGAATAAATATATGACGATTTGGACTAGTTCTGCTGCAGCTGCTATGATGATATAACCAGAAACGGCGATAATAACAGAAAATTTCATTAAAATAGGGATGACGCAAACTAACAATATTAGACGAGTTACTTGTTCAAATATATTGCTAATGGCATTGGGAAGCATGTTTTGTTTGCCAAAGTAGTAGCCTTTGATAATTCCTGATATGCTAGTGAAGGGAAGAACAAAACATATAGATATTATGGGATAATAAGTGTCGGGATTTTTTAAAAGACTGTTTGATAAAATGGGCGCAAAAAAGAAGATAATCACGATAATTATAATGTTGAAAAGTAAGGCGATTGGAATGATGCTAGCTAGAATGTGGATGCCGCGATTGTTGTTTTTGGCCATGATACACGATACAGCATAGGGAAGACCTAGTTGAGTTACGGCAATTAAAAGAGAATAGGTAGGCATAATTAGCGAGTAAATATTTATTCCTTCACCAATTATTCGTGTAAATAAAATTTTTATGACGAAGCCTAGTACTTTGGCAAGAGATGTGCCTAATATTAAAATTAAGGTTGACTTGATAAAGATATTTTTCATGTTCTCTCCTTTAAAGTTCATTCTATTTGTTATATAATTATATATGAGATAACTATAAAAAATATTAAGGTGATAGCATGGAAAATAAATTTAATTCACAAAATGAACTTTTTAATAAAGTAAAACCAGCTTTAGTTACTAAGAGAAATGAAATGATTCGCAAGGGAATAAAAATTGTTAAAGTTACGGATATATGGGAGTATAATAAAGAGATAAATTGGCGCAAGGCTAAAGGACTTACTTTAGCAGGATTAGTTAATGACATATTAAATACGGATGATAAAGATTATTTGGAGTATGTTGTTAGCAAGATAGAGGAAAGTGATGAAAATGGAAGATAAATTTAATGAATTAATTGAGTTGTGTACAGATAATGGTTATACAGAATCAGAGATTAAATTGATAAGGGATGCTTATCAGTATGCGTTAGTTCAACATGAGGGAATGAAGCGCAAAAATGGGGAAGAATATATAGTTCACCCATTAACAGTTGCCCAAATTGTAGCTAGTTTAAATACAGATGCAGTAACTGTTGCATCAGCTTTGGTTCATGAAACTATTGATCATGGGTCTTCTTCTTTTGAAAAATTGCAGGAACTATTTGGAGAAGACGTCAAGAATATTGTTGTATCTTTGACTAAAGTTAATCGCTTGCATCTTTTAGATAGTTCAGAGTCATCATCACTTTATTTGCGTAAAGTCTTGGTGGCCCTCTCAGAAGATGTACGAGTTATTATTTTAAAGTTAGCTGGTCGTCTTCATAATTTGCGTACTAATGAGGGACTAAGTAAGGAGAAACAGAAACAAAAAGCTTTAGAAACTTGGAATGTCTTAATTCCTATTGCACATCGTTTAGGTATAAATCAGTTGAAAAGCGAACTTGAAGATCTCAGTTTTCGTTATTTAAAGCCTGAGGTATATCAAGATATCGAAAATGAACTGCCAGCACCAAGAGAAGAACTTCAAGACATTCTTACGGAGATGTTGGACAAAATCGCAGAAGTTTTAAGGGATAATAATATAACGTATGAGATGAAGGGACGTGTTAAATCTACTTCTTCTTTGCATAATAAGTTATCTAATGGGAAAAAATGGAGTGAGATATACGATATTTTAGGAATAAGAGTTATATGTGAAGAGGTAAGTGATTGTTACTTGATAATTGGACTAATACATTCACTATTTCGCCCGATTCCTAAGAGATTTAAAGATTATATTGCAATGCCAAAGGGGAATTCATATCAGTCTCTTCATACAGGAGTATTTGGAATAAATGGCTACCCAATTGAGGTCCAGGTTCGAACAAAGGATATGAATGAAATTGCTGAACACGGAGTTGCTTCTCATTGGTCTTATAAAGAAAAAAATTCTAAAAATATTCAAAATGTAATGGAACAAAAATTGCAAATGTTTAGAAATATTATTGAAGCTAACTCTGATGATGTTGCTGATGATGATACGTTTATGGGAAATATCGAAGATGAACTATTGTCTAGTACGATTTATGTTTTTACTCCTAAAGGAGATGTCGTTGAGTTGCCAGCTGGTTCAACACCAATTGATTTCGCTTACCGAATTCATTCCCGTGTTGGGGAAACTACGATTGGGGCGATTGTCAATGATCAAATGGTGAGTCTTGATTATAAATTAAATGATAATGATATTGTTAAGATAATGACAGATAAGAATTCAACACCTAATAAAGATTGGTTGAATATCGTTAAAACAGCTTCTGCTCGTGCTAAGATTAAGGCGTATTTTTCTAAGCAAGATAAAGAAGAATATATTAATAGAGGAAGAGGATTGTTAGAGCGAGAATTGCGTCGTCAGAAAATTGCTATAGCAGATGCCTTGTCTTTAGAGCATCAAGAAAAACTTATTAAGGATTTAAAGTGTGGTTCATTTGAAGAGGTCCTTCTTAGTATTGGGTCTCTTCGTTATACTCCAATATATATTGTTAATTTATTATATGAAGATAAGAAAAATGTTCAGGATTTACTCTTAGATAAAGTAATGACATCTGTTCCTCCGACTAAGATAAATTATAAAAATGATATAATTGTTTCAGGGTGTGATGACATATTAGTTAATTTGGCGAGTTGTTGTAAACCGGTTTTGGGTGATGATATTATTGGATATATAACTAAGGGCCAAGGAATAACTGTTCATAAGAGAGATTGTATCAATGTTCGTGATATGCAAACGCGTTTAATTGATGTTAGTTGGAACATGAATTTAGTTAGTGATGATAAACAATATGTAGCGAAGTTAACTATTGAAACAAATGCGCTTAAGAGCAATATTTTAGATATAGTTACTAAGGCAACTGTTCGAGGAATTGTAGTAAGTAATATTAGTGAGATAAGCCGTAATTATGTAATATATTATGATGTATTAGTTAAAGTTAAATGTAAAGATGATTTAGAGTTGTTTATTGATGATTTGAGTAATTTAACTTTTATTACGAAAGTTAAGAGGTATTAGATGAAAGTAGTTGTTCAAAGAGTTAAATCTTCTAAAGTAGCAGTGAGGGGAACTTTAATCAATAAGATTGCTAAGGGATTGAATATTTTAGTTGGATTTAGTGTAGATGATACGATGGATGATATAGACTATATCGTTAGAAAAGTTGTTAACTTGCGCATATTTGATGATGAAGAGGGCATTATGAATAGATCTATTGTCGATATTCAAGGCGAGATTCTTTCTATTTCCCAATTTACTTTACAGGCTGAGACTAAAAAGGGAAATAGGCCAAGTTATGCAAAGGCGATGAAGGGCTTTGATTCAATTAAATTATATGAAGAATTTAATTCACAATTAAATGGATATGTAAAAACATATCCAGGTGTATTTGGAGAAGAGATGGAAGTTGATATCGTAAATGATGGACCAGTGACGATCATTATTGATTCGAAGGATAAGTAATATTATCCTTTTTTATTTGCTACTTTTATTTACACCAAACATCGTCCCTAGAGTAGTACTAGCTATAATGATTAAGTAATAAATAACATTATATAGAGAATGAGAACTTTGAAGAATAAAACTTAAAATAAACATTATGAAAGCAATAGCACTGCCATATGCAAGACCTTTTAAGTATCCTTTGTCTTTAATGTTAAGACCAAGAATAAAACCGGATATAAGCATAAATATAATAATAAATATAGTATATATTATTTTAGAAATTTCCATACCTAAAAGATTTATAATACTAAATATTAAGGGAAGAATTAAAATAGAAGCTAAGGGAAATGCACATATTTTTATATATTTTTTCAAAAAAATCACCTAATAAAATATATTAGGTAATTTAATTAATATGCGTTTTATTTTTTTAGTGTGGCATTATTGGCGGCAGCAATGTAGGTTCTTAAAAGTGTTCCAGCACCTAATTTGGTACCTCCGAAATAGCGGACAACTGCAATGAGGCAATTATTGAGATTTTTATGTTCGATTATGTTGTAAATTGGAAGGCCAGCGGTGTTAGAGGGTTCTTTGTCATCACTTTTTTTAGCGGTGTTATTAACTTTGTAGGCGTAGGGAATATGACGTGCTTTTTTGTGTTCTTGGCGGAGTTGAGCTAATATTTTTTCGGCTTCTTCTTTGGTGTTTATTTCGTAGTATAAGCCAATAAATTTAGATTTTTTTATCTCGATTGTATGAGTGTTTAGAAGTTTCATTTAATCACCAACTTTATTATACTATAATATGGTTAAAATATGGTATAATTATTAAGGTGAAGAGATGAATATTATATTTGTTTGTTTGGGGAATGTATGCCGAAGTGTCATGGCAGAAATGATCATGAAGGATCTTTTAAATAGAGCAGGAATAAGGGACGTAAATGTTGCTTCTTGTGGAATTAGTAATGAAGAAGAAGGAGAGCCGATTTATTATTTAGCTAAACATAAATTAGAGGAAAAAGGAATTTTGGTATTTCCACATGGGGCTAGACAAATGAGTTATAATGATTATTTAAATAATGATTTAATAATTTGTATGGATCAGTTTAATAAAAGAGCGGTTTTAAATTTAATTGGACATGATCAGGATGCTAAAGTTTGCATGTTAAAGTCATTTGTTGGGAAGTGTGATGATGTATTAGATCCTTGGTATACACGTGATTTTGAAACTACTTTTGCTGAGATTAAAGAGGCATGTGAGGCACTTTTAGAAAAACTTAGAAGGGATATTTATGATTAAAGAAAAATTGAACTTAGTTCCGCATTTACCAGGTAGTTATCAGATGAAGGACAAAAATGGCGTTATTATATATGTTGGTAAAGCCAAGGATTTAAAAAATCGTCTTTCATCTTATTTTACTGGAAGAGTTACTGGGAAAACTAAAAAATTGGTTTCAGAAATAGTTGATTTCGAATATATAGTTACATCATCAGAGTTAGAATCATTTATATTGGAGATAAATTTAATTAAAAAGTATGATCCTAAATATAATATTCTTTTAAGAGATGATAAAAGTTATCCATATATTCAATATCGTAGAGATCCACATCCTATGCTTAAAGTAGTCCGTTATTTGCATGTGAAAAAAAGTAATGGAAAGCATTTGTTTGGTCCATATGTTAATGCCTATGCAGCAAGGCGTATGGTTAATTTGATAAATCGTCTTTATCCCTTGCGAAAGTGTGATAATCTAGGAAAAGATGTCTGTTTGTTTTATCATATACATGAGTGTTTAGGCTATTGTGTCAAAAATACATCAGCATATGAAATTAATAAGATGGAGGAAGAAATATTAGCTATTTTAAATGGTAATGATGATATTTTAATCAATAAATTAATGGGATTAATTCAGAAACACTCAGAGAATATGAATTATGAAGTGGCACTGGAATTAAAAAATGAGCTTGATTATATTAAGATTGTCATGGAAAAACAAAAAGTAGAACTACACGATTTCATCAATCGTGATGTAATAAATTATTATTTTCAAAATGGTTTTATTTCGATTGAGATATTCTTTATTAGAAATGGTAAATTAGTTGGCCAGAAAAATAATATTATGCCAGTTAATGATGATTATATAGATGATATTGAGTCATATGTTGCTCTATTTTATAGTAAACATGAAGTTCCTAAGGAAATTATTACTACTAGTGAACTTAATTTGGATGTTTTAAGTAGTGTATTAAATACTAAAGTTATCAATGTTACTAAGGGCGATAAGAAGAGAATTTTGGATTTGGCTTATACTAATGCCAAGATCAGTTTAGAAAATAATTTTGAAACAATTACGCGAGAAATTGAGAGAACTAGTGGAGCTAATGAAGAGCTAGAGGAATTACTAGGAATTAAGATTAATCGAATTGATTCTTTTGATAATTCTAATTTATTTGGTTCTTATGCTGTTTCAGGGATGGTTGTTTATAAGGATGGTAAGCCTAGTAAAAATGATTATCGTAAGTACAAGGTGTCAGTTGATGTTAATGATGATTATCATACTATGAAAGAAGTCACTTATAGAAGGTATTATCGAGCTTTGATCGAGCATACTGAGTTACCAGATTTAATACTTGCTGATGGAGGAATTACGCAGGTTAATGCGATAAAAGAAACTTTAGAGTCATTGGGACTTGATAAGAAAATCAAGGTGTGTGGAATGATTAAGAATGATAAGCATCGCACTAATGAGCTTTTAGATGGGGATACTTTAGAGACTATTCCGATTGAAAGAACGAGCAATGTATTTCATTATTTAACGCGTATTCAAGATGAAGTGCACAGATATACGATTAATTATCATCGTACACTGAGAAGTAAAGGTTCTATTTCCTCTTTATTGGATAATATTGAAGGAATTGGGGCTGTACGTAAAAAAGAATTAATTAAACGCTTTGGTAGTGTTAAAAAGATGAGTGAGGCTAGTGTGGAGGAATTAAAGGAGATTGTTCCTGAGAATGTGGCGGTTAATATTGGCAAATATTTAACAGACTTTTTGAATAAAAATGTTGATTAGGTTATGGATTTATTATAAAATGTCTTTAGGATAGTGATAATATGGCAAAAGATATATATGGCGGAAGAAAAATGTATGTAGGGCCTTGGTTTTTTATTTTGATAATTCCAATTGGTTTGATTATAATATGTTTCTTATATGATTTTGGTAGAGGAAATGCTGAACGTGCTAAGTTAGATCTTGATACAAAAGAAATTTTAACTGAGGTATTAAATCGTGAGGGATTAGAAACTCTTGATGAGATGCGTGATTTTGCTGAACGTCAATATAAATTAAAAGGCTATGATCCAGAAGATTTGACTTTTACAGAAGAAGATAATGGACAATATATTATAGCTACGTATAATCAGTACACTAGTGTCATAGGAGAGTTATCGTTTGGTTTAGTTCGTAGCAAGAGAATATCGGTTCATTCGGCTTATAAAGGATATTTTAATGAATTTAAAGAGATTGTAATAGAAAAATATGTTGAGGATGATACTGAAGATCTGCTAGTTGATTAAGAGAATTTTGTATTCTCTTTTTTTCGACAATTATTTACAACATATACATTGTAAGTGAAAGTGATTTTATGATACAATACTCATGAGAATAGGATGTTGCTTATGAAAAAGAAAAGTATCATATATTTCTTTGTTATCGCACTTGTAATTGGATTTGCTAGTGTAACAGCAAACTTAATCATAAATAATACTTTAAATATTGGTTTTAATAATGCTTTCCTAGATAATGTTATATTTATAAATACTAAAACTGATGGAAAGGCATCAATTAGTTTAGATGGAAAAACAATCAGTTATGAAGCAAAAGAGTTAACTAGCATAAATGAAGGAAACACTTTAACATTTTGGATAAAAAATGAAAATACTCAATATGATGTCGAAGCCATTATATCTTGTAGTATTGATAATGCATCAGAGAATATCAAAGATTTAGTAAGTATATCAGTTGAACCTAAAAGTTTTACTTTAGCAAGTAATGAAGTAAAAAGTGGAGAAGTCAGAATAGAAATGACTAGTGTTGTTACTGAAAGTATAGATGGAAACTTCACATGTGAACTAATAGCAACACCAGTAGAAAGAGAAGAAACAGGTGTAATAACTGATACATGTGTAAATGCATTAAATGGAGCTGATCCTGTAATAAATGGTGAGTTAATACCTGTTGAATTAGACGATAATGGTATTGTTACATATTCAGATAAAGGTGAGTCTTGGTACAACTATTGTGAGCGAAAATGGGCCAATGCGGTGATATTAGTTGATAGTCCATCAAAGATTTATAATGTAGGTGATACAATCCAAGAGAGTGATATTGAATCATACTTCGTGTGGATACCAAGATATAGATACAAACTATTCCATACCAACCAAGCTGATGGGGTTACTGATAAATTATCTGAAAGTAATGCTCAAGAAATCGAGATTAAGTTTGAAGGTAAGGAAACACCTGTATCCGTTGGTACTCAAGACGGAGAATGGTTAACCCATCCCGCATTCACAAATTTCGATGTAAATGGCATATGGGTAGGAAAGTTCGAAACAGGGTATAAAGGAGCGACAACTGCATCAGCTGCAGCCGTAAATTCAAGTGATCCAACGAAAATCCAGGTGAAGCCAAATGTATATTCATGGAGAGGTAGTACTGTGGGTAACTTCTTCAAAGCTATGTATAATTATAATCGTGGGTTGGATTCGCATATGATGAAAAATACTGAGTGGGGAGCAGTTGCATATCTATCACACTCAAAATACGGAATCAATACAGAAGTGCGAATCAATAATAATTCAAATTATTTAACTGGCTATGCGGCAAATGCAAAGGACGCTGGGTCGAGTACAACAACAAACCAATCATACAACACTGAAACCGGATATTTAGCATCAACTACTGGTAATATAACTGGGATTTATGACATGTCTGGTGGGTCTTGGGAGTATGTAGCAGGCTACCGCGATGGAAAAGTAGGAAGTAGTGGACTAACATTAATTGAGATAAGAGATACATATAGTAGATATATAGATGTGTATGCAAATGATTCGTCGAAAACTACTTATAGTAAGCGAATACTAGGGGATGCGACGGGAGAGATGGGACCATTTCACGGAAGAGAACCGCAATATTATAATAACTGGTACAATGATTATTCGCACTTCGCAGAGGCTTCTTATCCTTGGTTTGCGCGTGGCGGCTCTCACGATCATACCTCTAATGCGGGCCAGTTCTACTTCAGCAGGGATACTGGTGGATCCTATAGTTATGTTAGCGCGCGTCTCGTCTTATTGGGCTAAGATAATTCTGTGTAAAAATTGTGTAGATAATGATAAAAAGTGCAATGCAAACACTTGTACAAAAAAATGCTATATTACTAATAGGGTAGTCCGCTAAAGATATCTTATATAATTCAACTGATGAAGCCTGGGAGATCGATACAGTAGATGATGCATTAAATGATTTATATAATGCATGTGTATTAGGAGAACTGCCCGGATATGGAGGGGCTATAGCAAGCGCACCATTAATAAATGGGGATTTAGTGCCAATAATAATAGCGAGTGATGGAGTAGTAACAAAAGCAAATCCAAGTGAAAAATGGTATGATTATAATAATAAAGAATGGGCTAATGCAGTAATATTAGTAGATAATCCAAGTAAACAATATCGTATAGGAGATACAATTCAGGAAAGTGATATTGAATCATATTTTGTATGGATACCAAGATATAGATATAAGTTATTCCATGCTAATCAGGCAGATGGATATGAAAATAAATTATCTGAGAGTATAGCACAGGAAATCGAGATTGAGTTTGAGAGTAAAGATACGCCAGTGTCAACAGGAAGTAAGAATGGAGAATGGTTAACGCATCCAGCTTTCACAAACTTTGATGTCAATGGCATCTGGGTAGGAAAATTTGAACTTGGTTATAAAGGAGCAACAAGTGCGTTTTCAGCTTGGGCAAACTCAAGTGATTCAACCAAAATCCAAATAAAGCCTAATGTATATCCGTGGAATGGTAATTCTATAGGCAATTATTTCAAGGCTATGTATAATTATAAACGTGATTTAGACTCGCATATGATGAAAAATACCGAGTGGGGAGCAGTGGCTTATTTATCCCAGTCGAAATATGGGATAAATACAAAAATAGAAACTAATAGTAATTCGGGATTTTTAACAGGGTATGCAACTGCAAATCATCCCTATAATACAGAAACTGGCTATTTGGCTTCAACTACTGACAATATAAGCGGGATTTACGATATGTCTGGGGGAATTGATGAGTATGTAGCTGGATATATAGATGGAAATGTTGGAAATAGTGGTTTAACACTGGATGAAATAAGGAATACCTATAATAAATATATAGATGTATATGCAAGTAGTAGTGCGGCAACGACATATAGCAATCGTATGCTAGGAGATGCAACCGGAGAGATGGGGCCATTCTATTATAATGGATCTAATTATCGAAACAACTGGTATGATGATTATTCGTACTTTGTGGACTCTTCCTCCCCTTGGTTCCGTCGCGGCGGAGCTAGTTCAAGAGCACCTGGTTTATTTAATTTTCGGGGGAGGAGTACTATGGGAGGCGGTAGCGTAAGTGATTCTTCTCGTCTCGTTTTATTAGGATAGTATGGTGATTTTGTGTGTAAGAATTATTTTATTTAAAATTTAATTTTGTATTGAGGATAGATGCTTGTTGGGTCTATCCTTTTTTGTGGAGTTGTTAACCACTATTTTGTTAGATTATGATGAATTTTGGAAAAAATTGTAATGAAAAAAATAAAATAGTATGTTATAATTTCTATTATAGAGGATTCGCGATTAAGAGGTGTAATTCATGGAGAAGAGAAGATTTGGAAAAATATGGCTTTGTGCAGCTATTTTAGTGAGTGTTTGTTTAGTTGCTAAATTAATTCCTAGTATGGCAAGGGTTAAAAATCGTGTTGCAACAGAAATCTCTACAGTTTGGGATGGGAGTGTTGCTAATAGTTACCGAAGTGGGAAAGGGACTAAAAGTGATCCATATATTATAGCTACTGGTTCTGAACTTGCGTATTTTGGTAAAATGCTTGAAATAACTAATTATAGTGGGACTTATTTTGCTTTAAGTAATGATATTTTGCTAAATGAAGGAATATTTTCTTATGATGATGGGCTTAAATATACTTTAAATAAGAGCTCTTTCTATCTTGATTCTAAGACTGGTAATTTTTATGATACTTCTGATTTATCAGGTGTAAAAATAGGAACTGTTAATAGTTTTAAAACTTTGAAAAACTTCAAGGGACATTTTGATGGCAAGAGTTATACAATTTATGGAGCTTTTATAAATGGGGAAAATGATGAAATTGGTTTATTTAGTAATCTTGAGGGAAATATTACTGATTTATATGTAACTAATGCATCTATTAATGAAGGTAATGTTACTGGTTTGGTAACAAGTGCTAAAAATGCGACTTTAACAAATGTGGTTTTTAATGGTGTTGTCATTGGAAAAAATGAGGATAGAGTACTTGATAAGAGTATTATGTTAGATGATTATATTGTTGATGGGAGTGCCAATATTCTTGTTGATGATGCGGAATTAAGAGGTTTCTATGGGGTGCGAAATTTAACTTTATCAGGTAAATGTGATGCTGATTTTCTTATTGATGGGGAAAATATTTCTTGTGTATCTGGTCAATTTGAAACAGGGTTAAATCCTTTGAAGTCTAATTTTGAAGTTGCTTCTAGTGTAATTAATAATCTTTTAGAATTGAAAGTTAATGTTAGTTCTGTAGGAAATATTGCCGCAGGGATTGTTGGTTATGGTGAAAATATAACGTTAAAAAATGTTGTTAATAAGGCATTTGTAAAAGGCAATAGTGAAGGTGCTGGCTTAGTTGGTGTTGCTGTTAATAAGTTAGTGATATCTAATAGTTATAATAATGGGAATGTCGATACTTTAGGGAATCATGGAGCATTAGTTGGCCGTGTATATTCGTTAAGTGCGCTTTCTAGTATAAATAATAGTTATAATGATGGGGACGACATTGGACTTGTTGGGATGGTTGTTGGTTCTCAAGATTATCTTAGTATAACGAATTCTTTTGATATTGTTAGTAATGGTAATCTTATTCGTGATATTCAAGAGTCAGTAGTTAATTTAAATGGTGTTTATGGTTTACAAACCAATAAGTATTTGGATGGAGTAACAACAGGGAATGTTGTTAAAATCTCTAAGGCTCAGTTGATGAGCAGAGACTATCTTATCAATAACTTGCATTTTTCTGAATTTGTCGATTTAGAAGACACAGCTACTAATTCTAATAATGTGTGGATTTATGAAGATGGATATTTGCCAATTTTATATGTTGATGATATTAAGAATCCTTTTGTAACTCTTAATTTAGGGAATTATTCGTGGAATAACTTAGGATTTGATGATAAAAAGATTAATTTCTCATCTTCAGTTGCATTTGCAATAAATGATGCTAATGACACAAGACCAATAAAAGAAAGTTATTATTATATAAGTAAAAGTGCACAACCTTTAACAAAGACTCAAATTGATGCAATTGATACGTGGACTAAGTATGATAATATTGTATCTATCAGTGAAGATGGTTTTTATGTTTTATATGTAAAAGCATATGACTATGACGGCAACGAAGTAATTATAAATTCGGATGTCTTGGTTGTTGATACTTTTGGATCTGATGTTTTAATAACTTTGGGAGAGCGTAAGTGGAGCTTATTTAGTGAAGATTTGGACTCGGCTTTTATAGATGATAATGCTAAAGTGGAAGTAAGTGCTACTGATGATTTATCAGGGGTTAAATATGTCCAGTATTATGTGACTGATGCTAAGTTAAACAATGATGAGTTAGATAATTTAAATTGGAGTAATTATGAAGAAGCAATTAGCATTGATAAGCTTGGAACTTATGTGATTTATGTTCGCGTAACTGATAATGCTTTAAATGAAACTATAATTAATACAGATTATATTATATATGGAGGGTATACCTTGAATAAGGTAGTAGTAGCTTCAGAGGAAATTGCTGATGCTAGTTTCCAAATTAGTTCTGGGTCTAAACTTGAATATAATTTTAGTTATCAAGATCATCACTATTTCGATGATGGGGATCATCATAATGTTGTATTTAATAGAAATGTACCTAATGGGACTAAGCTTATTTTGATGGATAATATAAGTAAGAAAGTTTATTCATATATCGTTAGTAGTGATAGTTTAGTTATTCCTTTTACTAGCTTTAGTGTATTAGGTAAAGGCAATATGTATAAGAACTTCCAAGAGAAAACAGGAGACATTGATAAAGAAGATTATACAGTTGTAGTTGATTTTTCTGATACTATAAAGCCTAGTATAAGTGATTTAACAGTATCTATTGATGTTCGTGATAAGAATGCTTATGTGTCGCGTTCAACGATAAAGAATACATTAAAAACGCTTAGCGTTATAGAAAATGCTGATGCTAATGTTACATTAAGAAGCACTTATGTGGGAGATGGAATAAAGTATAATGTTGATTCTTTAGAGTTGATTGACTTATCTTTAGGTCTTCAAAATGTTACCAATGAATTTGGAATCATTAGAGATTCGAGTATTCTGTCAAAGCAGATGGGCATTGCTATTAAACTCGTTAATAAAGATGGAGTGACTATCGATAAAAGTAATATGCGCAATATCGAGTTTAAAATTGATGGAGAGTATTATTCTCCTGATTCAGATGGGGTTACGCGAATTAAGATTGGTGATGCATCTGCGTCCGTTTCAAAAACTTTGATGGTCTTAACTTCGGCTAGTAATGCGACACTTTCTGCTGGTGAATATTATTTGTCAGTAACGCCAATACTTGCTTATGATGGTATGTATGGTGGAATAAGTACTAGTGAAAATATAGTTATTCCAGTGATTTTTGATAATGCTTTAGATAATAATGAAACGTATTCATTTAAAATTGAAAGTGAATCTGATTATAGAGTTTTATATAAAAAAGATGGTGTTGTCTCTTTAAATTATGAAGTTATAAGTGATAACTCTATTAAGAATTCGAACGTACGCGTGATGCTATATAAAAAAGATAAATTGACAGCTTATGATCAAAAATATTCTTTAATAGATTTAAATGATTATTTAGTTAATCCACTTAATGCTGTAACAGCAAATGTCTATTATGCTTTGACCGATTTTAGCTCAGGTAATAAATTTAGTTTAAATATTGATTTAGCGCGTTTAGAAGCAAATGGTTATGAGATTGTCTTTGCTCTTTATGATGATAGTAAAAAAGTGGGAATGATTAAAGAGAAGTTCATTGTTAGATAGGAGTAGTGGTATTATGAAAAGTAAAATATTAGTAGGTTTGTTTATTGCTGCTGCTATTCTATTTAGCACGGGACTTACATATTCGATTTTTACATCATCGGCAACAATGAGTACTAATAATCAAAAGATTGCCAAATTTATTTTTAATGCAGAACAGACGGATGAATTTTTAGTTCCTATAAATGACTTAGTTCCTAATACGTTTAAAGAGTTTGAATTTCAAGTAAGTAATAATTCTAATGGCCAAAATACCAATGTTAATTTAAATTATCAGATTACTATTAAGACGTTTCATTTTATGCCGTTAGTTATTGAACTTTATAAGGTAGGAGTGGAAGATGCTATAATGGTTTGTGATGAATCGTATACACGTAATACTGATAATGAATTAGTGTGTAATTCTTCTTATCAAGAGATGCGTTATGATAAAGAAGTAATAGATGATTATAAGTTAAAGGTGACATTTCCTTCCGAATATAATGGGGATGAATATGCGTCTTTAGTAGATTATATTGATCTTAGTATTGCTAGCTTCCAGAAAGTAGATAAGTAGGCGATGATTATGAAAAAAAGTTTAAAGATATCGATAATAATTATTGTTGGGATAGTAGCATTAATTGCGACTCAATATGGTTTATCCTATGCTAAATATGCATATAATTCTGTTTGGAATTATTATTTAAAGTCAAAGAAATTTTATTTTGATAGTGATTCACTTGGCGTTGATATTAAAACCCATGTTGATAAGTTGTGGAATGGGGATAAAGTATATTTTAATATTAGGAATAGCTTAAATGATTTAGAGATAAGTGAAAGCGATATTGAGTATAAAGTTACTTGTGAAGTTAAGAATAGTTCTAATAATGCTGTTTGTGATCTTATGGATACAGGTACTAATACTTATACAGGCGTTTTATCAGCTTATAAGAAATGTGTGAACAAGACAGGAGATAATGTCGATGTTTCTTCATTTGATAGGAGTACATGTGAGATAAGTGGTTATGAGTGGGATATAAGTGTTGCTAATCGGGAGTTGTATTTTACCCTTTTGAGTGATAGTGGAGAAGTTGAGACTGCTGATGTGGTAATTACAGTTGTCAGTACAAGTCCTTATAAAAAAACTTTAAAGGGAGAATATATTTTGAATCGCGATAAAAATATGCTTGGACGTATTATGCATGATTATAATGATTTTGGGCTAGAGGGACAGTTAGTGTTAACTAATACTTTTTCTGAGGCTAAGTGTTTGATGATTAATTTTGATTCTACGAAGTTAGTTGTTGATCACAACGATAAGAAGATTAAAAAGTATGCCACTGATAGTGATGGATATATTAACGAAATTGTTGTTATGGTAGATGGTGTATCTAGTGAGATTATTCCTTTTTATGATCGAGTATTAAATGATTATAGTAAAGATCATTTTACGATTGTGGAAAGTAATGAGTGTTAGTTGCTATTTGATAGCTTCTATGCTATGATTGGTATGATAGTAGAAGTAGGAGGTAAAGAAAATGTGGGAGAAAGTTAAGAGTATATTAGTTACAATATTCTGTTTTATATATTTTTCGTTTGCATTAAGTATGACAGTGCTATTATTAAATTTCAATGACTATGGAGTTACTCAATTTGGGGAGACTTCAATTGTTGTTTTAAAAGAAAAGGTTAATTTTGAGGGATTTAAAAAAGGACAGGTTGTAATAGTTGAATCAGAGTCTGTTAGCAATTATCAGGTTGGCGATATCGTGTTTACTTATCGCGTTATCAATAAAATACCGCATATTGAAGTTGGCAAAGTTGGGGAAGTATATTTAAATGAGCGAGCTATTGCTTATGAAAATGGTGATACTTATTCAGAAGAATATATTATTGGAAAACCGACAAAGACTTATAATAAAATGGGAACATTTTTAGCAGTAATTCAGTCTAAATGGGGATTTTTGTTTATTATTTTAGTTCCATGTTTCTTATTATTTATTTATCAAATATTTGCTTTGGTAGTAGAAATAAAATATGGTTCAGAAAGTACAGTTTAAGAGCTACTATGCTCTTTTTTATTTGGCATCAATGCATAAATTGGGATTGTTGGAAGGAAGTTTTTTATTGTTCTGATTTTTTGTTAGAAAGTTTGGCTAAAAATATTGTTTAATTTTGTCGAATATGATAGAATCAGTTATAGTAGAAGAGTAGTATGAAAATAGGAGTGTGTTATTATGCTGTCTAAAAGTAGTTTGTTGAAAAGGATTGTTAATGTCATATTAAATATTTTCATTACTATATTTATAATCGTATTGTTGATTACTCTTTATAATAATTTGCAGGTAACTGTTTTGAAGAATACTTATGCTAGTTTTTTTGGATACTCTATATTTGAGGTGCAAACAGGCAGTATGGAACCTAGTATATCTCCTGGAGATTGTGTAATAACGCATTATGTTAACGAAGTCGAGTTAGATGATGTTATAACTTTTCAAAGGAATGGAGAGTTTATAACGCATAGAGTAATAGAAGCATATAAGGGGACTTACGTTACCAAGGGGGATGCTAATAATGCTAAAGATGAGCCAATTAGTCGTGAACAAATAGTCGGAAAAGTTGTGAAGATAATTCCTAATGTTGGAGCGATGCGCAGTACTATATTGAATCCGGTTGTCTTAATTGGCTTAATTATTACTTTCTATCTTTTAACATTTGCTTTTAAAGATAGAAAAAAAGTGGTTGAGGTTGATGTAAATATACGTGAAGAAAAAGAAGTGAAATCTATGAAGTTAAAGGAAATGTTAAAGTCTTTGTTAAAAAAGAATGAAAAAGTAGTAACACCAAAGAAAGTAGTCATTATTCCTCCAAAAGAAGAGATAAAAGAGGAAGTTATTAGTGCTGTAGATAATGAAATCGAGGATGATGTTCGTTTAGAAGAAGATATAATAAAGTCTGATTCAACTGATGAGTACTTGGATGATGAGCTTGATAAAACGATCGTGTTTCGAATGGTAGCAGTTGATGGTGATGAACTAGATAAATCGTATAAGAAGATTTTGAAGTTAAATGAGGAAGAAGAACTAAAAGAGAAAAAAGAACAAATAAAAAGAGAAAAACGCGAAGAGAAAAATAAAAGTAGTGTTAAAGAGAAAGTTAAAAAGCCAGGTATTACCGATGAGTTAGATCGCATACAAAAGAAGAAAAAGAAATTTAAAAACATAATTGAAAAGGCAATGTTTATCAAGGAAGATGAAGTTAGTTTGATGGTGGATATTTTGTTAAGGGATGAGGCTAGTAAACCAGGAATTCCTTCGATAAAAAATACTTTTGTCAAGACATATATAGATGGTAAATACTACAACTATTGTGGCAATGTTAATTTAGAGTACACTAAAAAGAATATGGTTTCTAAGGTTAATGCTGCTATGCAAGATAAAGCAAGTGAGCTTATTAAAGTTTATAAGGGAAATGATAAAAAGTATAACGATAAAGTTATGAAAATGGTTGATGTTTTTGCTTTAATTATTACTCTTGAAACTGCCTTTTTAGTACAAGAAGGTATTAGGGTAAAAAGAGATAATTACAAGACTAAAATTCTTAAGGTTTTAAAAGAACTTACTGATGGACCAATAGTAAAAGATATGGTAAATCAAATTATTGAAGTTCAAAAGAGTCATGCTGAGATGGTTAAAACGTCTCTTGAGAAAATTGAAACAAATATGTTTAAATTGACGACTAATAGTGTTGCTAAAAATTTGAGTGCTGTTTATTTAGAACATAATATTGCATTTAGCAAGGTTTATAGTGATTATATTGTAGATAAGACTTATAGTGAGGGCGTTGTAGCGGAGGATAAAATAGCAGTTTTATTGACGCTTTTATCAGGACAAATACTAAATGATATGTATGCTTGTGAATTTAATCAAAAGTATATGTTCTATATTCCAGAGAGTTTATATACTAAGTCTAATAAGCTTAGTGCCATTTTTGATAAATTTGAGGATGAGTATGCGAAGACGATGATAGTTGTTCTTATTCAATATAGTGAGTTAAGCCGCAATAGTAAAGTTGTTCGTGAACTTATCAAGGAAGGATATCACTTCGCTGTTGACTTAAGTAAGACTGATCGCATTAAGAGCAAAGATATGGGGCTTATGGAACTTATGAGTATATTATTTATGGATCGTAAGACTAAAGATAAAAAGGAAATTATAGCTAGTTTATCAGACTATGCACAAAAACGCGTTATATATGATGATATTGAAGCTAAGGTTGGAAGTTTTTGGGGGGATAACGAATGAATACATTTATAAGATTCTTTTATGAATTTATATCAGTTTTTTTAAACGGACTTGGGATGATTTTTAAAGGGCTTGTTGGCGGAATAAAGAAAATGTTTAGCATAAGTGATTATGCTAAGGTAATCGATAGCTATAATGGTAGTTTTAATGGTTTAGAGAAGTTCTTTGTCTTTCTATCTGTCGCTTTTTTAGTCTTAATTGTTCTTTTAATAATTTTCTTAATTGTTTTATTTGTTCGCAAATTAATAAGAAGAAGTATGAATAACATGAGCAAAGAGGAATTATTAGAGGAAATTGCTAATTTGAATGATAAAGTTCGCAAACTCATGAAGGAAAAAGAAGAAATTATGGCGATGAAGGTTTCTCAGTTAGGATTAAATCCTGATGCAGATGAAGAAGAAAATCCTGAAGGGGTAGTAGAAGAGGAAGATCCAGCTCAAGCGGGAATAAGATTTCCTAAGTTGGTGCAGTTAGATGAGGACTTTAAGAATTTTCATCCGCGCAATTACGAAAATGCTTTTACTCTTGAAGAGTTGATTGATGATTTTCGCTGTTATTCAGCATCGCAATTGAAACTATATTATGATTTTAATATATTACGACCTTTCTTTGCTGGATTGGCTTGTAGCAAATTGATAATTTTACAAGGTATATCAGGAACAGGTAAAACCTCACTTGCTTATGCATGGGGAAAGTTTGTTGGAAATGATTCTTATGTTGCATCTGTTGAACCATCATGGCGTGATAAATCAGACTTTTTAGGATATTTTAATGAATTTACCAAGAAGTTTAATGAGACTTCAGCTCTTGGCGAGATTTATGCTGCTAGTTTTGATGATGATGTGCATACTATTATTCTTGATGAGATGAATTTAGCGCGTGTAGAATACTATTTTGCTGATTTATTATCAATATTAGAGATGCCATCGAGAGATGAATGGGTTGTTGATTTAGTGCCAAATGCTTGGCCAAAAGATCCTAAAAAATTAGAACGTGGTAAGTTAAGGTTGCCAGGGAATTTATGGTATATTGGTACAATTAACAATGATGACTCGACATTTATGGTTACTGATAAAGTGTATGACCGTGCTATGCCAATCGATATTAATACGAAGATTAGTGCGTTTGAATGTCGTGAACAAGAATGTGTTAATGTTAATTCGACTTATTTAGAAAATTTATTTATTGATGCGATTGAAAAGCATCCATTATCTGATAAGGGCGAAAAACAAGTTAATGATATTGATGATTATGTAATTAAGCATTTTAGAATATCTTTTGGTAATCGTATCATGAAACAATTAGGAGTATTTGCTCCTGTATATGTTGCTTGTGGTGGAAAAGAGATAGAGGCAATTGATTATTTCGTTGCTAAGAAAATTTTACGTAAATTTGATCAATTAAGTGTTGCTTTAATTCGCGATGAAATTGATCCATTTATAACATTCTTGAATAAGAATTTTGGTAAAAACACTATGAAGGAATGTATTGAGTATTTAGAAAGATTGAAGAAGAGTATTTAATTGGGGTGATAATGTGGCAAGCAAAGATATTATAGAGGTTAGTAATGATGTCCTTGAAACATCTACTAAATTTTTACACGATGTAGAGTCAAATGTTTATTTTGACTCGCGTCTTGCTAGCGATTTATTTGATACAGAATGGCTTGAAAGATTAGAATATGCTTGCCCCTATATCGATATTATCGTTAGAAATCCTAAACTAGCTTTAATAAAAGAGGAAAATGTTGTCTTAGTTGAAAAAGCCAAGAAAATTGATGTTACAAGTGTAAAGGATTTAGCTAAGCATACTGAGCGGATAAGCCGTTATGATCGTGGTACTGATAGTGTTGAACCTAAGAAGATATTAGATATTCGCAATGAGGAGACGTTTAATATTTATGAGAATAGATTCTTGTATACTGTTGTTAAGATGACTATCGCGTTTGTTTCTAATAAGGAGAGGATGCTTAAAAAACTTGATCTTAAAGATTATAAGCTTTTAGAGTATTCGTCAAAGACAACTACGTTATCGGAAAAAGTTAATATTCAAGTTAAGGTTAATTCTGAATCTATTCCTAAAGGAAAGATGGATAAAGACGTTCTTGATAAAGTTAAGGAAATAAAGAAGCGTATAAAGAGAATAAAGGATTTTCTTTTAAGTTGGGAAAGAAGCCCAATGATGAAGGAAATTGAGGCCGCACATATATCTTTAATGAAACCGCCTATTCGTAAGACTAACGTTATTTTGAAAAACCCAAATTTCCAGGTTGCTGTTAAACTTTGGGAGTATTTATATAAGTTTAGTGAAAATAAAGAGGAATCTGGAGATAATACTTCGGCACGAGCAGGTAATGTCTTGTTAGGATTTTTAGATCATTCTTTTTTAGTAGATTACTTTGTAATGAACTCAATGGCAGTATCTAAAAGAGAACAGAAGAAAAAAATGGCTACATATGCTGTCTTATTATTAAGCGAAGAGATTAGGAGAATTATGGCTCTTTTAAAGAATATGGGCTTAGATATTACGGATGAGGAATTGATGCGTTTAGTGGCAAAAGAACTTCACGGCAATAATGAACGTCTTGTTGGAGTGTCTGATGTAAAAAAGAAATTTAAGAGTGCTATGAGTGAATATTTGGAAAGGACACAAGATGTCTTGTAAAATAATATATGAAGAAACTTAGAGAGAATAAAATTTTTAAAGTTATTAAAACTTTAGTTAATGTGAGTATTGCTGTTGTTTTGATTTCCTTCTTTGTAGTTGTGTGTTTGCAGCGTTTTAGTGGAAATAAATTAGCTATATTTAATTTCCGAATGTTTACTGTTGCATCAGGTAGTATGCAACCTAAATATGTAGTTGGAGATGTTTTGTTGTCAAAACAAATTGATACTAAAAAGATTAAAGTGGGCGATACGATTAGCTATTTGGGAACTTCTGGGGATTTTCGTGATAAGGTCATAACGCATGAAGTTATTGCAATAGATAACTTAGATAACGGAAAAAGAGTGTTTCATACTAAAGGTATTGCCAATATAATTGAGGATCCAGTTGTCAATGAAGAACAGGTATATGGAGTAGTAATTGGTAAAGCTAAGTTGCTGTCATGGATATATAAAATGATGTCGACAAAATATGGTATATTTATAATTGTTATACCACTTCTATATATATTTGGGTCAGAGTTTCTATCTTTTTTATTAGAAAAAGAAGAGAAAAAGAGAAATATAGTTAAATGAGTGAGCTAGGAGGTAAATAATGAATCGAAAGAAGAGAATATTGCTGAAGATGAATATTGTTTCGCTGTTCTTTATAGCTTTATCATTCGTTTCTATTACACTAGCTTGGTTTGCCTATAGTGGTCTTGCAAAAGTTGAAACTGACGTTAATGTTAAAGCTTGGTATATTGAATTTCAAAAGGATAATAGTGCTACATCTAATGATATAATTATTTCTTTAGATGATATTTATCCAGGAATGGAGCCGTCAAGTGAGAAGATTGATATAAAGAATTTTGGAGATTCTGATGCTATGGTTACGTACCAAATTACTTCGGCTCGAATATTGGATGAAGAGATCTCCGTTAGTGATGAGGACATGGTTAGTTTAATAGATAGATTATCGCATGATTATCCTTTTCATATAAATGTTGGACTTTCTTCTTCTTTAGCAGTTAGAGAAGTTGGAAGTAGTGAACTTAATGTTTCGGTTTCTTGGCCAATGGATTCAGATAACGATGAGGCAGATAGCCAGTGGGGTGTTGCAGCTTTCAAGTTTAAAAAACAAGAAGAGGAAAAGAAGGCAGCAGATCCTTCATATCAAATTAGAAGTCCATTACGTATAACAATTAATATGCGAGCAGAGCAATTTACTGATGATGTTAATTCTTTAGATCCTAAATATAATTTAGGAAACACTTTATTGTTTGATCCAGTTAACAATGTTCGTTGTTCTAAGATAAGTACCACTTGTCTTAAGATGTATGTTATTGACACTGCTAATAAGGTAGGAGACAAGACAGTTACTTTAATGCCAGATTTGTATAAGGCCTATGGGCCAAGTAGATATGATAATCGTTTAACTACTTTAAATAATGCTGTAGCAAATTGGCAAGTTCCTACTGATGAATTAAGTGTTGAGCATTTGCTGCGAATAATCTCCTCAGATGTTGTTAAATCAACTCTTTCTAGAGAGAAGCTTTCTGATTCAATAATTGGTAGCATGCATTTAGATGAGCGAGTTTATGAAGAAATAGATAAGGCTAAAGATGGAAAAGGATATTTTACTTTTGATAATACTCGAAATAAAATGCTAGTTAGAAATGGTTGTTATTGGTTAAAGAATGAATATAGCTCTACTTCAGGATTTGCTGTTCAGAAGTACAATCAGATAAAAACGGAAATTTTAGGTCTTGATAAAATGAGCAGTTGTAATGTCGTTCCTATTATAAGTGTTGATAAAAAGGTGCTAGAACAATAAGAAAACTCTTGTGTATTCCAAGAGTTTTTTGTTGACTAAATTAGGATAAATAAAAAAAGGATTTAATCCTTTAATTAGTTTTTTGTGTAAATTCTAGAGAAGCCTTTATTTGCAATGTAGTATCTTCGCTAGCAGCTTTTATTCCGATTTCTGTATCTTTTTCATCATTCATTGTTTCGTTTTCGTTTTCAAACCATTCAAAGTAGATTCTAATAGTAAATGGTTCATAAGCATTTTCATTTATATTTAATGATCCTGTTATTTGATTATCAGTAATATTTAATGTTTGAATGTTGTCTCCTTCTTGATGAGTAGTATTTAATAGTGCATATTTTGTTATCATTAAATCAGGTATTGCTTCGTTTAGTATTTCTAGTGATATTTTATAATTAAAAGATAGTTCTGTGTTTGATGGATCAATATCGATATCAAAATAGCCTTTTGATGATGGAGCAATCGTGTTTTTAGCAACATTAGTATTTTCTTCGATCACAGGTGTCAGTTCGATTGACGTCGTGTTTTCATTGGTTATATCATTTGAGTTTACTAGTATTTGCCATTTGGTAAATTTTACTTCAATGTTTCCACTAGTTCCTGCTACATAACGTGAATAGGTGTTACTCATTAGTCCTAACGTAAGTGAAAGGGACATGAGTGCTAGCAATATTTTAAATTTCTTTTTCATTATTATTTTACCTCTCTTAATTCTAAAATAATTATATCGTTTGGCATATTTTGTGTCAATCTATGTCGTAAAAAAGATGTAATTGTCGTGTAAATAATTGTAAACAAGGAATAATATGGAGGAGTAGTTTATTGTTGATGCTTTTGGTAATATCTTTTTTTGACAAAATACTACACTATAATCGTTGTAAACAAAATGGATTTTGTGATAAAATGTTACCAGAATAGGATGCATGCTTATGAAGAAGAAAAGTTTACTAATTTTAAGTATATTGTTACTTGTAATCGGATTTGCTACTGTAACAACTAACTTAATAATCAATAATACTTTAAACATCGGTTTTAATAATGCCTTCTTAGATAATGTTATATTCATAAATACTAAAACTGATGGTAAGGCATCAATTAGTTTAAATGGAAAAACAATCAGTTATGAAGCAAAAGAATTAACTAGTATAAATGAAGAAAATATATTAACATTTTGGATAAAGAATGAAAATACTCAGTATGATGTTGAAGCTACTATATCTTGTAGCATAGACAATGTATCAGAAAATATCAAAGATTTAGTAAGTATATCAGTTGAGCCTAAAAACTTCACTTTAGCAAGTAATGAAGTAAAAAGTGGAGAGGTACGAATAGAAATGACTAGTGTTGTTACTGAAAGTATAGATGGGAATTTCACCTGTGAATTAATAGCAACACCAGTAGAAAGAGAAGAAACAGGTGTAATAACTGATACATGTGTCAATGCATTAAATGGAGCTGAGCCTGTAATAAATGGTGAATTAATACCAGTTGAATTAGACAACAATGGAGTTGTCACATACTCTGATAAAAGTGAATCTTGGTATAACTATTGTGAACAAAAATGGGCTAATGCCATAATACTAGTTGATAATCCAAGTAAGCAATACAATGTAGGCGATGTTATAATTGAAGATGATATTGAATCATACTTTGTGTGGATCCCAAGATATAGATATAAGTTATTTCATACTAACCAAGCTGATGGAACAGAAGCTAAGTTATCAGAAAGTATAGCCCAAGAAATCGAGATTGAGTTTGAGAGTAAAGACACACAAGCATCAACTGGAAGTAAGGATGGCGAATGGTTAACACATCCTGCCTTCACAAACTTTGATGTAAATGGAATATGGGTAGGCAAATTTGAAGAAGGTTATAAAGGAGCAACAAATGCATCTTCAGCAGCTGTAAATTCAAGTGATCCAACGAAAATCCAGGTGAAGCCAAATGTATATTCATGGAGAGGTAGTACTGTGGGTAACTTCTTCAAAGCTATGTATAATTATAATCGTGGGTTGGATTCGCATATGATGAAAAATACTGAGTGGGGAGCATTAGCATATTTAAGTCATTCAAAATATGGAATAAATGATGAAGTAAGAATAAATAATAATTCAAACTATTTAACAGGATATGCAGCAACTACCAGAGATTCAAGTGCAAGTACATCAAATAATCAACCATATAATACAGAAACAGGATACTTAGCAAGTACAACTGGTAACATTACGGGAATTTATGATATGTCTGGTGGTTCGTGGGAGTACGTTGCTGGATATCGTAGTAATACAGTTGGCGAATCAGGTTTAACGGTATCGGAAATAAATAGTACATACCAAAAATATATTGATATTTATCCATCGAATTCTTCGGCCATTTCATATAGTAAAAGAATACTAGGAGATGCGACGGGAGAAACGGGCCCTTTTTATCAGAGTGGTAGTTGGTTTTATAATAATTGGTATATGAATTTTTCACGTTTTGTAGAGTCGAGTAAACCATGGTTTCATCGTGGGGACTCTTTAGGAGAGAAGGCAGGGATTTTTGCTTTTGAGAGACATACTGGTAATGCATATAGCGGTAACGCGGCTCGCCTCGTACTTCTAGGATAAATCTGAGCTACTAAAGTAGGTAAAATTTTTCCTATTTTTTTATAGCTAATCGTTTTATTATTATTTTTAATTATTAGAAATATCGTTAAAAAATAATTTATTTTTGTTGCTTTTTTTGGCAAAATATGGCCTGCGTTTTTTGCTTGCGAATTTTGTCGAATATTGTTGACAAGGAAAAGTTCTATGATATAATTGTATTATATTGTAGAGAGTATCAGATATGTGTACATGGTAATGTATTAATGTATACTAAACAATACAAAGTGGGTGAAGAGATGGAGAATAGAAGCGTGTACTTGAGTTCAGAAAAATTCAAGCGAGAGAGATGGATAAAAAAAGTTATCATCTTGGCTCTATTCTTCATTTTTTTAATGCTCATATTAATGTATTTTGTTTTTGGTATTGTTTATAATAATGGGAATTTTAGCGTAACGCTAGATCAAAATTTGTACTTCGATAAGGGCCTCATTATTTATGATGATCCTGTTTATAAAGTGTATAGAACGGAACTTTATGCAGAAGCTCCAAGCCAATTTGACAATGTCTCACATACATGGCTTCCAAAAGACATTGATGAATTAGGCGGTGGTTCTCATAATGGCAAAAATTATCTGGCTTATACATTTTATGTAGAGAATCAGGGTACTGATGTGTCTGATTATTGGAGTGAAGTTGTCATTGATGATGTTATAAACAACATTGATGAAGCTGTTCGGGTTAGAATTTATAGGAATGGTGAATATGTTACTTATGCTAAGGCTCGAAGTGATGGAACTAACGAACCCCAAACTGTGCAGTTCTCTTCGGAAAATTTAGTTGTTCGTAATCATATTGAAAATTTCAAGCCTGGAGATATTGATCGTTATACTATGGTATTGTGGATTGAGGGAAATGACCCAGAATGCACCGACAATATTTTAGGTGGAGAGTTTAAGATTCATATGGATTTTAAATCGGAACACAATCAAAAATAAGAGAAGGAGAAAAGAAGTTTTTATGAAAAACAGAAATGAAGAACACGGAAAACGTGTTAAAAGATTAGCAATTGGCTGTGGCCTTTGTGGTATTATCTTAGCTGCTTCAACATATGCATGGTTTATTGGTATGAAAACAGTTAATGTTAGTAGTTTTGACGTTAAAGTTGCTGCTATTGATTCATTATTACTTTCCCTTGATGGAAAAACTTGGGGAAATGAAGTTGCAATCAATGAAGATAACTTTCAAACTGTTAATACCTCAAATAACACTAATAGCTGGGGTGGAAGCGAAGGCTTAGTGCCTATGTCAAGTGTTGGTATTATAAATACTGATACATCTAGACTTACAATGTATGAAAAGGGAAGTTTCACACAAGTTCCTGGTGGATACAGAGTAATGGCTAGTAAAGTTAGAAATGAAGGAACTACAGAAGCTGAAGGTTATGTAGCATTCGATTTATTCGTTAAGAATCAATCTGGAAACGAATATTATAAAAATTTAAATGTACTTAATGAGGAAGCAATTTATTTAACACCTAATTCAAAAGTTAGTGTTGCCTCTACAGGGAATGCTAATGCAGGTATTGAAAACTCAGTTAGAGTTGCATTTGCGCAAATCGGACGTGTAATAGGAACAACAACTGATCAAGCAACAGTTACAGGAATTACTTGTGATACAGCAGGAGAAGTTACAGGGATCTGTGCAAATCGTCCAGCACAAATTTGGGAACCAAATGATACTGCTCACGTAGCTAATGCTATTAAGTGGTATGATACAAATTGTTTAACAAGAACTGGGGACGACGTTACTGATAAAACTGGATATGGTTCTGGCGAAGCAGGAAAATGTGCTAAAGTTGAAGATGGAAAAGCATATCCAACTTATGCAATTAGTGGCGTAATTGATCATACTGATAATGTTAACGTATATGATGGAGAAGCTTATAATGGATATACTACTTCAGTTGCAACTGATGCTGAAGATGGTAAGTTAGTTTCTTATCCATATTTTACAGATAGTATGAAAGATATTGCTGGTGTTAATCGTCCACAATTATTAAGCTTAGCTCCAAATAGTATCACTAAGATTCGTGTTTATATTTGGATTGAAGGACAAGATGTAGATAACTATGATTTTGCATCTTTAGGAAAACAAATCTCTGTAGCATTCGGATTCTCTAAAGAACAACTTTATGGAGAAGATATCGGATATACTGGAGATCCTGAGTTGGACCCAGAAGTTCAAAGCAGACCAACAACTGCTGCAACTACTACTGTAGCACAACCTTAGTTAAATATGTTTAGAGGAAGGGGTCCCTCTAAACATGACTAAAATAAAAATAATAATGGAGGAAAAATAATGAAAAATAGGGACAGTAGACATAATAAAAAGATTAGAAAATTAATCGTTTTGTGTGTTCTTTGTGGTATTATTTTAACTGTTTCGACTTATGCATGGTTCATTGGAATGAAAACTGTTGATGTAACTAGCTTTGATATAAAGATAGCTACTACAGAAGGTTTATTCTTATCGATGGACGGCGAAAATTGGTCTTATAATTTAGATGCAATTAATGCTGATGCTTATACAGGAAATGCGAATCAATGGTTAAAAGAAGAAGGTGAAGGTTTAATTCCTATGTCATCTGTTGGTGATATGGATGCAACTGCTTCACGTTTAAAATTATATGAAAAAGGAAGTTTAACTGCTACTCCTGGAGGAGCACGTTTACTTACTAGTAGAGTTAATAACTTTGTTGATAAAGTAACTGATTCTACAGAATATAAAGAAGGAAAAGGTTATGTTGCTTTTGACTTATTTATAAAGAATTTATCTGGTAATGAATATTATGTAGATAATAATCCTAAAAATGAAGAGGCTATCTATTTAACTGCGAATTCAGCTGTTAAAGTAGCATCTAGTGGAAAAGCTAATGCTGGTATTGAAAACTCAGTTAGAGTTGCATTTGCGCAAATCGGACGTGTTAAAGCTGAAGATGCTAAATCTACTCCTGATGTAATAACTGGTATTACTTGTTCTGATGTTGAAACTGATGGTGTTAAGTCAGTTACAGGTATTTGTAGACAAGCACAAATTTGGGAACCAAATGATACTGCTCACGTAACAAATGCTATTAATTATTACGATACAGCTTGTTTAACAAGAAAAACTACTGGTAAAAATGTAATCGATAGTGCTTCTTATGATGGTGCTTGTAAAACTATTACTAATGGAACTGCATATCCAACATATGCAATCAGTAGAGCAATTAGTGTTGAAGATGAAGTAAATATCTATGATGGTGCTGAATTCAACTCATATGCAGCTAATACTACTGATTTCGCAGCATACGCAGCTGCTGATGAAACAACTAAACCTACATATAAGTTAGTTGATTATCCATACTTCACTGATACTATGAAGGATGTTACTGGTACTAGCCGTCAATCATTTATGACACTAGCTCCAAATAGTATTACAAAGGTTCGTGTTTATATTTGGCTTGAAGGACAAGATATCGATAACTATGATTTTGCATCTTTAGGAGAGGCTATTTCTGTTAACTTTGGATTTACAAAAGAACAACTTAGTCAAGATGATATTCCTGGATATGATGGACCAGATACAAATATAACTCCAACTCCAGATGAAGAAAATGGAAAAGAAGATAACGCTTAGTTAGCATTACTCCAACAGTAAATTACTGAATTTATTGTATTAATTAATTGGAGTTAATTAATAGTTTAGATAAAGAGTAATGTTGTTTATATTACTCTTTATTTTCTATTATGAAGAGGTGATACCTATAAATAAAATTACAAATAATATAAAAGAACGAAAAAAAGGTATTAGAAAAATTAATTTACGACTTACTATTGTATTGTTGTTTGCCTTTGGGATCTTGTTAATATTTTCGACATATGCTTGGTTTTCTACTAACTTGAATGTTAAAGTAAAAACGTTTAATATGACAGTAAAAAGAAACAGTGGGCTTACAATTTCCTTTGATGCGATAAACTTTGATACAGCAATTGAACTATCGGAAAATATGTTAATTAATGAGTTAAAGAAAACTTATCCAAATAATTTAAGTCAATGGGCAGCGAACGGATTGATTCCTGTATCTTCAAGAGGAATATCTGATCCAAATAGTTACTTTTTTGATGTCTATTATAGTAATAGTGGTGTTCTTTATAGTATTAAAAATAAGGAAAAAGGGTACATTAGAACTGCAAAGTCTTTAGAGAATAAGATACGTCAATTTAATCGTTATATTGCATTTGATGTTTTCTTTAGAAATGAGACTGGTTCACCAATATCTGATAACCTTTATTTTGATCCTGATTCCTCGATTACTTATAATGATAGTGATAGTGTTAATGAAGAATTGTTAGGACTTCTAAATTCAATTAGAATAGGAATCGTTAAGGTAGGATCTTTACCATTAGATGCTGATCCTCATGATATTCAAAATATCAAATGCGATAATAATTGTACATCAATTATCTATGAGCCTTATAGCACGCGTCATGAGAAGTTGTCGATTGATAGAGCTTCGAAGTATGGTGTTAATCTAGTAAATGGTAGTTTATATCCGACTTATGCGGCAATTAAGGAAGGTGGGCCTATTTACATGGGAGATACTGTTTCTGGTTCGCCTAATTTAAATACAGAATATTTTGCTTTGCAAAATACTATAACAGAGGATGATTTGGATGAACCTTTATTTACTATTCCAGATGGTATAACCAAGGCTAGGGTCTATCTGTGGATTGAAGGACAAGATATCGATAGCTTAGAGACTAATTCGGATGGATCAGATTTAGCTATATCTCTTAATTTTGTTAAGGATACTGCTGGATATCGTGATTTGGAGGGATAAGTATGAGAAAGAATAATAGGGAAAAGGTGAGATAATGAAGAAAAGTGAAGGTAAGTACGAATTTGATCTTTCACAACTTAGCTTGAAAGAACTTATAGATGTATACAATGAAATTAATAGTTTTTTGAAGTATCTTGATGAGAATAAATTGGAGATTGGTAGCGATGAATAATAATTTTTTGGATTTTATAAAAAAAGATATTGAAGCAAAAAAGACTTTGATCTCTACTTTGCCAACCAAAACTATGACTAATAAGAAAAAAGTTAATAGTACGATTGATGCGACAAAAGGTAAATACTTAGATTATGCTGATAATGTAAGAAATTATATCAACGCTAAGAAGAATGCAATTAAAATTCCGACAAGTGACGGGAATTTAGAGCAGCTTCGTGAGCGAGTTAAACATTTAGAGTATGTGAAGAGTCTTTTGAATCCAATCAATTCATACTTTGAAAAGCTAGGATTTGATACATTACTTTATGAAATTAACAATTATTATATTTTTAATTTTCATTCATTAAATGATATTATTAATGGATTTTTGGATAAATTTGAACAAGCGGGGATACTTTTAAATAGTGATAATTTCGATTATACTTGTTATGTTAATGAATATATGTCTTCTTTTTTAGAGGTACGTCGTAGTAAATCTGGTAGTTATGCTAGAGTATCTGAGATATTTGAAGAAATTTATTGGACTAACCCAGAGTTAATCGAGCATATCGAGATTAATTTTAGAAAATTGATTAGAACTAATGCTAAGAAGTTTCAGGCTTATATTGAAAGCATGCAAAGAGATGTTATGACAACATATAGTATTGCTAGTTATGAAGATTGCTTGATGAAGTTGAGGGATGCTTATATTGAACTTAATTTGGCAAGCAGTGAGTCTCTTTTAGACATATGCAATTTGGCTTTAGATGGAGCTTTTGACATCGAACAGTACTTTAAAGATCATAAGATACGTATAGCAGCTTATTCATCGCTTATTCCAGATAAAATTGATTATAATAATGAAAAAGAGATGGGTAAGATATGTGCTTCTTTAGAAAAATTAAAATGTAATGTTGAAGAGTATTCGGATTATATTGATTTTTATGCTTTATTTAAAGATTTTAAAGATCAATATACCAGTGTTGTAAATAGCAAGGAAGAGAATCGCTCATTGGCAGCAATAGTTGCTGAGATTAATAAAAAAGAGGAAGAGCTTGCGAAGTTTAATCGTCGCATTGGCAAGAGTAGTATTTTTGATAAACGCGAAATGAGTGTTAAGAGATTAAAGGCTGAGTCAGTATGCAAGGCAAAAGAATTGTATGAACTTTATAAAAAGTATGATCTAGAATACTTTAAAGATAAAGTTATTGCTAATTTGAGTTCGACAATGTCAGTTTCTGAATTATTAGAGCTATATTATAGTTTTGATTATTTTAAGAAGCTTGCAATGCAGAAAGTATATAATATAACAGATTACAATATTATCAGTGAATATAATGATCGTTTTGATGCTTTTGCAACTAATCCACGCAATATCGTTATGACAGGAGTTCCTATTTTTGAAAGTTCGGATATTCCTAAGATAATTGCTAATAAGTATCGTTTAAATAATATTAATTTAGATGAAGATGATTTGAGTTCAGAGAATCTTAAACCACTTCTTAATAAAATCTTATTGATATTACGTACTAATAAGATTGAGAATAGTTCAATATCGTTAGAACAAATTTGGTTTATTGTTAAAGCTAATAAATTATTAGATGGAAAATAGGGCATGTATTTTAAAGTGCCTTATTTTTTATTTATTTCAGGGGTATATATATCGGACTGTGAGGATATATTTTTGTATACAAAAAGACTTATTATAAGCCTTTAAATTGTTAAAAAAGAAATTTTTTATATTTGTTAACTAGATTATTTAGAAAGACAAAATTTTCATTACTAAACTTGTCTTTATATAAAGTTAGATCGAGTTTAGAAGGATTTTTTAAATAGTATTCATGATTGTTTTTGATAAATGTGTATAAGAAATCTAGTTCGCTTTCAGATACTTTGAGATTATTTTTATTAGCGAATTTTGCTATATCTTCTTTTTTCATAGAAGATATATAGTTTTTTACAATATTAAACATATGTTACCTCCGTTATATTTTATGTTTATTAGTAAATAATATTAGTATGAAGAAAGATTATATACTAAAAATATTTGTTGTTGTTTTAAATCTTATTATCATAATAAGAGTTTTTAATGTGGCTATTTTAAATCATCAGTTATATCAAGAGAAGAAAAGGGAAATAGTCGATAGCTATGTCTATGGCAGTACACCACCAAGAGGACGCTTTTTAGATAGTAAAGGAAGGGTTTTGGTAGATAATAAAGGAATTAAGGCTCTAATGTATAAGAAAACATCTTCAGTTGATGAAGTGGATTTAGCTCATAAGCTTGCGGGTATTTTAGATATTACTGGTTATGATGTAAGTGAAAGTGATAAATTAGATTATTATTATCATAGTCATAAGGCGGAAATTGATTCGAACTTAGACGAGAAGGTTGTAGATAAGTATAATTCTAAGCAAATTAGTAAGAAAGAGTTTTTAGAATATAAATATAGTTTTATTAAACAAGAACAGATAGATGATATTGATCTTAAAGAAGTTTATATTTATAAGTTGATGAATACGGGA
>CATNCE010000002.1 GCA_950097225.1 uncultured Bacilli bacterium
TAATTAAATTTTTTTCATCTACAAATCCAGTAACTTTTAACAATTCTATAAAGTCTAAATCTAAAACTTCACAAAAATATATAAGTGTTACTATATTAGGAATAGTCCTAATTCCATTCTCAATTCTTGTTACTTCTGGTTGACTTATACCAACATATTGGGCTAATTTATTTTTAGAAAGTCCTTTCTCTATTCTTCTTTCTTTCAAAATTTCCCCCAACAAATAATAATTAAATCTCATAATTTATCTCTCTCTTTCTTTCGTATTTTTATTTTTAATTCCTAATTTTAAGCATAAAAAATCATTGACATCTTTTCCTACTGGAGTCGGATTATCAATGATTTCATATCCACTTGATAACAAGTATTTTATTGCTTCGGTTGATTCTCTACCTGCCTTATCATTATCTAAATGCAAGTAGATTTTTTTAATATTTGGGTGTTGATTCAAGTAATAATTTAAAGCAAGTGGCACTTTACTATCTTCTATATTTTCTGCCGGTTTATAAACTCCTGCAAGTGAAAGTAGTGACTCATTGTACCACTCTTGGTCATTTAATTTCATTAAAGTTGCATAAGAAAGTAAGTCTATTGCACTTTCAAATAAGTGTACTCTATCATTTTTTTCTATTGCTTCTAACTGAAAAGAAAAAGCCTTATGACTTCCATTTGCTTCACCTTTGAAATTACTTTCATTCGTTCCTCTAAACATTGCATATCTTGCTATTTTATTTTGATCGTAGCCTACAAATACAACATTGTTATTTGGAAATTGCTGATAAATTAAATCATTATCAATACACTCTTGTATAATATCTTCATCAATACCCCTACCTATAAGATAAGATTTTACTCTATCATTATTAGGTGCTTTCTTTGGTAGCATTAGTCTATCTGGTGTTCTTTTAGTTATACTTTTATATATTTTAGGTGGTGCTGCTACAACACTTCCTACTATCGTTTCTACTGCTTGTAAGAAAGTGTAATCTCGTACTTTAATTAAATATTCTAATGCACTTTTTCCACCTATACTTTGTGAAAACCAGTACCACATACCATTTGATATTTTCAAACTATCGTGTGTTCTAGTCACATAAGTATCTCTACTAAAATGAACTAACTCATCTGGCTCATAATTTTTTAAATAAGTTAATAAGTCCATTTTCTTTGCTCTTTGTATCACTTCTGGAGGATAATATGCCATAATATTGCCTACCTTTCTCGTGATTTTTTCTTTTCTTTTTGTTCTTTGACTATATCTGATAAAGTATCATAAATGCTATCTTCAAATAGTGTATGAATACCAATATCGCTTTTAAACCACTCTTTATATAATTTATCCAAAGGATTTTCATAAGTATTTAGTGCCTTTATTTTTTCAATATCATAATGCTTAAATTCTGGAGTAAATTCATTTAAAATATTCTCTTTCATTGTTTTTTCATAAGCACTATTCAATATATTATCTATCGAACTTTTTTTTAGGTTTTCAATATAACTATTATAATCATTAGACATTTTTATATATAGTTCTTCTCTAATCTTCATATCACTACCCATAATATATTACCTTTCCCTTTCTTTATTTTTAGGCTTATCCTTTTCTATTTCATCTTTAAATTCTCTAAAATTAGTTTCTTTTAATGCGTTATAGTCTAAAACTATTTTTTGGTTACGATATTTTTCTTCTGCAATATTTATGGCTTCTTCCAAAGAATTTGCTTCAATATCATAAACATTTTGCATTATTTCTTCTACTTCAATTTTATAAGTTTTCATTTAAAATCGCTCCTTTCTTTTAAAATGAAAAAAGAGCAACTCAAGTTTTAATTACTAAAATTGCTCATAATTATAAAGTATTATCTAAAAATCTAGCCACAGGAACATTTAAGATTCTCGCTATATCATCTAATAAGACAATAGTTAATAATCTTCTATACATTCCCTTATCTTCTAGTTTTTCGATAAAATCTTTTTTTCTACCAAGTTTTAAAGATAAATCTTCTTGGCTCATCTTCGCCTGTTCTCTATAATATTTAATATTTAGAATAACAATATCACGAAGTGTTTTATCATCTCTATTCATTCACAATGTGTCCTTTATGGCACACATTATAAAAAATATGAAAATAAAAATCCAATGTGTAATTTTAAAATTCGTACATTTGACACAATGATAAAAGCGATCAAGATAAAACTTAATCGCCATCATTTTGTTCTTTTAAAAGTCCCATTTTCTTTAAAAGGAAGTATGCACTTCTGCAACCTGCACATACAAGTTGCTTCTTCTCTAGTGTGTTTCTATCAGAAGAACTTGTTATATATTCTATCAAACCAGATACTTCTTTTTTAGTTAATGCTACTGGAGTATCATCTTCTAATACTTTCTTTAAATTAGGATATTTGTCTATAATATCAGAACACTTATAAGCAGAATCTTTATATTCTTTATTCGTTCCCATAAGATAAGATGATACAAAATTTACAATATCCCAATAATTTTCTTCACACTCTTGGTCAAACATTTTATTGAAATCCACTTCTTGCCCTCCTAACGACTTGTAATTTTTCAATAATTACTTTAGTAAATCTAACTTTCTTAATAAGAAATAACATTCTCTCATACCTTGTATGAATATTTCTTTTTCTTCAATTTCTCTGCTATCTTCTTTTAAGGATAAATAATTTTTCAGTATCTTTACTTCATACTTTGATAAAGAAAACAAACAATGATTTTCAAGCACATCTGCTAATCTATCATTTTTATTCATTAGATTACTTTGCTTTTTTAAGAGTGATTCATATTCAGGGTTACTCTTTTTTAAGCGAACTAGCATATCAGAAAGATATTCTGCAAAATTATCATCACAATAGTCTTTGATAAATGTTTCATCAAAATTATCCACCTTTTCACACCTCCTGCGACTATTTTATATCGTGGATATTTTAAATGCTAATGTGTAAATTACCTTGCGTATTCCTTATTACACCTTTGACTTTCTACTTCAACACTATCATCAAAATCTATAACTTCTTTGTCCTTTTCATTCATATTAAGTAAGACATTTACTTCATCTAATCGTTTAGATTTTTCTTTTAATTCTTGTTCTTGTTTAAATGGTCTTTTACATTCTTCTTTGGCATTTTCAAATTGAATTTTGGTATTTTCTAACTCTGTTTGTTCTTGCTTTAAATCAAAAGAGAAACCATCTATTTCATTATTGATACGAGTAATATTACCTAAATTATCATTACCAAGCATTACTGAATGTGATAACTCATTTTTCAAATATATATGAAAACTACCATACTCATAATCAAGTTCCATCTTAAAACCTCTATAACTTCCTATCTCTTGTTTTTCAGTTTTATCAATATTCTTACATAACTCAAGTATCTTATCTCCTGCTTGTTTTTTATCGGTATAAGTAACACCTTTTATAATCATACTTTGGAATTTATCATCACTATTTGTAGTATTTTTTTCGGCTAGTTCTATATCTTTTTTAAAGCCATCTATTCGTGATTCTAGTCTTTTTATCTCACTAGGATAATACTTTGCTACTTTATCTTCCATAGCATATATTTGACTCAAATGATTTTGTTTTAGGAGTTTTAATTTAGCAACTTGCGTGTCTAAATCAGTCTTTTCCATTATCAAAGGATTACCGGCAGCAAGTGCTTTAATCTGTGCATAATTAAGTGCTGCTTCATCTATATCTTCAGCAAATCTTACTGGAGTTTTAGAAGTCATTATCTGTGAAATGAATCGTTGTTTATTCTCTACTAATTGATAAAGGTATGCGTCAAAAGTTCCCTCTGTAACATAGTTATAGATATAAACTTCTTTATTTTTATTTCCTTGCCTTAATATTCTTCCTATTCTTTGTATAAGGTCAGCAGGTCGCCACGGACAGTCTAGGTTATGAATTGCAATTAGTTTGTCTTGGCAGTTTGTTCCTGCACCCATTTTGGAAGTGCTACCGAACAATATTCTTTTTATACCATTTCTTACTTGTGAAAACAAAGTTTTCTTTTGTATATCTGTATTAGCATTATGAATAAACTCGACTTCATCTTCTGGAACACCTAACTCTTGTAACTTTCTTTTTAACTCATCATAAACATTAAATTTATCTTCACTTGGAGTAGATAAATCACAGAATACTAATTGTGTTAAGTGTTTTTCTTTATGCTCTTGCCATATTCTATAAATATTATTCGCACATAAAGACACTTTACTATTCGGATCATCTGGCAACATATCATTTATAAGTCTTTGGTCAAGTGCAAGTTTTCTACCATCATTTGTAATTTTTAACATATTATCAGTTGATGGGTCAACCTTTTTATTTCTAACCATATCTGCCCTATTAGAAAGTTCTTTTACCATTTCTTTTTGTATTTCAGTAGGCTTTGCTACTATCGTTTCATAATGGGCTTCTGGAAGTGGTAAATTAAGCATATCTGCCGTTTGAATATCGGCTACTTCCTTAAACATAGCCATCAGTTCTGGTAAGTTATAAAACTTGGCAAATCTAGTCTTTGCTCTGTAACCTGTTCCCTCTGGAGCAAGTTCAATAGCCGTTACTGTTTCACCAAAAGTAGAAGCCCAAGCGTCAAAGTGTTGTAGATTCCTTTTTTCTAACTCTGCATATTGTAAGTATCTTTGCATAGTATAAAGTTCTACCATAGAATTACTTACTGGAGTACCAGTTGCAAATACAACTCCTCTACCACCAGTTAATTCATCAAGATACCTACATTTCATAAATAAGTCACTAGACTTTTGTGCTTCAGTTTGTGCTATACCACCAACATTTCTCATTTTTGTATAAAGAAATAGATTTTTAAAGTAATGGGCTTCATCTACGAATATTCTATCAATACCTAATTCTTCAAAGGTTACAACATCATCTTTTCGGCTCGTATCATTTAACTTTGCTAATTTTGCCTCAAGACTTTTTTGTAGTCTTACTAATTGCTTTATAGTAAAGTTTTCGCCATTATGGTCTTTTAAATCTTGTACTCCCATACTTATATCATCTATTTGATTTTGTAAGATAGTTCTTTGTCTTTCGGCAGACATTGGTATCTTCTCAAATTGGCTATGAGATATAATTACTGCGTCATAATCTCCAGTTGCTATTCGAGAACAGAATTTTTTACGATTAGCCGTTTCAAAATCTTTCTTCGTAGTAACGAGAATATTAGCACTTGGATAAAGTTGTAGGAATTCCGAACTAAATTGTTCTACGATATGATTTGGTACTACAAACATACTCTTATTACATAGTCCTAGTCTTTTTGATTCCATAGCAGCAGCGACCATTTCAAAAGTCTTACCTGCTCCAACCTCGTGTGCTAGTAGAGTATTTGTATTTCCATACAAAACTCTGGCTATGGCATTAACTTGGTGTGGTCGTAAAGTTATTTCTGGATTCATACCGTGAAAATTTATATGAGAGCCATCATACTCACGAGGTCGATTAGAATTAAACTTCTCATTATAGATTTTACTTAATCTTTCTCTACGGTCTATATCGCTCCATATCCACTCATCAAAAGCAGTTTTAATTTGCTCTTGTTTTGCTTGTGCGATAGCAGTTTCCTTTTTATTTAACTCTGGTACTTTTTTACCATCTTTCTCAATATAGTCATATATTCTAACATCTTTTAAATTAAGAGTTTCTTCTATAATCTTGTAAGCATTTATTCTTCCTGTTCCATAAGTAGAATATGCTTTTACATTTTCCCTATCATAGTTTTTACCTTCAATATTCCATTGGGCTGTACTTTCCATAAAATGCACTTGTATTCTATCTCTAATATTATAGGATGGCGATAATAGATAATCTATAAAGTCATCTATAACATCTGTTGGAAGCCAAGTTGCACCAAGTCTAACACTTATCTCTTGTGGCTCTAAATCTTTCGGCATTACTTCTTCAAGACATTTTACATTTATATTGAATCTAGGGTCATCTTCAGCAAACTCTTTGGCTATCTTTAATTTCTCACGAATATTGCCAGATAGGTACTCATCAGCAGTTACCCATATATTTGGATCTCCATATTCTGGTACATTGAATATAACACCCTCTAGGTCAGTTATCATTTTGTCCATATCAAGCCCACATAGTTTCTGCATAAACTCTAAATCAACTCTAGCCTTTTCAGACATTGAAACAATTAAGGCTTCATTTGCAGTATCTACACTCGTTACTTCCTTATGTGGAAGTATTGTTCTTTTGGTAAACATATCTGCTTTTTTAAGAAGTTCTTTGTTCTCATCAAGTATCTCTAAAGAACATAATAGATAAAAACTATTATCATTAGAAAAAGCAGAGGTATTTGCTCTGCTATTGATAAGTCCATATTTTTTAGTAAAACTGTCATATAGTTTATTAAGTTTTGCTTGTTCTTGTTTTATATCTTCTTCTGGGAAGTCCTCTGTTTGTAATTCTAATAGATTTCTTACACACTCTCTTATTTCTATTAAGCCTCTAATACGATTTTCAGTAGTAAGTGGCAATTCTTGTGGATACATTCTACTATTCTCACGATAATAGACTTTATTATCAACAATGGTATATGAGAAGTTTTTAACATTATAATCAGCAGGAATAGATAAATCTTCTTCATCTTCTCCTATATCATCTATCTCATATTCTTTTATTTCAGCGTGTATATTAGAAATAGCATTGTTAAGTTGTTCTTCTAGTGATATATCTTCTCTTGCTTCACAAGTAGAGTCCATACCATATCTAGTAGATTCCATTTTCATATTACCACATACCATATCTGGATTATCAACAAAATATTTATTCATTTTGATACCATTTTCATCAGTATCTAAATATACCCAGTCTGGCTCTAAATCGGTTATAGAATCTCGTTTTTGTAAGAAGATAATATCAGAAGTAACTTTTGTTCCTGCGTTATCTTTAAAGGTATTATTCGGAAGTCTTATTGCTCCTAACAAGTCGGCTCGTTGTGCTATATACTTTCTAACACTAGGATTTTCCTTATCTAAAGTACCTTTACTTGTTATGAAAGCAACAATTCCACCCGGTCTTACCTTATCAAGAGTTTTTGCAAAGAAATAGTCGTGAATTAGGAAGTTATGCTTATCATATCTCTTGTCTAATAATTTAAGACTATCAAATGGAACATTACCTATTGCCCCATCAAAGAAAGAATCTGGAAGTTCTGTATTTTCATAGCCTTGTACTGCAATAGAACTTTTTTGATATAGTTGTCTAGCAATTCTACCAGATATACTATCAACTTCTATACCATATAACTTACAGTCTTTTAAAGTATCGGGTATCATACCTAGAAAATTGCCAACTCCACAACTAGGCTCTAGTATGTTTCCATCTTTCATACCCATACTTTCTAATGCTTTATACATTGTACGAATAACTACTGGAGGTGTATAGAAAGAAGTTCTTGTAGAACTCATTGCCGACCTATATTCTTCATCATCAAGAATATTTTTAAGTTTTAAATGCTCATCTGCCCAAGAAGAATTATTTTCTTCAAAGGCTTGTGATAAACCACCCCAACCGACATACTGCGATAGTATTTGTTGTTCCTCTGGAGTAGCAAAGCGATTTTCTTCTTCGCATTGTTTCAACGCTTTAATTGCTGCAAGATTACGATTAAACTTTTCTCTATCACTTCCGACACCTAACAAGTCATCAGTAATATGGAAGTTATTTCTATCTTCATTTTTGATTTCTGGGTGTATATCAAAAGTGGTAACTCGTTTTCTTCGCTTTTTAGCAATATTAGGTATAATTGTTTCCTTTTTTTGTTCTGCTTCTTTTTCAGCAAGTAAAGATAATACTTTGCTTAATTCTTCATTACGAAAAATAGGAAAACCTACACCATTTTGAAAAGTAATATCTTTTAGTGAAACGACATCATTATCAATACTATCAATGGTATATTCTCTATCGCCAATAATTATATTTTTACCAATAATATCTTCTTCTAACTTTTCTTGATCTGCGACTTTTGTTTCATATTTTTTACGATATTCTTTTAATCTTTCTAAATCGTGATTATTAACTTTATCTACTGTGCCATCTTCATTATAGTCAAATAGTTCATTTAATAGAAAATCATAAACTTCTAGTCCCTCTAAATCAATGTCATCAGAATAAATAACGATATTCTCGTTAGAATCGAAGTTTACCTTAATATCACTCATATCATAAAGTGATAAAATATGCTCTACTAAATCTACTTCATCATCATATTCTCCATACTCATTATGCTTTTCTAATTCTCCAGTTTCAGTAACTTTGATTTTCAGATGGTCATTACACGGATTTTCTTTTACTTTCCTATCAAACTCATCAAAAGAAAATTCTTGATTAAATAATGGATATTGATAGTCATATAATCTAACAATATCATTATCTAATGAAAGTATTTCAAACTTATCTGCACCAATATATACTTGGTCGCCTACTTGATAATAGTAGTCTGGGAAAGTTTCATTTAATTCTTTGATAAAGTTATCTATTATCTTTTTATCTTCATCATCACTATCTAAATCATTCCCTAGATTTTGAATATACTCTATAAAACCTCTTAATTCACTTGGATTATGGATTTGATTATCTATATCTCTAATGACATCTTCTTCGGTTTCGCCATTTTCAAGATTTGCTTCATAGCCTTGTAAATCATATTCTTTGATAAAATCATTTAATCGTTTTGCTAGACTATCTTCTTGTTTTTCAGTAAAAGTATCTTCTTGATTTAATTCATCTATTCGTTCCTGTTCTTCTCCTAACCAAGCAGGATACTCTCTTAATTCTTTTGGATTAAGGTATCTATTAAGGCTAATTAGTTCCTTTATTCGCTTTTCAACATAATTCCATTTTAAAAGTTTTTCTTTTCTATTTTCAAGATTTCCACGATATAAAGTAAGTCCTTTACTATCAGCAGTATAACCTATACCAGATCCACGAATAATATATGAACTTCCACTTAATCCATACATATTTTTTATATAGTTAATATTTTCAGTTGTAGATAAACTTTTTTGAAATTGTCTATATATAGCATACTTTGTTTCAGTATGTCGTGTTTGAAAATATTTATCAATAAACTCTTGCGAAAATTCTAATTCGGGTATTTCTTTGCTATTTTCTTCATCTAATAAAGTCATCTGCTCTTTTTCAGATGGTAAGTATTTTTCTCTATCATTTAATTGATGAAGTAAAATCATTGAATCATAATGATATGTTAAATCTTCCCAAGATATAAAACTTTCTGTATCTCGTGATAAAAAATTACCTTTCCATAGTAATAAACCATTTTCAAAGGCTTTGTAACCATACATTTGTGTTCCAATAAAAATACCCACATATACATTTTCAAAAGAATTTTTAATGAACTCTGCTCTTTTTAAAGGCTCTTTTTCTAGTTCAAAATATCTTTTTACTTCTGCTTTGGGTATTTTTAAATGTGCATTAGCAAGTATTTGATTGATTTTGTCATCTGTAACAACATACGGACAATGTGTCCCACTATCTACATCCCAAAAATCTAACTGTAAATTAGTTCTCTCGTTACTATCTCCTCTGCTCTCGCTTTCAAGTTGTTCATTAAGCCTATCCACTTCATCTGGTCTTTGGCTTTCAATTCTTCTGTTATATTCTCTTTCTTCGCCATTTCCTCTATCATTTGTTCCACTCTCGTTTCGGCTATCGTTTGAACTTCCATCAAGTGTTCTGGTAATTTGCCCTGCATTAGAAGTGTCGTATATAGAGGCTTGTCGTTCTTCTTCAAGTGGCTTAATCTCATCAATGCGTATTTCCCATTTACTTGTTCTTCTTGTGGTGGTACTAGGTCTGGTATTTGATAATCGCCCACCATTTTGTAACTTATTTCTTTCATCTAAATCACTCCTCTCGGCATTATTCTTGCCATCATCTAAATCATACTCGTTTTGCTTATTATTATCAAATGTGTGAATTTTATCAATTTCACTTATTCGCACATTTTTTATTGTGCTATATATTTCACGAAGTCCAGACTCGGCAATATCACTTGTTGCCATACCTAGTCTTGTTATCGTATCATAAGTATTGAAATTTAATAATTCTCTAAAATCTTCCTTATCAAAATAATCATTAGGGTTTATTCCACAACGCTTTAACATTACATAAGCAACACTATTCTCTAATACTTTCTTGTAAATAGTTTTTATATTCAACTCATCAAGTTCTTCTAAAAAACTATTATCTTTAAAATACATTAGATTTGATAAATAATCTGGCAAGTTATCTTCTACCATATTTTTAGCACTAGAAATAATAGCACTTGCTATGGTAGAGTTATCTTCTAATTCTCCATATCTATTTTCTAGGGCTTCGATAACATATTCTTCATAAGGTTTCGTAACAGACCATAGTATAACATTTTTACCGTGCTTACTATTGGTATCACTTACATCAAAAACATATCTTAAATAAGTATTACCATTATTTTCTGCAAGAAGTGCTATACCAGTTGCTCCTTTATTAACCCATCTTTTTAATGACTTATTCCAAGTTTCTATTTCAGCACAAGCACTTGCATAAGGCTTTTGTGCATAAATTAAAACTTGATCGGAAAATGGATACTTATAATTCATTGCAGCACACTCTAAAAATGATAGCCATTCACTTTGATTTGTACTTAAATCTTTTAATGTTTCCGAATATAATTCTGTTATATTTCTTAATTTATTAGCCACTTACTCACCTCCTTATCTTTATTTTTCTTTTACTACTCATTGTTAGAGTTATCTTGTTTAAGACTTTCTCTAGCATTTACTAAAACTTCATAATAGTTAGTTTCTATTTCTATATCTTCGGTATTAACAAGTAACATATAGATAATTTCACTTGCTTCGTTAGGATAGAAACGAATATCAACAAAAGTTTCTTGTTCTTCAGTAACTCGTGGGATACTATATCTCAATAATTTTTCTTTCAGTTTAGTAGCAGTTTCGCTTATTTTTTCATTATTAGAAGTCGTATATCTGGTAAGCATTTCAATTAAATAATTAAATTTTCCTATACTTAAATCCACCTTAACTGGTGGTATTCTTTTTTGATATGGCATAATTAACCATCCTTTCTATTTTCTTTATAGCCACTTAAAAAAGCAATGATTTGCTTATTCTTAACGGCATTTTTAAATTCAATGATAATCATAGTTTCATTATTTTGTAGATTTGGTATTTTCGTTAAATCTTCCAATTTTAAAGCAAGTATTTTTTTATCAGTATTGAATCCTGCTTCAAATAGTTTTTCTAAAGTCTTTGTAATTTGACCTATATTATATTTTGTTTCCAAATAAATCCCTCCTAGACTTTCTCTACTAATTCGCATATATAGATAATTTGCTTATTCGTATTGTGTCTGCAAGTGATTAAAGTTAGTGTACTTTTTTCGGCATTTCTAACAATATTAGCAGTACCAGTTTTCTCAATGTCGTATTGATTAAGAACTTTGTATTTGTACTCGTTACCATTATAGAAAATACTTACTTCATCATCTCTTTCGAGTTTATGAAGATTTTTAAAATAAGCAGTTCTTCCACTTCCAGAGTGTCCTGCTAGGATCACATTTCCTTTGTCTTTATCTGGCATATCAGATTCTTTGACAACAAGTATATTTCTATTAACATTGTTATAATAACTACCTTTATTTGCTAGACCTTTTTCTAACCCTATTTTAGGTATTTTGATTACTGCAAAATAATCTATTTTCGTTTTAGTAGGTTGTGGCTTTTCAGTTTCCACTTTTTCTTCTGGCACTTCTGGAGTAGTATCTTCTGCAATTTCTTTTTGTTCTTCAAAGAAAGTATCAATTAACTGTTCTTCGTTTTTTGTTTCAAGATAATTATATAAATACTTACCACCAATGATTAAAGTACCTAAAATGATAAGTAAAGAGCCAACTATGATTAGTTGACTCTTACTACCTTTATTATTCTCGATTTTGTTTTTTCTTTTTAACATAGATAATCGCTCCTATTCCTCCTAGAATAAACATTGTTCCAACAATTTCAATGAAGTGTGAATCAGTAATACCTGTACTTGGTACTTCAACGATTACTTTTTCATCAGTCATTGTTGCTTTTACAATTTCGCCATCTTCTTTGATTTCAAAATACATTCTTTCTGGATTTAAAGTATAGCCCTCTGGTGCTTCTTTCTCCAAAATATAGTATTTTCCATAACGAATTTCTGAAATAGTAATTTTTCCATTGTCATCAGTTCTTCCACTAAAAATTAACTCATCTTTATCATTGTAGATTTCGATTAAAGTGTTAGGTAGTGGCTCTCCTGTTGATACATCAGTTTTAGTAAATTCAAGAGTTCCTGTTACTGGTTTATTTTTCATTTCAGCCTTAACGATTTCTCCGTTTTCTTTTAATTCAAAATAAACTTTTTCATCAGTTATTACATAGCCTGTGCTTGGCTCTTTTTCTACGATATAGTATTTTCCAACTTTTAAATCTGTAATAACGATTTTTCCATCTTGATCTGTTTTACCAGTAAAGATTAGTTCATCATTTTCAGTATAAATTTCAATGATAGTATCTGGAATAACATCTCCATTTACTAAATCAGTTTTAGTAAATTCAAGAGTAGCCTTTTTAAGATAATTTAAAGCACTATATGATTCATAAACTATTGGAGTTTCATCATCAACTTGTTTTAATGTGAAATAGTGTTTATCTCCATCAAGAATATAGTCATCTTGTGTTTTTACTTCAATTAAATAGTATTTTCCTAGTGGAAGTTTCTTTGTTTTAGCATAGCCGTTTTCATCTGTAACGATAGTATCTACTTTGTCGCCTTTATTATAGTATAAATGGTTTCCATCAGCAGACTTAATATCTTCTTCTGCATAGATTTCAAAAGTAACTCCACTTAATTTTTTCTTAGCATAAACATATTCGCCATCTTTAATCACTAAATCTTCGCCAACTTTATAAATCTCTAATTGACCTTTAATAGGTGTATTCTTATAAGTTACTGTGATAAATGCTCCATAAGTTGTATAGTCATAATGCGTATCATTTCCAATAGTGAATTTTAGACCGTTTTTATCTTTTAAGTAACCATTTGGTGCAGACACTTCAATTAGTTTGTAATTTCCTGCAACTAATTTTAAAGGTGTTACTAATATACCATTTTCATCAGTTTTAAATTCACTAATTACTTTACCACCTACGAATTGAGATACATATTGTTTAGTATCTTCATTAAAGATTTTGAAAGTAGTATCTTTAATGGCAATAGTCTTTCCAGTTTCTTCATCTACTTTTATTACTTTCAAATAAGCAGTCAAAGAGTTGTTTAAAATATTGTAATATTGCTCTTTTTCGCTTGTTTCACTTACTGTGATATAGAAGTCATAAATCTTTTCATATCCAGTTGTCGTATTTACTTGATGGAACTTCCAAACTCCATAAGGCAAATTGATAGAAGCATAACCGTTTTTATCTGTTGTGATTTCATCAAACTTGTTTCCGTTTGGGTAATAAATTTCAAAAGTAATACCTGCTTCTGCATTTAGGAATTTTGTTTCTCCCTCCACGTGTTCGTATTGTTTTAAAATACTTACATAGTTTTTAATTACTTTTTCTACAACATCTACTCTTGCAGAGTCTTTTCCTTTTACATCAATATTGTAGCGAGTTTTATCTAATTCATAACCCTCACTTGGTTTGATTTCTTGTAAATAGTAATCATTCCAAGATAATACTGCGTCACTTTTAAAGTAACCGTTTTCATCAGTAACAACTGTTGTCACTAATCTTCCCGTAGCAGTTTCGTATATACCATACTCTGCTCCTTTTAAAGTTGCTTGACCCTGTGCAGTTTCAGTTTCAACATCTTTCTTATAACCCTCTACTGGTGTTGTATAACTATTTACTCTAACTCTAGCCATAACTGGATCAGTAGTTCCAGGTACAAACATATTTTGAATTTCGTTTCCAACGAATAACTTATAGCCACTAGCATAAGGCATATTTTTTGTTAAAGTTAAATCTATTTTTCCATTTCTAGTAGGCTTAATTGTTAGTGTATTTCCATTAACACTATATTCTGCACCACTAACACTTACACTATAATTTCCAAGTACATTATTAGTATCTGTTAGTGTAATAGTTTCTCCTACTTGTGCTTTATAAACTCCACCATCAAAACTTGGTCTATCATAGTGGTGTTCGATTAGTCTATTGATTTCTGCTTTTTCTGTTGATACATCAAATGGTGTTCCTGCTCCCCATCTTTCTGTTGAGAAAGTTGTATTGGCTCCGTGTCCAATGATAATATCCCATATCATACCTTGAGTAGCAGCACGATATTGTAGTGTTTGGTGTCCCGGATAAGTATAACCGTAGTAACCGATTAACAATAATCTTTCTTTGATTTCATTTGGAAGTCCTGTTGCTTCCCAACTTCCAGGATTATAAATAGTTCCCTCTGGTATATTTGGCTCTATGCAATAAGATACTTCGCCATCCATTTCATATTGCATAAAATACCAAGAATGATGGTCAGTTCCATCTGCTCTTGCTCGATCATAATAATAGCCGGATTTTGTTTTTGTTAAAGTTGCTGCATTTACTGCTTGAGCATTAACAGTAAATCCAAGTAAAATACCTAGTGTTAAAACTAGGCACATTCCAATTTTTTTCATTTTTAATTTTCTCCTTTCTTACTCCTAAAATTAGGGCATAAAAAATGACTCTTGTTTTAAGAGCCACTAATACATACTTTTTAATTTTGCGTCATTTCCCTCTCCACTCGCACAAAAGAAATGCAAATAATACCAAGTCTTACCGTTTTCATCTATCACAGATGGATACACCCTAAAATAGTTTATATCTGGTTTTATCGGTGCTTCTGGGTGTTGTTCGTTATAATCTAAAACATAATCCAGTTCTTTGCTCTTAATTTCATTACCACGAGCAGTCGCTTCACTATCAGAAGCAAACTCTTTTTTACCACCAGTTATTGATTCATAAAACTTTGTAGTTGCTCCACCGTTTTGTGGTTGATTACTTGGAGTTTGACTAGGTGTAGTATTGTTACTTACATTTGGAGTTTCTTTTGGTGTTTCCTTTGGCACTTCTTTTTTCACAGAATCATTTTGCTTATTTTCTGTTTTGTTTTCAGATTTACTTGCTGAAGAAACATTCTTATTTTCTGGTTTAGAATCTGACTTAACTTCTTTTTTGGTTTCTTTTACTTCATCAACCTTTTCTTCTGGTATTATTTCACTTTCTGCTACTTTGTTTTCTTCGCTTTTAGATTCTTCTGCCACTTTTTCTTCTATGGTTTTCTCACTAACATTAACCTGTTCTAGTTTTGGCTTTTCTTGTTTATCTTGCAAATAGAAAACTGTACCTCCTGTCATAGAAATTAAAATGCTAATTAAAATCAATATTTTTTTCATACAAATTCATCCCTTTCTTGATTTGTTGATGTTAGTATAAACTAAAGTATTTTTATTTGCATTTGTGTAAATTTCTAATATATATTTTTTTCAGTTAGTAATAACAGTTAGTATATAAATACTAGGGGTAGGTTGTAGGAAGGGGAATAATGGAATAATAACTCCCACTATCTAGCACCCTGTTGTCTTTGTCTTTCCATAGCCCTATTGTAATAGTCTAATGCTTTGTAAATATGCTTTATCCATTCGGTAGTTGGCATACCTTTTGGCATTTTAGGTTGTAAGTCTTTAAAATCTAATTTTAGTTTTTCAACTTGATTAGGTTTTTCACGACACATAATTTCTTCAATTTTATCTTCGCTTAACTCTCCCTTTTTACTTAAATCTTTCATTTCTTGAGCTTGGGATACTGTTGGTGTAGCAACATTACATTCAATACTATTTAAAAGCCATTTTTGTTCTTGCTTTGTAAGAAATGAAATTTCATACGCAGGGCTTAATGCAATAGTTTCATCATCTACCATATCAAGTAAAGGCTTTACTAATTCAGTAAGTCTTATAAATCTCTTAATTTGAGTGGTACTTTCGCCAAGTTCATCAGATAATATTTCAACAGATTTTTTTCCAATCGACTTGTGTCCGAGTTGGTCACAAGTTAAATCATTTCTTTTACCTTGATGTGTCATTGCTTCTAATTTCATTTTATAAGCAAAGGCTCGTTCACTAGGCAATATCTTTTCCCTTTGTAAATTGCTATCTACCATAATAATAGTGGCTTCATCATCTGTAAGGTTTCTAACAATACACGGCATAGTTTCTTTATTAGCAATTTCACTTGCTTTTTTTCTTCTATGTCCAGAAATCATTTGATACTTTCCATTTGGAAGTGGTCTAACAAGTACAGGCAATAACACACCATATTCACTTATACTTTGTGCCATTTCTTGCATTTCTTCATTTACAATTACCTTGAATGGGTGATTTGGGAAGTCTTGAATATCTGCTAGTGAAATATCTACAACTTTTTCTAAATTGGCTTCTTGCCTTTCTTGCTCTGTTGTAAATAAATCATCTAACTTTGGTAGAGGCATTTTTATTTCGCTCTTTGCCACTTTCAAGCACCTCCTTTGCAAATGAAGAATATGCTTCTGCCACTTTTCCATTTTTGTCATAATCAAAAATACTTTGTCCAGTAGAAGTTGATTCTGCTGTTTTTATTGCTAAAGGTATTTGTGTATCGTAAATTTTTATAACTCTACCATAATTTTCTTGCAACTGTACTTTCATTTCTCTTGATAGATTAGTTCTTTTATCTACTAAAGTTAGTAATACACCATCTATTTTTAATTGTGGATTTAATTTAGTTCTTGCTTTATTAACAGACTTTAATAACTCGGTCATTCCAACTGCTGATAAATACTGACTTTGCATTGGGATTATAACACTATCTGCACTCGCTAAAGCATTAACTGTTAAAGTTCCTAGTGATGGTGGACAGTCTATAAGAATATAGTCATAGTTATCTTTTACTTTATCCAAACAATTCTTTAGTAAATATTCCCTACTCATAGCACTATACAAGACTGGCTCTAATACTGACAGTCTTAAATTAGATGGTATCAAAGAAACATTTTCGTTATGATGAAGTATTGATTCTTCTACTTCAATATTTCTACCCTCTGCTGACTGCTCTAATAAATCTGCTACTGTTAATGACAACTTATCTTGATCTCGCCAACCCATATATAAAGTAAGACTACCCTGTGGGTCTGTATCTACTAACAATACCTTTTTGCCTTCTTTTGCTAAAGCAACTCCTAGACTAAAAGTTGTGGTGGTCTTGCCCACTCCACCTTTTTGATTTGCCACTGCAATTACTTTGCATTGCGACATAAACATTTCCTCCTTTCTTTTAAACTCTAGCCACTCTATATAAATAAAATGGCTATGTATGGGCATAAAAAAAGAACTGACCATTATAATCAGTTCAAAGTATGTTTTTGTGATTTTATTATTTAGTGTCTGCAATTTGGCTCATAAGTGAGGAAACAAGTGAGAACCTATATGTTCTTAAATGTCGTAATCACCTATCTAATTCCTATTATAAATAATGCCAAAATTACTATGTTTTTATGAATTTTTATTGTTTTTGACCGTTTTTTAATGAAAATATGCAAGATCTAAATTGGATAATTTCCTTTATTTATAAGGGTTTAAGGGTGTTCTTAATTAAATCGTAATCAACCAGTTGATTGTTGTATTTTGTCGATTATTGTTGTCCATTGTTTTCACTTCCTTTTTAAAGTCTTGAACAAATATAATTATAACATAAAAGAGTAGATTTTGTACTTACTCTATTCTTATTTACAATTGCTATTAATCAGTATTAATAATCATATGACATTGAAACAAATCGTTTATGCAATTCTTAATACTATAATTATCTAATCCTAATCTTTTTAATTGCATCATATAAATAACTCTTTCTAAAAATATAATATCTAGCATAGCTAAATCAGTAAAATCTTTATTAAGATTTCCATGAGCAAAATCATTACGCTGTTCAGCTAATCTATGCCCCATATCTTTATAAATTACTTTTTCATCATTCATTCCATATAATTGATTTGCAAAATCTTTAGTAATATCATCTAATTGATTAAATGTATAATCAAGATTTGCATCTAAACCTGTTAAATCAACAAAATCATGTAATTTATTAATTATTTTCTTAGCGCGTCTATTATTACCTCTATACTTATCTTCTAATTGAATTAATTCTATATTAATTATTGCTTCTGCATTTATTCTAGCCTGTTTCTTTCTCTTTCCTTCTGGAAACAATTGAGAAAACTCCCATTCAAATCCAGCAGTTGTTAATACAAAACTTGATTCTGTCATTACATGCGAATCATCATATGATAAAGGTATATGACGAGTATACAATGTATTATCAGATATTCCCTGTAAAATGTTATGGGCAATACTATATACATAATCCAATGGTATAAACCTCTTAGAAATAATTTCTTCATCTTCTGCTATTAAAAATTCATCATTTATGATTACTACACCATTTTTTTCATATAATTCTTCTTCGTTTAAAAAACTAGTATAAACTTCTTTAAAAGTAATATTTTGCCGATATGTTAAAAATTGTATAAACTTTTTAGCAATATAATAAATTCTTCTGATAAACATATAGTCATCAGTTGGTTCAAAATCAAATGACATTCTTGTTCTAATTTTTAATGGATGTTCTAAATCTTTTCCACTAAAAACTTTATCTATATCAAAATTACATTTTACTTTTCTTCCATCAATTTCAAATTCTTCTGATTTTATACCTACAACATCACAAGGTTTTAATTTCAAGTCTACTTCTTCTTTACTTGGATTGAAAGATTTGATTGTTCTTTTTGTATTGTAAATATAATTTAATTCACTTGAATAAAAATTAATTTTAGCAATTTTGTCTTTTCTATTTACCCTTATTACCATTTTAATAATTATCTTTAATACAGAGTTTAACCTCCCTATTTGATAACTTTTTGGTATCATAATAATTTTTTCATAAGTTTCACTTGAAATTCCTACCAAATAATCATTTTCTATAATCGGATGAATTGGTGTAACTACACCTGGAATACCATTAGCTAAAGGCTCATAAAACATAGCATTACTTTTTTCTTTAAATCCTTCTTTTGGAACTAAACTTAATTCTCTATTATTTTCTAACACGAAAAAATATTCAATATCTTTATAAGTTAAATTACCACTAATCATTTTTATTTATCACCTATTCCTTTTTGAATTAACTCAGCTGTATCTTTCATTTCTTTATATTCTTCATAATGACAAGCATAGGTAATTCCAAAAACACAATTATATAGATTGTTAACATCGGTAATTATAAAATCAATAAATGCTTCAATTTTGTCATATTTCACTTTCACTTTAACTTTACCTACTTTTATCTTAGAATCAAATTACCTTAAATATATAAGGATTTTTTGTTTTCATTATAAAATCCAATATTCTTTCATTACTAGGTTTTCTTCTGTCTATTTTTATATTTGTTATTTCATCCACATCTTCTAATTTTACATCATCAAGATTTTAATTTTTCTGCTACTCCTTTAATATTATATTTATTCATTTTCTACCTTTTTTCTATAATAATTTTATTATTTTGAAAGAAGAATACAGATGTACAAAATACTAGATATTATCTTTTTTTCCTAATAGTTTTATCTTTTCTGCATTATTAAGTATATCAAGTTGATACTTAGCAATGCTACTTGATATTTCAAATCTTTCTTCTTTGCTTTTTCCTTCTTTAATTAGTTCTGCGTTATGTGATTCTAAATTAGATAATACTGTTAATTCATTTATTGACGCATAATCTCTAACATTTGAATTTTTTGCTAAATTAGGATTAAGTTCTATCCATCTTTTAGCAGTTGTATTAAATAAGGCAACATTTAAAATATCTGCTTCTTCTGCATACTTTAACCATTCTCTATTTTTATAATAATCTTTACTAGGTAATATATAATTTTTAATTGCATCTGTATGAATAAGATAATTATTTTTAGTTAAAATTCTTTTTACATCCCATTCCCTATTTTGATTTTCTAACTCTTTTAGTCTTTCAAATTCTTTTATCAAATATAGTTTAAAAACTGGACTAATAGAAGATGCAAATTCAAAAGCAATATCTTTATGAGTATAAGTTCCGCCATATTTACCACGTTTCGAATATATCCCAATTGCGTTCGTTTTATTACACCATTCTGTAACACTTAATGTAAAAGTATGAAGTCCTGCCTCACTTTTAAACCCGTCGAATTCGACGGAATTAAAATCTGGATTGTAAATTGACTCCCAAGTACCTAAAAATTCTAAAGTAATTCTATTTCTTAACCAATTTCTGATAACATCATCTGATGTAGATTTTCCTTCTTTAAATTTGGTAAAATCAGAAATACAAATATAATCGCTATCATTTATATTTGTTATATTCACTTTAATATTTTGAACTTCAATTATTTTGTTTGTCATATATTCACCTCTTTTCTATGTTCTTAAATTCAATTGGATAATTTTCTTTATTTATAAGAGTTTAATGGTGTTCTTAATTAAATCGTAATCAACCAGTTTATATTTGTCTGGTTTTGCCGTTTTTTATTTGTACAATATTAGCACTTCTAATCTTTTAGAGTATCAAAATTGATACTTTTAATTGTCATTATTTTTTTCTATTAATAGTAATAGATATCTTCTATTATTTGCCAGTCATTATTTAAAATAACGCCATTTACTAATTTTGCACTAAATAATTCCTCTACGCTATTAAAATAAGACTCATCTGTTTTCCCTATCCATTGAAAAGATATTTTATCTTTTAATGGTATAATCATATATTCGTTTCCATTTATTTTAACGCATAGCTCTGGTTCCACGCCTTTTTTTAAATACTCATTTAATTTTTGTTTAGTATATTTAATGTCATACTCATACATTTCTTCTTTGTTCATTTTTAAGTTCTCCTTTTTTTATTATAGTATTTAAAATATTATCGGCCACCTTATCAACAGAAATATTTGTAGTATCTATTTGATAACCATTGAAGTTTTTAAAAGCACTTATGAATTTGTCAACTTGTGCATAAGCCCATCCTGTGCTATTACCTCTTTTGTCTAATCTTTTTGCTATCTCTTCTTTTGTTGCGGTTAAAATAAAATCGTAAACTATTATGCCTTCATTTCTTAAATTACCAATAATTTCATTATAGTACTTTTTATTGGTTATCGTCATGGGAACAATCGTGACTCTGTGGCTACGATTTAAATCTTTTAGTATCTCAAAATTTAAAGTACGCCATAGCTCGTAATCTTGAAAGTCATCTTTCTTTTCCGGCATTATATTAAATAAAAATTCTCCAACGTTTTCTGGATCATATATAAGGGAATCTTTTATTTCTAACTTTAATGCGTTTGCTATAGTTGTTTTGCCTACACCAAAGCTGCCATTAATCCAAATGATCATATAGATTTCCTCCACATCAGTAAAATGATTCACTAAAAAAATTATAGCATGTATTTTACTGATTAGTAAATTAATAAGAGTATTAATAGTAAAGAAAAAGGACCCTTGATGTAAGGATCTTAAAAAAGTTAGTCATATTTAGTTTCGAGTATATACTTTTTGATGTCCTCAGAACTATAGATGTGCTCATTAGGCATAATAGAAAAGGACGCAAATAAAGATTCATCATTTTCAAGGTGTTTAACAAGGATATTATAAATTTCTTCATTATATTTGGATACTTCTCTTCCATAAGACTTAATCAATAAATCATTTTTGTATTTTCTTAATGCAGTCTCAGTAATATTACCAGCCCTTAATTCTTCTTCTAAACATTTTATATATTCAATATATAAGGCAGTTGAATAAGCATCCTCGTTAAAGCTAATTACTTCATCTAAAACAATTTCAAGTTTAATTTTTCCAGTTGTGAAGTATGAATATAAAAATTCTTCGTCTACGTGAGTAAATCCCTCTTCATCAAATACTTTATTAGTTATTAAAGATGCTAGCTCTTCAGCATCCCGACACGATTGTAATTCTTTTGTATATGTCGCTATAGTGTCCTTATAAGATAAGACATATAGATAGAACAAGAAACGAGAATCAGGATCTTGGTAGTCAAGTTTTTCGCCTTTTTCTTCAATTAATTTAACTAACTTATCATAATAGATTTTTGAACTTTCAAAAAAATCGTGTTCCTTATTATAATATAAATCATACATCCCGTATTTTTCACTATAGTAATGAAAAATTGCTTCTTCATCAAATAAATTATTAGAAATTTGAATATTCCCATTAAATATTTGGCTTGCGAGTTTAAACTTAGCTAATTGATCCGTAGTTGAATCTTTATATAAACTGACAATTAATTTGGTTAATATTTTGTAATACTGGTTAGCTATATCATTCTGTATTTCTGGTGTTGGTGCATCAATATATTGTTCAAATAAGGTAAAAAGCTCTTGAATTTTGTCCTTTGAACAATAATAGTGATTTGCGAGTTCTTTGTAAAATCCATCCTCCCCTAATAAAAATATTTTTTCTAAAATATTTTTATTTTCTAGCGTTAGTAAACCGAAGGCATCTGATAGTCTTGTCGGCGGAGTTTGGTTAACACATTCATTTAATTGCATTACAAACAGGCGCGATAGTATACTGTTGTTATCAAATAAGACGTATGTTAAAGCATTTTGATAATTCTCACTATTTAGGTTGGTAAAATCATAATCTCTTAAGCGACTATTGATTTTTTTGGCATAATTAGGAAAAATAATTATATTATTTTCAAGCAAAACTTGAAAGTCTTGTATTAAACTAATTTTTAATTTAGAAGATATAGTCGAATTACTATCAAGAGCTTCTAAAAAATTATCATATAGCTCTTTTTGATTTTCATTAGAGACAGCTTCTTGCATTTTTTTAATATCCATTAATTCTTTTTGTTTATGAGCAAAATCTAACACACTAAGTCCCATAATTATTGCCCCTACAATGCAGATTTTTTTAAAAAATCGAGAATCTTTTTTTATCTCTTCTTGTTGTTTTTCTTTGTAAGCATCCATACTTTGTTGTTCTTTTAGTTTTTGTTGCTCTAAATGACATTTATATATTTTATTTGCAATATCTTTATCAGTAGCATTGGTAATAATAGTTAAGTAGTCTTCAAAATCGTCAATTAATTCTTTGGGAATCATATTGGAAGTTGGAAAATTAGTTTGATAGAATACGTCATTTTTTTTATCTTTAAAAACTAATTGTTCTATACCATTTTCCATTTTAGTACCTAAATATATATATTTACTCATATGTATCTCCTAAAGTTAATTTTTTATTATTCTCTTTTTCATTTTTAAATTTTTTGTATGGTGTCATAAATCTTATTGATTCATAGTCGTCTTTGTTGTTCCCCTCTCCTGCTATAAAGATAGTTTTTTCTTCGCCAGTTTCATTATCGATGATACTAGTGTGATATCCTTCTACGTATCTGGTCGTCAATTTGGAAGCTATGTTATAAAATGCATCAACGGCTTGGGCATTTTCAAAATTTTCTGGGATATCATAGTAGATGATATCATAGTTATGGTAAGACATAGTTTTAGGTTCTACAAGTTCACTAATGACGTAGTTAGCTGTTTCCCCTACTGCATCCATTCTTTTGTGTTTCCATATGATTCGACAATCTGGTCCATAAACAAGGGAAAATCCTAAATTGTTATTTCCTAGGATGGCTCTTAATTCTTTTAGATGCTCTAAGTACTTAAAATTGAGAAATAAATCGTTATCAAGCATTCCGATTACAAATGATTCATATTCTTCTTTTTTCATGTTATCTATTTCATAATACGATAAACCACTTTCTAATGGATAATCATAAAAAATTATTTGTTCTTTTAGCGCTAAATTTTCTAAAGATAAATAGCGCTCAAAGTCCTCATAAGATACGCCTTTTTGAACCAATTGAGATTTAAATATTTCAAAGTATCGATCAAAACCAGTTTCAGACCTAGAAGCTAAATTTAGGAAAAAGATATTGAAGTCTCTTTCATCCTCAAAATATTCGCTTAAAATTTCATATATTTTTAGGCGTTTTTGATCCGTTGTTAAGTATTCATCATTTGGCATATTGGGATAAATTAGATTAAGCATTAAATTAAAAGCTAATTTTTGGTAATAATCTATATAAGCACTTTCTTCCTGATTATACACTGTCTCGATAATATTATTTACCATCATTTTTTCTAGCTCTTCAATGTTATAGTCTGCGTATAAATAGTCTCTTGGAATGGACAAGTAATAGTCTTTTTTAGCATTTTCTGCCTGAACAATGATTTGATCACTCATTATATCTTGTGTAATCTTATAGGTATTTGAAGCAGTATAGTTACTGTCTTTAAGCAAGCGACCATATAAAGTGTTATTAAAATCGGGACGATATTCAAAACTATTAGTAATAATTTCATGCATTAAATCATTAAGGCGTTTCTCATATACTTGGAGTAATTCGCTAGCTTGACAATTATCGTTTTCAGCAAGTGAACTAAGATCGAGGGTTTCATTGACTAAATCGGAATATACATCCATTTGTAAGATCAATTCTTCGATAGCACTCCTGCTTTTGGGCCCAGTGTATTTTACTATACAATCAATAAAAGCGTCTATATCTTTTGAAAAAAGACAACGATAAAACTCCTCATCGTTATTAATGAGAGATTTTAGAGTATTAATATTATGATAGCCATAAAGCCTGGTAAGTTTGTAGGAGGAGAAAATCTCTTCGCATACTATTCTTGTATTAAATGCAGAATATATGCCACGACCATATTCACTATCATTGTCCTCTAGAATTTTATGCAAATTGTAAAATGTTTCGTTTAAGTTTGATCGTTCTCTTTCATTGATGCATCTAACTAAATTAAGAAAGTTTTCGTATTGATCACTATCCATGTAATTAACGAATTGATCTAGGTATTTTTTGTAGAATTTTCCTAAGAATTCCTCGTTAGTTTTATTATAAGAAAAAATAGATTCTTCTTGGTAAAACGAACGTTTGTTCATTATACTCTCTACCTGGCTAAAACTATCTTCTCGAAAAGAAGTATCTTCTTTATGACAAGAAGTTGTTAATATAGTTGTTAACATTAGTAGTATTATTTGCTTTTTTCTTTTAAAAGTCATTTTATTCCTCCTAATCGGTATTTATTATCTCTTTTATCTTCGCACGTATTTCTGGTAAGCGATTGTTTTCAAAATCTGAATGCGCTTTTAGAAAACGCCTATTTAATGGAGATGGATGCGGCAACACAATTGCTAGTTTACCATGTAAATAGTTGTTTTTTAATACTAAATCCACGAATTTTTCATTGGGGAAGAAGATTTTAGCAGATAAAGCCCCTATTATAATATAGATTTGATTATCAAGAATTTGCATTTCTTTTTCTACCCATTTGTTATAACAACATTTAGGTGGCTTGCGATCACCGCCGTTTTTGTCTTTACCTGGATAACAATGAGCTAAGGCTCCAATATAAAAATTATCCGTATTATAGAACTCTTCCTCACTTATTTGATACCATTTATGGATTAATGTTTTACCAGATTGATCATTAAATGGCTTTTTTGTGTCATGGACATTTTTAGATGGCGCTTGACTTATTTGGACAATTTTGGAATTTTCTTTTCCCCAAAGAATTGGAGTTGGTTCAAAGCCAAAGTTTTCCTGGCAAAAGCGACAACGTTTAATCTCATTCATTAGACTTTCAAACATACTTAAGATCACTTCCTTTATTTTATATTTATCTGACTTATTAATTTAGATAACATTTCAATATCACTAATATTTTTATGTTTTGGTACATGAATAAAAATCATTTTAGTCTTTAAATGATTTTCTTCGATGTATTTTAATCCTTCAAAATATAAATTATTACATAGATAGTTTCCAGCATTATCAGATATTTCAATGGTATATTCACTTGGTATTTCATTAAATAGATGATTATAATCACAAGTTGTTTGATATTTTGTAATTCCATTGGCTAAGATTTCAATTCTTATGGTGTCTAATTTTAAAGGTGCTTGCCCTATGGAGACAATAAAATCATATTCTTTATTTTGAATAGTCTTGATTAATTCTCGAGTAGATGCCGAATAACTATTTTTCAAATATAGTTTATCATTTACAGGTAATTTATCTAAAATGATTTTAGAAGCATTATTAATCCCTAAAAAGGCGGTAAAAAGAACTTTTTTGGTATTCATCATAAATATTTTCCCTTCTTGTCATGGTGTTATTCTAATCTAGTAAATAGTGTTGCATTTGTTCAGGATTATTAATATATTTTTTATATAGATCGAAAATGGCTGTATTTTTATAATTTACTTTGGCCATATTTTGATTAAAATCATATATTACGCCTTCACGATAACTTATTAATATTGGTGAATGAGTTGCAATAATAAATTGACTTCCATTTTTAGCTAACTCATTTATATAGCAAAGCAAACTCATCTGCCGCTCTGGTGATAAAGCAGCCTCTGGCTCATCAAGAATATATAATCCATGATCACTAAAGCGATTTTGGACAAGACTAATAAACGATTCGCCATGTGAGCAAGAATGCAAATTTCCTCCATAGAAATCATATAAAGCTTTATAACCATCTTCTTCAACTAATCTTTGGACTTCGGTAGAAAAATTATAAAAACTCTCTGCTCTTAAAAAAAACTTAGTTTTTGGTTTGTCGAATGTATTAATTTGTAAATAGTCAGATAGATTAGACTCTGTGTGTTTGGTGCTGTAGTAAAAATTCTCAGTACCTCCTTCAGCGTTTAATCCCAATGCGACAGCAATTGCCTCAATAAGTGTAGATTTTCCAGTTCCATTTTCGCCTACAAAGAATGTTACTGGTGCAGTAAAATCTAGTTGCTCGAAGTTTCTTATAATATCAATATTAAAAGGATACTTGTTAAAATCGTCTATCTTATCTCTTTTTAAAATAACATTTTTAATAAATAAATTTTTTTCTAGCATATTATTCTCCTTAAAAACACTATACCATACATTTGTTCTTGTATGCAACACTAAATTTTATAAGCAACTGCATATAAAAAGCAAATTTTAAGATTTGCTCGTTATTACTTAACCTTCCCTGTACGATTAAAGGGGAAAAGAACTATTTCTGTTGTTCCAAGAATATCTTTATTATCAATACTATTAATCATTCGTGAATCTTTAGAATTAATGCGATTGTCCCCCATTACAAAGTATTCATTATTAGGGATAGTTATTTCACTATTACAAATATCCCAGTTATCATGGCATGTATTAACTTTGGCCTCTTCGCTTAAAAAAGGTTCTTCAATTTTTTTATCATTTATATAAAGTACACCAATGTTATTGCCCTCATCATCTTTCTCAATGCGATAGCTTATTTTCTCACCGGGAAGTCCTATTACTCTTTTTATGAGTTTACCACTATCAGTCTGTATAACGACAATATCAAATCTTCTTATCCCACGCATTTTTTTAGTGAGTTTATATAAAAGCATAGTATCATTATTTTTTAAAGTTGGCGACATACTTGAACCATTAACACGAACAGGCGTTGCAATAAATATGCGAATAATTACAACAAAAAAAATAATTATTATATAGGGCATATACCCTAAAAATAAATCCCATTGGGCTTTTTTAGTCTCTACAGTGCTTACTTCTTTTGAAGACTCCATATCAATTTCTTTTTTTTTCATTACGCTTCACCTTCATTAATTATAGCATTAATTTAATATAAAAAAAAGAAACTTTGATTAGTTTCTTTCTTTATTTCGGTATTCCTTAGACATATCGTCAATGAAGTTAAGTTTAGCTCTACGAGCCACACCTTTTCTTACAACAATAACTTTGTCAACTAGTGGTGAGTTTACTTTAAATACTCTTTTTACAGCAACTGATCCACTTTTCTTTCTTACAGTAAAAGTTCTACTGATTGCTCCACCTTTAATAGCAGTTACAATACCCTCGAAGGCTTGAATTCTCTCATTCTTTCCCTCTTTAATTTTGTAGTCAACTCTTACAGTATCTCCAACACGAAACTCAGGAATGTCTGTTCTTATAGATTTAGCATTTACTTTATCAACTAAATTCATAAGTACACTCTCCTTTCTATATTATTATATACACCCATATAATCTTATATTAAACAGCGGATTACATTTAGCTTTTAATCAAAAGCAAGTATAGTTTACCATATAAATAGACTTTTGGCAATAATTAATTTTATTAGTTCCAATTGATGACGATTTTATCATCCACATAATTAATAGCAAGACTACTATCTATGATTTCTTTAGTTACAGGATTAACAACTTCAGTTAAATAATTGCGAGCATATAAATCATTTAATGTTATTGCCCCTGAACAATTATTTTCTAAATAGCATCTTTTAGCTTTATACTCAACTTTGCTTTGCATGGCATATAATAAGCGTTCATTGTGTTTATTGTTAATTTTTAGTACACTAGCAACGCTTATAATGGAAATTGTTATAACAAGAGAACTAGCCACGATACTAAAAGAAGATATTTTATTTTTCATAGTAATCCCTCACAAATTCATCACGAAAAGCAAGTATACGATTTTCTTTAATGGCAGCACGAATATCTTCTGTTAATTTAATAAGGAAACGGATATTGTGAATGGATAATAAACGTGCTCCAAAAGTTTCATCAGCAGTAATTAAATGTTTAATATACGCTTTGCTATAATGTTTACACGCATAACAATCACAGGTATTATCAACTGGAGTAAAATCTTCCTTATATTGAGAATTCTTTAAATTTATTTTACCATGTTTGGTGAATGCATGCCCATGACGAGCAAGTCTAGTAGGCAAAACACAGTCAAAGATATCGATTCCTCTAATTACACCTTCGATAATGTCTATTGGCTCTCCTACGCCCATTAAATAACGCGTTTTATTTTCTGGTACAAATGGAAGCGAATAATCTAAGGCTTTATACATGTCTTCTTTCGATTCATGATCATTAGCTACTCCCCCTATGCTATATCCATCAAAATCCAACTCAACGGTTTTGATAGCAGAATATTCACGAAGATCTTGATAAGCTCCCCCTTGAATAATACCGAATAAAGCTTGATTTGGGTTATTATGAACAGCTTTACCACGAGCAGCCCAACGGATGGTTCGTTCGATACTATTTTTCATATATTCGTGAGAAGCACTTGCAGGAGGACACTCATCAAAGCTCATGGCAATATCACTATCCAGCTTATTTTGGATTGCGATACTTTTTTCAGGAGTTAAGAATAATTTATCACCGTTCAAATGGTTCTTAAACATTACTCCTTCTTCTGTTATATCTTTAGGATTTGCTAAAGAAAAAACTTGAAAGCCTCCTGAATCGGTTAATATTGGTCCGTTCCAATTCATAAATTTATGTAATCCTCCAGCATGATCTATAAGGTCCTCCCCTGGCCTTAACCATAAGTGGTAAGTATTAGCTAAAATTATTCCTGCATTTACTTCTTTTACTTCTTCTGGTGATAAAGTCTTAACAGTGGCTTGCGTTCCAACAGGCATAAACATTGGTGTATCATATTCACCATAATTAGTCTTTATTTTCCCTAAACGCGCACTAGTATTAGCTTCTTTTTTTATAAGTGTATATTGAATCTTCCCCATTTATTCACGTCCTTTTTTATTGTAATAGTAGTTTTTTAGCATTAGCATCATAGTGTTTTTTTCGATGATCTAAATGCGCTCCAATTCTATACTCTATATTAGCAATAGAAGTTTGGTGTGCAGTCTGATCTTTTTCTTTAGTTTCTGCGTCATAATATTGGTCAACCTGAAAGAATCCTTCAAGAAAATCTGTATAGCCTGGGCTTATGATCGTACCATCAAAATTGACATAATAGTATAAGTTAGCTTGAATAGTAGATGGTCGCTCATCTGGATATTTATCCATAATCTTTTCTCTAATTAAAAACACTTCGTTTTCAGGATCATAAGTAATATCCGCAACATAAGGAGTTACATTGTTATCTCCTTTTTTTAAACATTTCCATACTGTGTCATATTGTTGGCCCAAGCAAATAACAATTTCTTCTCCCTCTTTATTTTTTAATATTTCCATAGATTCATTCATTTTTAAAACCTCCTAAATTTAATCTATAATCAGCATCGCATCTCCAAACGAAAAGAAACGATACCCCTCTTTAACAGCTTCGCTGTAAGATGTCATTATGTTTTCTTTACCTGCAAGAGCTGATACCAACATTATAAGGGTACTCTTTGGTAGATGAAAATTAGTTATTAAATTGTCAATCCCTTTAAACTCATACCCTGGATAGATGAATATATCTGTATCATTTACTTCGGCAGTAAATTCGGGGAATCTATTTCTGTTACTTTCTAAGACTCTTGTCGAAGTAGTGCCAACAGCAAATATCTTACCATGATTTTTGCGAACTTCATTTAATTTATCTACAGCATCAACACTTAAGATATACTTTTCCGAATGCATTTTATGGTCTAGAACATTATCAACTTGAACTGGTCTAAACGTCCCTAGGCCAACATGCAAAGTAACTTCAATAACGTAAACACCTTTTTCTCTAAGTTGATTCAAGATGGCTTTAGTAAAGTGTAACCCTGCTGTTGGGGCTGCTGAGGAACCATAGTTTTTGGCATAAACAGTTTGATAGCGTTCCTGATTTTCTAACTTTTCATGTATATATGGTGGAAGTGGCATAGTCCCAAGACGTTCTAGTACTTCCATAAGAATACCTTCGTATATGAGCTCGACATGCGTTATTCCATCATTATGAAGCTCAATTACTTGGGCTTTTAAGGAACCATCACCAAAGGAGATAACTGTTCCTTCGTGCAATCTCTTTTGAGGCTTTGCTAGACATTCCCATTTATTATCCTGAATATTTTTTAATAGAAGAAGTTCGATAATCGCATTTGTTTCTTCTTTAGAGCCAATCAGGCGTGCTGGTATTACTTTGGAATTGTTGATAACAAGGGCATCCCCTTCGTTAAAATATTCAATAATATCTGTAAATTTTCGATGTTCAATCTGGCCTGTTTTTTTATGCAAAACCAACAAACGCGAAGACGAACGATCCTCAAGGGGAGTCTGAGCAATCAAGTTTTCTGGCAAAAAATAGTCAAAATCATCAGTACGCATAAATAACCTCTTTCTTCTATTAGTATATAATAATTATTGTATAAAAAAAAGCCTAAAGATTGATTTTAAGCTTTAATTAATAAGCATTTGAAATTTTTATTACCCAATAATAAATGGATTTTTTGCTGTACCATCGCCATCGATAATTCGGTTAGTTGGTTTTAGTGTTATAGAAGGACGAACACCGCGAGTATTGCTTACAGTACTATTACTTAATCCGGTAGAAACGTCCCCTACACCAGCATTAATACTATCCATGTATACAGGGGATAAAGACCATTCCCAGTTTCCTGTATATAGATAATTGGTTTCAGGTACCGAGCTCTCTTCTGGAGTTTTAGTGCTGCCATCGATTTTATAGTTACTTGTATATCCGGCTAACGCATATTCATCCATTGTCAATAAACCTATTGGATAAGTCAAGTCCCCATTTCCATTTTCCTTACTTGTGGTAAATTTATCGTTTTCATTTGGGCATATTAGATTGGGTTGTACGTTTGTTGTGTAATACGATGATCTACCCACAACGCCATAGGCTGTAGGGTTGGTTTGATATCCTAATGTTCCATATAATGGACCAAAGGCATTATTCTCTCCTCCAGATATCGTACTTCGATCATTACACCAAACGGCATCTTCTAAATATTCTTCATAAGATGTGTCTTTTAGGTTGTTTTTATACCAAGTATCTATATATGTTTTAATAGTTGAATTATTTATATTAGCATGAGTATCATTATAATTATTGCTTCCTGTTTTACCATACATATATCCAATATAGGCGTTATCACTATTGCTATCATTCCATTTTGATATGCCAATTTCAGGCTTATTATTTACACAACCCCATCCATCATAATTAAATTCGCCATTATAGATTAATTTAGTTCCACCTGTTTCAGTTGTTCTAATTATTTTCCAACAAAATCCTGCAAACATAACATTATTGTCGATTACATTTCCTCGATAAAAGTATACATCTTTGTTTTCCTCGCCAATAGTTTTATATACCCCTGTTTCTGTATCATCGGCTGGGGTATTAAAATCAATTAAAGATATATCTCCTTTGTATTTACTTTTTAGAACATCAGCAATTTGAATAGGTCTAAATTTATCATTAGGTATACCATCACTTATACTATCTCTTTCTGTTGCTGTATTAATTATTTCACATGTTATATTAAATTCCGTGTCTTCTACATATGCTGTTACAAGCTCGATAGTCAATACTCCTGTTCTGGTCTTGGTTGCTAAAAGTGTTGACCTTTCATCAAAGTCATTTACTATTTTTAAATGTTCATTGCCATTGGTGCAATTTATACTTACATTTGCATCATACTCACGACTTCCATTGGTCACATCATATTCTAGTGTATATTTTTCTCCAACTAAACTCATAGAATGCGAAAATACGATATGTCTATCATCTTTTATTAATCTATTATTTTTTGTCCCATTTTCATAAGAAGCTGAAAAATACACGTCAAAGTCATTATAGTTTACTCCTATACTGGTTGTAACATTAATTATTAAATTAGTTGCTACACTAGCAAATGCGATTGTGAAGAGTATTATACTTAAGACAAGTGTTTTTCTCATATTTGTACACCTCCAAGGCGGACTACCCTATTAAAAATATACCATTTTTTTTTTTTTTTTTAGCAAGTCAAAACTAGTCTGTCAAGGTAATTTCTTTTATTTTTTTGTAAAATTTTACATATAAAAAAAAGACCTTAAAATAAAGTGTCTTGTCCTGATATTTTTAAATGTTCATAGGCTTTGTCTGTTGCTACGCGTCCTCTTTGAGTTCGCTTGATGAATCCCTCTTGCATTAAGTATGGTTCTATTACATCCTCACAAGTAGATATTTCTTCTCCGATAGAAGCAGCAATTGTCTCAACTCCAACAGGGCCTCCATTAAATTTTTGAATAAGGTTTGTTAAGTATTCGATATCAATTTGATCTAAACCTGATTTATCGACATGAAGACGATCTAAAGCTTCTTTAGTTATCTTCTCATCAATTATTCCATCCCCAATAACTAATGCGAAATCTCTTACTCTTTTAAATAAGCGATTGGCGATACGAGGAGTTTTACGGCTACGACGCGCTAATTCTGTAGCAGCTTTAGGAGTTATTTCCATCCCCAAAACTTTACTTGTACGATTAATAATACCTACTAATTCTTCTTCAGAATAATAGTTTAATTTATTAATAATTCCAAAACGATCGCGTAAGGGGGCTGATATATCCCCTGCCCTTGTAGTTGCTCCAACAAGTGTAAATGGAGGCAAATCAATTTTTATACTACGAGACGACCCTTCTCCACCAATTACAATGTCTAATTCAAAATCCTCCATAGCCGGGTAAAGAATTTCCTCAATAAACTTTGGCATACGATGAATTTCATCAATAAATAAAACATCGCCTGGTTCTAAATTAGATAAAACGGCAGCTAGATCTCCAGATTTTTCAATAGCTGGACCAGAACTTGTTTTTAAACTAGTTCCAAGTTCATTGGCAATAATATGAGCAAGAGTAGTTTTCCCCAGTCCGGGAGGCCCATATAATAAAACATGATCTAAAGGTTCATTGCGGATTTTAGCCGCTTCTATAAATATGCGAATATTCTCCTTAACTTCGTTTTGCCCAACGTATTCATTTAAATGTTGGGGACGAATATTGTCATCAGTTATGTCTTCGTCTATTATGTCACTAGTAATAATTCTTTCCATTTAGTCTCCTTTTAATTGTTTAACATTAGTTTTAAAGCATCTTTAATCTGTTCCTCAATCGTCTTTGAATAATCAACATTGGGTAGTACTCGTTTAATGTCTGGTTTTTTATAGCCTAAGCTTTCTAAAACAGCTACCAACTCATCATTTGAGGAAGTAACAACGTCTTTACTAGCAGCTAACTTTCCTTTTAAATCTAAGATAATTTGACGAGCTAATTTATCACCAACTTTTGGAAACTTTGTTAAGTATACGATATTTTCTCGATCTATTGCATCGACGATGCCAGCCACACTTCCAGTTGCAAATAACCCTAATGCAACTTTTGGTCCTAAGCCTTTTACATCAATAAGACGCAAGAATAAATTTTTTTCATCTTCAGTTTTAAAGCCATACATACTGGTTTCATATTCATTTTGATGAGTATAGGTATATATTTTATATTCCTCACCAATATTAAAAGAGTATGGATTAGCAACATAAATATTATATCCTATTCCATGGTTGTCAATGACAATTGTATTTGCGGTAAAAGAGTCGATTTTTCCTATAATGTAGTTATACATATTTTCACCATCCTAGAACAATTATAGCATACATTTGTTTAAATAAAATATTTTTTTATAAAAATGCTAAAATATGATGTCAAAATTCACTAATGATTAATAATATATATTAGATAAAGGAGGTTTTCTTATGTACTATTATGGTTATAACGGAAGTTATGGAATGAATACTAATCCTTGTTGTTCAATGGCTCCTACTTATGCTGGTTATACAAATGGCGGATATTCATGGGGAGCTGCATTATGGATAGTGTTATTTATTCTTCTAGTTATCATTATTGGTGCTGGCTGGACAGGATATAATAATGACTAATGAAATAAACCACATTTAACAAATGTGGTTTTATTATGTATTAAAATAAGGACATTTGATTTGATTCACTCAAATTGTCTAAAACGCCAAGAGACTTTAATTTTTCAATAGCTGATGATGGACATTTACCACGTTTTTGCAAGTCCTCTTGAGAAATAAATGGTGCTTGTTGACGGGCTTTTACTATTCCATCAGCAACGTTTTCACCTAGACCATCCAAGGCTCTAAAAGGAATAATTAATCCTTTGTTATCTTCAGTTATGACAAATTTGATAGCATCACTTTTCTCGATATCAATATTTTTAAAGTATAATCCACGAGCTGTCATCTCTAAACATAAGAGCAATGTCTCTCTTGTATCAATTTCTTTATTGCTTGCTTGATTTCCCTTAGCATCTATTTCATCTATTTTATCACGAATAGCATCTTCTCCTCGAACCATAGAGGCAACATCGAATTGGTCACGGCGAATAGACAGGTATGCACAATAGTACCAAATAGGATGATGAACTTTAAACCATGCTATACGGAAAGCCGAGGTTACATAAGCAGTAGCATGAGCTTTTGGGAACATGTACTGAATCTTGCGACATGATTCGATATACCAACTTGGAACATTGTATTTTTCCATCTCTTCGGCGAAAAGCTTCCATCCTTCTGGGTCTTTAGAAGGTTTCCCTTTACGAACAAATTCCATTATTTTAAATGCTCTTCCAGCAGGAAGGCCCATCTGCATTAGGTTAACCATGATATCATCACGACAACCAATGACATTTTTAAATGGTACTTCGATAACCCCGTTAGCATTAGGTGTACATAAATCTCTAGCATTACCTAGCCATACATCGGTTCCATGAGATAACCCAGATATTTTAATAAGCTCGGCGAAAGTTGTTGGTTTAGTTTCTTCAAGCATTCCAAGTAGGAACGATGTCCCAAATTCTGGCACTCCTAGAGTTCCCGTCGGGCAATATTTGCGCCCTTCACTGTCGGTCAAACCACGAAGACGATAACGATCAACACCAAGAATTTCTGGTCCAGTAAAGATCTTCATGGTATCTAAATCTCCCAAGTCAATTTGCGTAACATCGATACCTGATAGGTCTTGAAGCATTCTTAAAACGGTTGGATCATCGTGTCCTAGTATGTCGAGTTTTAAAAGGTCAGCATCGATAACGTGGTAATCAAAGTGAGTAGTTCGCCAAGGAACAGTTGGGTCATCCGCAGGATATTGAAAAGGCGTAAAATCCCAGATATCTTTATAATTAGGAACAACTACGATACCACCTGGGTGTTGTCCAGTTGTACGTTTTACTCCTGTACAGCCAACTGCTAAACGCTCAACCTCAGGAATACGAATACTACTTTTAACTAGTCCTTTTTTCTTCAACTCATCTTTGCAAGTTACGTCTAAACCTAAAGATGAACACTCAGTCTTCAAATGATTAAACATTCTCTCTTCGAAATAACCTTGAACATATCCATAAGCTGTTTTATCAGCTACTGTACCAATTGTTCCAGCACGATACACATTGTCGGTACCGAATAACACTTTTGTGTATTCATGAGCACTAGCTTGGTTATCCCCTGAGAAATTTAAATCAATATCAGGAACTTTTTCTCCAGCAAAACCTAAGAATGTGGCAAATGGCATGTCGTTTCCTTGATGAATCATAATCGTATTACATTTAGGACAGGCTTTTTCGGGTAAATCAAAGCCAGATGGATAATTTTCTGAATAAGGTAACCCACTTTCGTCGTTAAATTCACTATGCTGACATTTTGGACAGTAGTAGTGAGCTGGCAAGCCATTACATTCGGTGATTCCCATCATGGAAGCTACGAAAGAAGAACCAACAGATCCACGTGATCCAACTAAATACCCCTCATCATTAGAGTGCTTAACTAATTTTTGAGCAATCAGATAAATAACGTCGAAGCCTCCACCTATGATACCTGTAAGTTCTGCTTTAGCCTTAGTAATGGCATCTTCTTCTTTTAAGGATTCGTCATTGCGCATTAATTGTTCTTTTTTTAAATTAACAACGCCTTCATAACCCGACATAATGATCTCATGTAAGAATGATGGGAAAATTTTCTCTTTTTCTTCTTCGCTCATTTCAGGATTTTCAATAGTTATTTTTTCCATAACTAATGAGTTAATTTTATCGCCATAGAATTCCTGAGCAATACGCTCTTCGATATTAGGTGGAAGTGGATTTCCATACATACTCCATGCGCGCTCAAAAACTAAATCGCGACAAGTTTCTTGAGAATGCTCAATGATTGGTGAAAATGGTTTATCGGGAAATATTACAACCTCGATCTCATCAAGCATGTCGATGATCTTATTAGGATTTTCAATAACTATTTCGTGAACTAAGCGTTCATCTTTAAGCCAAGCAAATTCACTAAGCATTTCATCGGTAGTGCGAAAAAACTGATTAGGAATATGCCCTTCAGCAATTGCATCACTTTTAGTAAATTTAGATATTAGTGAATATGTACCGTCGGTATAATTAACGGATATTAAATTAGCTATTTGTAATTTGCGTAATGATGCATCAATAGTGTATTTTTTTTCATTTTCGTCTTTTTTCATCACTTCTTCATTAGCTGATGTCTTATCTATAACATAGATTGAGGCAATATTAGTTGAAGTAATGGGAATGTCTTTGTTATTAGATAAAGCATAAACATACTTTAATACTTTTATATCAACATCAGATAGTTCCATGCCATTTTTCTTAGCTTTGGAAATGGCTGATGCTATGTTTTCTTTATTTACATTAGTCTTACTTGCACTTGATAGATAACGAGCAAGAGGATGACGTCCTTTGCCAGGAACATTTTGGTTAACAATGATTTCACGATATAAGCGATCGGATTCATTGATATTGTGAACATCTCCTGTAGCAATAATTAATTTATCCGCTTTTTTAGCACAACGAATAATTTTTTGAAGACAGTTTTTTAAGTGATCTAAATTATTTATAGAGTGATCACTTATTAAATGAGAATAATTTTCTAGCGGTTGAATCTCGATGTAGTCATAAAATTGCATAGCTTCACATAGTTCTTCATCATTACGTGTTTCTGCTAAATAGAATATCTCGCCATTTAAACACGATGAACCAACTAAAATATCCTCACGATATTCCTCGATTAATTTACGAGGTATTTTAGCGTTCCTCTGAATAAAGTTTGTATTGGCAAAGCTAATAAGTTTGAATAAATTTTTTAATCCTTTGTTCGTTTTAGCAATAAATGTTACATGTTTAACAAAGTCATATATGTTGGCCGAGTTTTCGGTAAATGTTTTACCTGGAATATTTTCATACATCTGTAAAAAGTCCTCTTTACACCATGGGAATTTCCAAACATAATTATAATTTTCGTATTTAGCGAAAGGATAAGATGTTCCCTCCTCTGCGACTTCATCCGCTCCTAGTTTGCGAACATAGTTTTTGTAGGTACAATTTTCGCCCACGTTAGCTAACATCTTAGGGTTGTTGCGATATGCCATCTCCTCAAGGGTTCCTAAATCATTTAGTTGTTTTAAATCTACTATTCCTTCGATTTGTTTTAACATTTTATTGAAGATGTATCCTGTATTTTCTGAGTCAACGTCAGCTCCATGGTGTTGTCCAACATAAATTGATACGGCTATTGTTTTTACACCAAACGGAGTATTGTATTTAATTTCACAGCTATTTTCAGCAGCATGTAAGGTAAATTCGAGATTATAGTCAACAAGGTCAAACCCTTCTGCTAATTTAACGTCAATAGTTGTTTTTTCGGTTTTACTAGCTTTATAGACAGTATTGATGTAATACTCTTTTTTTACTTTATTTACACGTTGTTCAGTAGAAATATCAGCTTCACTAATTTCTACATCGATAGATCTTATGATTTCTTCCCCATCGACAAGAATGCTTAACACTTCTTTTGCTGTTTCATTATCAAATTTGAACGAACTAGAAGATATAGTTTGGCCTTCATCATCGTCATCTTCTTCGCCAGTATCGACTCCATAAAACTTACCTAAAGCCTTTAAACTATGCTTTTTTAAATCGCGATTAATAATACGTGATAACATTAAGGTATCGACAATTGGATTTTCAAGTTTACCTAAGTTGTACTTGTAATAGGCCATATCGAGCATATTCTTATCGAATCTAGCATTATGAGCAACTAATGGCATGTTACCTATCCACTCTTTAAAACGCTTCGTAACATTTTCTTCATTATCAGCATCTTTAACGTCATCATCACTGATATTTGTAACACGCGTAATTTGTTCATCGATATGGTGCCCTGGATTTATTAGTTCATCAAAGCGATCTATCACTTCCCCATCCTTGATTTTTACTGCACCGATTTCAATCATTGAGTCTCCTAAACCAGGATTAAAGCCGGTTGTTTCGGTATCGAATACGATAAACGTTGTTCCATCTATTTTAGTATCATTAGCATTATAGCAGACATTTAAGAATGATTCGCACATCTCAAGCTCGACACCGTATGCCGCCTTAAATGGCTTATAGTTTTTCTTTTCATCCTTTAAATCGGCAATATATTTTTCTAGTTCCGCTATTCCTTCAGCGTCACCTGATTTTTTTACTTCTAAAAGGGCTTCTTCATTTTCAGCAATTTTTGCGTCCAATTCCTTTTTCTTAGATTTATTATATTTTGTGACAGTATCAAAGACATGTGAGAATGCTTGACAACAATCATGGTCAGTTATAGCGACCCCCGCATGCCCCCATTCTATAGCTTGATTAACCAGTTTTACTTCATCGCATACTCCATCCATTTGACTCATCATGGTATGGGCATGTAATTCAACACGTTTTTCTGGATGCGTATCTTTTCGCTTAATTTCTGGATTATCAATGCTCTCATGATTTCTTAGTTGAAATACTAAATCTTTAGCATAATCATCAAAACGAACTTGACCAGTGAAATGAAACCACGATCCTTTTTTTAAAGTTTTACTAAGACTTATAAATTCCTCTTCATCAGAAGCAAAAGTCTTAGCTAAAATTGAGGAGGTATTATCACTTATCTTTAAAGTCACTAAAAATAGTGGTGTTCCATCTTTTTTAGTCAATTGATTAAATTCCGCATCAAAGACATATGCTTCAAGATTAACACTGTTTTCTTCTTGAGTAATAGATGATATTGGAACAATTCCTTCTCTTTGAAAATCGACTTTTTTGCGTTGTTGCCATTTGGGCTTATCACTTTCGATTGTCATACGGCGAGGAATAACCACTTCCTCTTTTTCTTTTTCAATGCGCTTTTTGATCTCTTCAACCTCACGAGTATTGATGATAAAAGATACTTCATAACCATGAATTCCTAATTCTTCTAATGTCTTGGTTATTTTCTTGCATTCCTTTTTTAGAGTTGTCTCCTCGATTTTTGAAGTCACTTCTATGATTATTACCTCATCATCGATTTTTATTTTGTCGACATCTAGACCAGATAAGCTAGGATTGTTCTCTAAAACTTTATCCAAAAAATATAAAAAATACTCAAGTACAGCATCGCTTTTAATATCTGAATAAGTTAACTCAATATTGATCTTCTTAACGTTTTCCACCCCATCAGCACATAGTCTTTTTAAATTAAGTAGTGAAGTTATGTTTATGAGTACATCGGCATTAATTCTTAAAGTCCAAGTATTTTCCTTTGTATTTACTACCATATCCTTTAAAGTGGCATTTTCAAACGCGATAGCGTCATTATAATTTACTAATTTAAAAAATCTTAAAAGTTTATCATCCATCATGAGCACATCCTATTCTTGTATATAAGTTAATTATACTAAATGAAAGCTTTTTTGAAAATACAAACAAAAGAAAAAGTTTAGAAATAAATCTAAACTTTTAAATTCAATGGGTCAAATATAATTTTTCTTGTTGCATAATTCTTTGGTGTCTATTCTTGGTGCTTAAATCTTTGTTGTTTTAGTACTTAATTCATATCTTCGTTGAAAAGCATATGTTGTATTGGTGTGTATCTTTGATGTGTACTATATTATCAACCATTTCCCCATTTTCGGGTATTGTACCCTTAAACACATTATAGTATAAAACTCTTCTTTAAATCAATAGATTTTTTAAAATTTGCTCATTTTTTTGCTAATTATTTTTATTCTTTATTTTGAGGAAATTTTAAAATATTACTTGAACTTTTTAAATTTGGTTTTTGACGAAACGGATGCAAAGAATAATCAATAGCGAAATTTTCAAATATTGCATCCAAGATACGTAGCTTCAATTCGAATTGATTATTTAAATATGGCCAATTTTTAAATGTTTTAATTACTTCATCTATACTTATCTTGCCTGTTCTATTAACGCTGGCATAAATAAATACGTTTAGCATAAATGACATTACGACATTGGCATTATAAAATTCGCCATTTATCTCGGTTAATTCACGTTTAAATTTTGTTAGCATAAACGACATCACGTCGCGAATGGCAAACAAGTCCCATTCAATGTCATAAATACAGCCATATTCATTATTTTCAGCTTTGGACATAATTTTTAATAAAAATGAATACCAAGAAATATCATCTAGATTAAATTCACTTAAATGATGTTCTATAGAGGCAGCATCATTTTTCATTTCTTTGATAGCAACCTCAATTGTTTTTTTTTCATCGAAATCACGTCCTAAAACTCGATGTGGTTTTTTACTATCTAGTTTATCTTCTCCACTTTTAAATTCTTTAATAATTCTTTTTTTTAAATCATTATTTAAAAATATACACCCTGTTATAATCTGTTTTGCTTCTTTTGCACTGAATTTTTCCATACCATTTGCGCCTTTAAATGCTGCGATTTGCTCTAAAATTTTGTCAATGACATCTTCTCTTCTTAGATTAGGGTGTTGCATTTGAATTTCTTCATAATAGTTTTCATTAATCAAAAATAGAAATTGGTTAATATTTATGAGTGTATCACTATCGACGTTAGAAAGTACTTCCTTACTTTTTATTTCTTTATAAAAATAGAAAGATCCTTTTTTAATCTTATGATCAATTTCCATTCCCTCTGAAAACATTTTTACAATATTATTAGCTAGCTGCATATCACAAGCCAAATTATAATCAGATTTTTTCTTGATGTAGTTTACCCCCGCAATAGTAAGTGTCCCAAGAATTGGAGAGGACACTAAATAGCCAAGCCATAATGGTACTCCAAAAATACTTAAGCTAACTGCCCCTATTGTAGCAGAGGCAAATATGGTTGCTATCTTATTTAAATATTCTTCAAATCTAGAATCATCTTCATAAAAGTCAAAATCTTCTAAATCAAATATTTCATCATGCTTTTTATCCTGTTTCTTAAGTTTTGTTTTCTTCATAATACCCCTCTTTTTATGAAGGATATTTTAGCATATTAGATTGCAATATTCAACTCATCTAACTATGTAAGGATTGGCACCACTACCATCCCCTTCGATAATCTCGGCAGTTGAATTAAGAGAAATAGCAGGGCGGACCCCTCTTGAAAAGTCTGTTGTATTAACATATAACTTGTTGGTAGCAGCAACCCATCCCACTTGAGCATAGCCTCCTGAAAACACCTCTGGAGACATACTCCAATATCCAGATTTAGAAGACAAGTAGTTTTCTTCTCCTACAGCTGAATTTTTGGTTCCTCCATCAGGATTGTATTCACTTGTATACCCTCCAAATACTATTTCATCCATGGTTAAAAGCCCGATTGGATATGTTAATGCTCCGTTGCCAACTTCTCCACTTACTGTAAATTTATCATTATTATTTGGACATATTAAACTAGGATTTACATTTTTTGTCCGAAAAGATGATCTTGATACTATTCCATATAACGTAACGTTTTTCCCAAAGCCAAACTTGTCGGAAGTTGGTTGCCCCCAAGCACTATTAATATTTTCCTTAACAAAACTTCTGTCATTACACCATATAGCATCTTCTAAAAGGTTCTCCCATTCTTTGCCTTTTATATTTGCGTAATACCATCTGTCTATGACTCCCTTTATTGTTGAGTTATTTGTATTAGTTGTTGTTGCTTCATAAGTTGCACTTCCTGCTTTTCCATACATGTATCCTACATAGGCATTATCAGTATCTATAGTATTGTATGCAGATTTCCCTATTAATGCAGCATCTCCAGTTTTGTTACATTCTCCATTTTCTGGAGTACCATTGTATAATAATTTTGTACCTCCTGACTCTGTTGTTCTGACCATTTTCCAACAAAAATTGCCAAATATTATATTATTATCTGTGACATTACCACGATAAAAATAAACTTCTGCATCATTCTCTCCTGTCGTTTTATATACTCCCGTTTCCGTATCATCGGCAGGAGTATTAAAGTTAATCAAAGATATATCTCCTTTGCTTTTAGATTTTATTAATTGAGCAATATTTCCTAAAATTGGCTCAGTCGGCTTAGTACTATTACCATTAACAATTTCATATAGATCATTTAATGCATCATCTACTGTGTCTATATCCCATGCATTATCGTTTGGACTATATAAAATATCTTTAGCATTACATAAAGTGACTGCTCCTGCTCCTACTACACTCCCGAAAAACAAACCTATTACTAGTATTATAATATTTCTACTTTTCATAATTACAACTCCTTTCAAGGGGGCAGACTACCCTATTAGTAATATACCATTTTTTTTTTTTTTTTTAGCAATATATAATCGTTCTGTCAAGGTAATTTCTTTTATTTTTTTGTAAAATTTTACATACAAAAAAGAAGAAACTATTCTTCGGTCTCTTCTTCATTCGTAATATCTTCGTCAATGATTTCGTCGTTCTCATCATCTAAGATTACTAATTCTTCCTCTACTCTTTCCTCTTCATCATCAATAAATTGATTTTCCAAAACTTCGGATGCATCATCAGATAGATATTCTTTTTCAAGAGATATTTCGATATCTGAATATTGTTTTGCACCAGTTCCAGCAGGAATAAGTTTACCAAGAATAACATTCTCTTTTAAGCCTTTTAAGTAATCAACCTTACCCTTAATAGCAGCATCAGTTAAAACTCTTGTAGTTTCTTGGAATGATGCAGCAGATAAGAATGAATCTGTTTCAAGAGAAGATTTAGTAATACCTAAGATTACAGGACGACCAGTTGCAGGAACTCCACCTGATAAGATAACTGGTTTATTGCGATCAGCAAACTCACGCATTGAGATCGTTAAACCTGCTACTAAGTCAGAGTCACCTTCATCAACAACTTTCATCTTATTAATCATACGACTTGCAATAATCTCAACGTGTTTATCAGAGATATCAACACCTTGTGATTTATATACATTTTGAACTTCCTTCAAGATATATTCTTGAGTAGTTATTGGGTCAGTTACAGCAAGTAATTCTTTTGGACTAATTGAACCTTGAGTTAATTTTTGTCCTGGAACTACTTCACTTCCTACTTCAACTAATACTTTAGCTTCATAAGTAGTGATATGATCACGAGCTTCGATTTCGTTTTTAATGGTAATTTTCCATTTGCCATTAACGTTTTCGATCTCAGTAACTTTACCAGCAATTTCTGCGATTGTAGCTTTAGCTTTTGGAATACGTGCTTCAAACAACTCTTCAACTCTTGGAAGACCTTGAGTGATATCGGCATCTCCACCATGAGCAGCTCCACCAGAGTGGAATGTACGCATGGTAAGTTGAGTACCAGGCTCACCAATTGATTGAGCAGCCATTATACCTACAGCTTCACCAGTTTCAACTAAATTACCAGTAGCTAGGTTACGACCATAACATTTTTGACATACACCATTTGCTGAGGTACATGTAAGTGCACTACGAATTTCAACTTCAGTAATACCAGCTTTTTCAATTTTTGCTACATGAGATTCTGTTATCATCTCGTCTTTTTCGACAATAACAGCTTTTGTATCAGGATTAATGATACGTTTAGCAGCAAAACGGCCAAGAATACGATCAGATAATGTTTCGATTACTGAGCCATCTTTTTCGTTTATGAATGCTGATACAACTAGACCAGATAAGCAACCACAATCACTCTCTTTAACGATTATATCTTGTGCTACGTCAACTAAACGACGAGTTAAGTATCCTGAGTCAGCTGTACGCAATGCGGTATCAGCAGAACCTTTACGAGCTCCGTGAGTATTTAAGAAGAACTCATTTACCTTACGTCCTTCAACTAACGATGAAGTTATTGGAACTTCTGATACTGTTCCATCTGGTTTAGCCATAAGTCCAGACATACCAGCCATTTGACCGAATTGTCCAACTGAACCACGAGCACCAGAGTTCATCATCATAAATATTGGGTTTTCTTTTTGAACTTTAGCGATTGCAGCAAGTTCCCCGTGAACCTTATCTTGTACAGAGTTCCATACATCACATACTGAATTGTGTCTTTCTTCATCAGTAATAAGTCCACGTTTATATTGTTTATTGATTTTCTCAACCATGTCGTGTCCTTCATGTAAGTGTTCTTGCTTATGTTCAGATACAACGATATCAGACATTGAGAAAGTAATACCTGCAACAGTTGAGAATTTAAATCCTAAATCTTTTAATTTATCAAGCATGATAGATGTTTCGGTAGTTTTGAAACGTTTAAATACTTGAGCAATGACTTTTTGTAAATCTTTTTTACCGAAAGCCTCGATAACAGGCATATTAGCTATGCACTCTGGAATATTAACACCTTGATCTAAGAAGAACTTCATTGGTGTAACACCTTCGATATTATCTTTTGATGCTTCGTTTAAATATTGGAATGCATCTGGTAAAATTTCATTAAATTTTATCTTACCAACAGTAGTTACTAAGTACTTATCTTCTACTTCTTCCATAAATAATTTATGAGTAAAACTACGAACTGGTAAAGCTATTCTGGTATGAAGAGTAATCTCTTTTCTCTCATAAGCCATTAAAGCTTCGTTTTCATCCTTAAACACACGTCCTTCATTTGGTTCGCCAGCTTTTTCCATAGTTATGTAGTAGTTTCCTAATACCATATCTTGTCCTGGAGTAACGATTGGTTTTCCATCTTTTGGTGAAAGGATGTTATTAGCACCTAGCATTAATATACGGGCCTCAGCCTTCGCCTCTTCTGAAAGTGGAACGTGTACAGCCATTTGGTCTCCATCAAAGTCAGCATTGAATGCTGTACAAACTAATGGATGTAAACGAATAGCTTTTCCACCTACTAATTTAGGTTCGAATGCTTGAATACCTAATCTATGTAGAGTTGGAGCACGATTTAACATTACTGGATGTTCAGTAATAACGTCTTCAACAACATCCCATACGGAATCATCACGATTATCAATTAATTTCTTAGCACCCTTAATGTTATGAGCAAGACCACGTTCTACTAAACCATTTATTACATGTGGTTTAAATAGTTCAAGAGCCATTTCTTTTGGAATACCACATTGATACATTTTCAAGGAAGGCCCAACAACGATAACGGAACGACCTGAATAATCAACACGTTTTCCTAATAAGTTTTGACGGAAACGACCTTGTTTTCCCTTTAACATACTTGACAAAGATTTTAAAGGTCTTGAAGTAGCTGATGTTACACTGCGTCCTCGACGACCATTATCAAATAAAGTATCGACAGCTTCTTGTAACATACGCTTTTCATTTTGAACGATTATTGATGGAGCACCTAGCTCAAGTAATTTTTTTAAACGATTATTACGATTAATAATACGACGATATAAATCATTTAAATCTGAGGTAGCAAAACGTCCCCCGTCTAATTGAATCATTGGACGTAAATCTGGTGGAATTACAGGAACAACGTCAAGTACCATCCACTCAGGTTTGTTTCCACTTTCTTGGAAGGCAACAAGGCAATCAAGACGTTTAACTAATCTAACGCGTTTTTGACCAGTAGCTCCTTCAAGTTCTTTACGCAAACTTTCAATTTCGGCATCAACATTAACTTCTTGAAGAAGTTTTTTAATAGCTTCTGCTCCCATTCCAACTTCAAAAGAATTACCATATTTTTCATAATAAGCACGATATTCTTTATCAGATAAAGTTTGTTTTTTCTCTAAAGGTGCAGAGCCTGGGTTAATTACAACGTAACTAACAAAGTATAATACCTCTTCTAAATCTCTTGGTGACATATCTAATACTAGTCCCATTTTAGAAGGAACACCTTTAAAGAACCAAATGTGAGAACATGGAGAAGCAAGTTCAATGTGTCCCATACGTTCACGACGCACTTTGGATTTTGTAACTTCAACTCCACATCTATCACATATAACATTTTTATATCTTAATCTCTTGTATTTTCCACAAGAACATTCATAATCCTTTGATGGCCCAAATATTTTTTCGCAAAATAGACCATCGCGTTCAGGTTTTAAAGTACGATAATTAATAGTTTCTGGTTTTTTTACTTCACCATAAGACCATTCACGTATCTTCTCAGGGCTAGCTATACTAATTTTTATACCTTTAATGTTGTTTACTTCTAACATTATTCTTCCCCTCCTTCAAAACCTTGTTCCATTGCCATGATTTCATCATCGCTTGGTGCCTCATCATCTAAGTCATCAGCGAATTCGTCAACTTCTTCATCTTCTTCTAAAGTTTCATCTGGCACACTTTCAAAATCTGGTTCACGACGCTTTACTTCACCAGTATTAACGTCAATTTCGTCGATTGTTAGAGCTTCTCCAGCGTCTTCATCATCGGCTTCTAATTCACGCAAGTCATGAACTTCATCATTATAATCAAGCATTTCGATATTTAAACCTAAAGCTTGGAATTCTTTTATTAATACTCGGAAACTCTCTGGAACTCCAGCAGTAGTTATAGTCTTACCTTTTACTAGTGCTTCGTATACTTTAACACGACCATTAACATCATCGGATTTAACTGTCATGATCTCTTGTAAAACATGAGATGCACCATAAGCATATAATGCCCAAACTTCCATCTCTCCGAATCTTTGTCCTCCGAATTGAGCTTTACCTCCAAGTGGTTGTTGTGTTACCAAACTGTATGGTCCAGTAGAACGAGCATGTAATTTATCATCCACCATGTGGTGTAGCTTAATCATATACATGACACCAACTGATACACGATTTTCAAATGTTTCACCAGTACGTCCGTCATATAACCAAGTTTTACCATCAGAATCCATTCCAGCCTCAGCCATCATTTCATAAATTTCATCAATTGTTGCTCCATCAAATACTGGAGTAGCAACATGAACACCTAATTTTTTAGCAGCCATACCTAAGTGTAATTCAAGAATTTGTCCTAAATTCATACGACTTGGAACACCTTGTGGATTTAAAACAACATCTACTGGTGTACCATCTGGTAAATAAGGCATATCCTCTTCTGGTAGTATTAGGGATACAACTCCTTTATTTCCGTGACGTCCAGACATTTTATCTCCAACCTGAATCTTACGTTTTTGAACGATATAAACGCGAACAACTTTAGATACGCCAGCTGGTAATTCATCACTGTTTTCTTTAGTATAAACTTTAACATCATGAACGATACCATCGGCTCCGTGAGCTACACGTAGTGAGGTATCACGAACTTCACGAGTCTTTTCACCAAATATTGCATGTAATAGCTTTTCTTCAGATGTAAGCTCTTGAACACCTTTTGGTGTTACTTTTCCAACTAGGATATCCCCCTCATGAACTTCTGTTCCAATGCGAACGATTCCCTCAGAATCAAGATTCTTACGAGCATCTTCTGATACATTTGGTATATCACGAGTAATCTCTTCAGGTCCAAGTTTAGTATCACGACAATCAATATCGTAATGTTCAATGTGTAAATTAGTATACACATCATCCTTAACAATTCTTTCGTTTAATACTACGGCATCCTCATAGTTATATCCATTACATGTCATGAATGCAACAACCATGTTTTTACCTAAAGCTAATTCTCCTTTGTCAGTCGAAGGTCCATCGGCGATAACCTCACCAGCATGAACTTTCTCACCAATTGAAACAATTGGAGAATGGTTTATACAACTCTCAGCATTACTTCTTTCGAAATTTGCTAAATAGTATACGTCTTTATCTTTAGCTGTTTTAACAACTATTTTCTTAGCATCAGCATATTCTACTACACCATCGGCCTTACATACGATTGTGCTTCCAGAATCTCTAGCGGCAATGTATTCAACCCCTGTACCGATTAGCGGAGCTTCTGTCTTTATTAAAGGAACAGCTTGACGTTGCATGTTTGAACCCATTAGAGCACGAGTTGCATCGTCATGGTCTAAGAATGGAATTATACTTGTAGTTATTGATACGATTTGACTTGGGGCAACATCGATATAATTGATATTTTCTTTTTTAGTCGAAACGTTATCACCATTAAAACGACAAATAGGTTCTTCTTCAATAATATTATTTTTATCATCCATAGCAATTGTTGCTTGTCCGATATAGTAATCTGCTTCTTCATCAGCTGTCATATAGATAATTTCATCAGTTACATGACAATTATCAACACGACGATATGGAGTCATTATGAAACCATATTCATTTATTTTAGCGTAACTTGCTAGTGAAGTAATAAGTCCGATGTTAGCTCCTTCTGGAGATTCGATAGGACAAATACGACCATAGTGCGATACGTTAACGTCACGAACGTCCATTCCAGCACGATCTCTTGATAATCCACCTGGTCCTAAAGACGATAGACGACGTTTGTCAGTTAACTCAGCAATTGGGTTGATTTGATCCATGAATTTAGATAATTGACTGGATCCAAAGAACTCTTTCATTGCTGCCGTAACTGGGCGAATATTAATTAATGTTTTTGGAGTTATTGCATCTAATTCTTGAGTAGTCATTCGCTCACGAATAACTCTTTCCATACGAGCAATTCCTGTTTTAAATTGATTTTGAATCAATTCACCAACTTGACGTACACGACGATTTCCTAAATGGTCAATCTCATCAACACTTCCAAAGCCAGCTAGTAAATCTAAATAATAACTTACAGCAGCATAAACATCGGAAATAGTTAAACGTCTTGAGTCAATTGATTGATCATTACCAATAATAGTAATGACTTTATTTTCTTGCTTCTTATCAAATACTTTAATAGTTTGAATTTTATTATATTGATCTAACTCTTCGTTAATAGTTACTTCTTTTATATTGTAACCATTTGCAAAAATTGGTCTAATTTTTTCAAGCATAGTTTTATCAACTATAGTACCTGATGGACATATAACTTCTTTACCATCTTTGATATCCTCAGCAATAGTCATGCCAAGTAGACGATCTAATACATTTAATTTTTTATTAAATTTATAACGTCCTACTTTAGCTAAGTCATAACGGAATTTATCGAAGAATCTAGTAATCATTTGGTTCTTTGCTGAATCTAGAGTTGCTGGTTCTCCAGGTCTTAACTTCTCATAAATTTCAATTAATGCCTCATCTGTATTCTTAGTTGAGTCTTTTTCTAATGTATTTTTGATAAATACATTATCTTCTCCGAATACTTCTAAAATTTCTTCGTCACTAGAAAGACCTAGTGCACGTAAAAGTGTTGTAATAGTAACTTTACGCGTTCTATCAATTCTTACATATACAACATCTCTTGCATCAAGTTCAAATTCCAACCATGTTCCACGGTTAGGGATAATCTCACCAGATACTACTGGACGTCCATTTTTATCTATTTCACGTTTAAAATAGATAGATGGGCTTCTTACTAATTGCGAAACGATAACTCTTTCTACTCCGTTTATGATAAACGTCCCAGCTTCAGTCATCATTGGCATGTCGCCTAGGAAAATCTCTTGCTCTTTTACTTCCCCAGTTTCATGAATAAAAACTCTAGCTTGAACTTTTAATGGAGCTGAATATGTTACCATACGCTCTTTTGATTCTTTTACGCCATATCTTGGTGCATCAAAACTATAGTTTTCAAAATCCAAAGATATTTTTCCTGTAAACGATTCTACAGGGAATATATCCTTAATTACCTCATCAATACCCTCAGTTAAGAATGTATTGTACGAATCTTTTTGAATAGCTAATAAGTCTGTTAATGCTAAGGCGTTCGTTGTTTTTGAGAAACTTCTTCGTTCTCTATGGTCACCAAATTTTTGAACTTTGTATGCCATCTTTTCACCCCAATACTATAGTAATTTTTTGTGAACTCCACGTAAAAAAGGAGTATTCGCCACTAATGCAAAATTATATAGGCATTTTACTTTAGTGTCAATCATTTTTGGCAACAATTATGAAAAAACCTTTACTTTTCTCTAGTACTTCAATGTTATAAGTATTTTTTAGAATTTCCATAATACTTTTTGCCCCTTGATCTTTTCTTATAACAAACCATAATTCTCCCGAAGGACGCAAATATTCCTTGGCCGATGTGAGAATTTTTAAAACGGTCTGTTTACCAGTTCTAATCGGAGGGTTGGTTATTATTACATCATAAGTATCACTTACTGCATTATAAATATCAGATTCAAAAGCTTTGGCGTTTACTCCTATTTTTTTGATATTCATGGCGGCAAGATGAACGGCACGTTTATTAACATCAATTAGTGTCGATGTCGTATTCATATACTTTGCAAGCAAGATACCAATAATACCATATCCGCAACCGACATCAAGGACTTTAACGTTTTTTCTTCCATATTTGTAGTAAGTATCAATTAACAGATTGCTGCCAAAATCAACTTTATCTTTAGAGAAGACTCCTAAGTCACTTGTAAATTCAGTTATTTCATCACCATGTTTGTAGATGATCGTTCTAAATTCACTTTTTAAATTGTCGTTGTTTGTAAAGTAGTGCTCCATCAATTTTCCCCTTCGAATATCAATATTATAGCAAAATTTAAAGCCTTAAACAATATTTTTTCACAAAAATAAAAGATTGTTAGTCAATTTTAACAATCTTTACTTCGTATGAACCATTAGGACTTTCAATAGTTACAATATCTCCTACTTTGTGTCCGCATAAAGCAGAGCCCATTGCTGATTCATCAGATATTTTGTTTTCAAGAATATTAGCTTCTAGGGACCCTACGATTTTATATTGGTCTTCATCTTCTTCGTCATCAACAAAAGCTACAGTTACAGTTGAGCCTAAACCAACTTCCCCTTCTTTAGCTTCAGAGATGATTGTGGCATGTTCAAGCATGTGTTCTAACTCAATAATCTTAGTTTCAATCTTAGCTTGCTCATCACGAGCAGCATCGTAATCGGCATTTTCTGATAAATCGCCTTGTTCACGCGCTTCTTTTATAGCTTGAATTATTCTAGGTCTATCTTCTTCTCTTAACTTAACAAGTTCTTTTTGAATTTCATTATATCCATCACTTGTCAATTTGATTTCTTTCTTTTCTGACATAAAATTCACCCTTCTTTGTAATATTATTTTCATTTCAATAAAACTACTTTAAAATGATAGTATACTTTCATTTAAATGTCAAACATTTTTATTCTCATCATGTCGTATTTATGTATTTCATAAGGACAATTAATTTTGATGATCATTTGGGGATGACGAGCAACATCGATACTTTCTCCTGACTCATCTATGATGTTTTTTATTTGAAATGTATAAGTTTCATGACTTGGCCCAAAAACTTGAACCATATCGCCTTTTTTGAAATTATTGCGCTGTTCAATAGTTGCTACTCCATCTTGATAATCCAAAACAAGTCCTAAAAAATCTTGATTAGATAATTCTTCGCGGCCAAGGTAGTATTGTTCATTAACACCTGGGAGAGAAGCAAAAAATTGAGGAGCCGAGTCACGATTAGCTACGCGATTTAACACTTTTAAGGCATACTCTTGATATTCTTTAGTAAGTGTATTAGTTTTTAACTTATCTATTAATCGGCGATAAATTAAAATAACCGTTGAAACATAATATATTGAACGCATACGCCCTTCTATTTTAAAAGAATTTACGCCCGATTCGATCATACTTTCAATTAAGGGAACCATATTCAAATCTTTTGGGGTCATAGAAAATGGCTCATCGGTTATTTTTTTATCTGAATCTAGGTAATCGAAGGTCCAACGGCATATTTGTGCACACCCTCCACGATTAGAATCACGATTAGTGCAATAATTTGATAAGACACAGCGCCCAGAGATGCTCGTACACATAGCACCATGAACAAAACATTCAATTTCTAAACCAGTTTCTTCCTTAATTCTCCTAATATCTTCCTTGCTAGCTTCACGAGCTAGTACTACTCTTGTTGCTCCCATATTTTTATAAAATAAAGCAGCTTCATAATTTAATATGCTTGCTTGTGTAGAAATATGTATCTCCAAATCTATCTTATGTTCCCTTATCATGTTCATTACCGCGATATCACTAGTGATTATGGCATCAACCTTAATCGAACTTAGGTATTGCAAATATTCTAATAAGCCACTTAAGTCTTCATTGTGAAATACGATATTAACAGTAACATATACGCGCTTATTCATACTATGAGCAAATAAAACCGCTTCCTGCATTTCTGATAAATCAAAATTTTTGGCATTAGCTCTTAAAGAATAGTTTTTTCCACCAAAATAAACGGCATCTGCCCCATAGTGAAAAGCAAAGCGCATTTTTTCAATTGTTCCAGCTGGTGCTAAAAGTTCAATATTATCGATCATTATACTCACTCATTCTATAGACGGTTTTCTTAGATAAGAAGCCAGAACTTCCAAATTCTTGCCCATCTAAAATATCTTTTATTTGTTCAACACGCAAATCCAAATTCATTACTAGATAAAATTTGATTTTGTCATCTGGTATTTCCTGTTGTAATTTTACATAGTTAAAGTATTCATCATTATAGATAATTGTTCCATTTTTTTCTTCTAATGCAAGAAAAGTATTATTAGTGTGTGACTCTTTTAAGGTCATTTTATGGTTTTTTGGTAAGTTACTATATTCATTAAAGTTACTTAATAGCGTTCTTCTAGAATACATTATTTGGTTTTTCCCTAAAATAGTAAACACTAATGGTTTATGAGAAGACGCGATAATATCTTTTATTTCCTCTTGGGTAAGTTCATTACTAATAACCGCTGATGTAGCACCTAAATCGAGCCAGGTATTAATGGATGATGCATTAGTTGCAAAATGATTCTGATACCAAATCAATTCTAGATTCGTATTAGAAAAAATATTGAACACGCCAACGTCCTCAAAGAAAATTCCTTTGAAGCGCATTAATTCAGGAGCTAACCTTTTTAACTTATCAATACTTTCTGTATCAAGCACTCGATTAATAAGGATATAAGCATTACTTGGTATACTTGCAATGGGTATTTTTGTATAGCCAATAGAAAACTCTGGTATTGCAAAAAGAAAATTGGTTATGCCAATTTTCTCGTACTCATTAATCATATCTAAATTGTTAATATTAATCAATATTTTTGACATTAGTATCATTCTTTCTGAAACTTACTGATAAACCATCACCTATATCATAAAATTTAGTGGTATATTCATCGTGAGCTTTTAAAAATTCAATATATTTTTCAATTTTATTTACTAAACCTAAAACGTTTTTAGATTCAACTTTATCTTTATTTTCTACTAAACCATGAAATTTTAGATTATCGGTTATAATAACCCCTTCTGGATTTAAGTAGTTTTCGAATTTCTCAAAGAATTTAATATATTGTCCTTTGGCAGCGTCGATGAATATTAGATCGTATTTATGCCCTGCTAGATTCACATCTAAAGCATCATTAAATACAATATTGATTTGATTACTCATCCCACACTCGTTGACATTTTTAACAGCTTCACGATAGCGTTTATCGTCGCGTTCAATCGTCGTAACTTCAACGCTTTTATCAGTTGAAGCCATAAGAATTGCCGAATAGCCAATAGCTGTTCCCAACTCTAAAATACTTTTTACATTATTAAGTTTTATATATTTACGAATAAATTCAATTGAATCTTTTTCAATGATAGGAACATTGTTTGCCTCAGCATAACGTTCCATTTCTTTTATTATTTCATTCATTTATTGTTTTACACCTCTTACTCAGCCCATAAGCCTTGTTTTTTTAAATTATTAATAACTTGATTTTGCTCTGCATATGTTTTACTGAAATACACTTTGTTATTGCGATCTGCTACGAAGTAGTAATTTTCAGTTTCGTTAGGATTTACTGCGGCAACAATTGATGATAATGATGGATTACATATTGGGCCGATTGGCAACCCGTTAATAGCACAGGTTCCCCTAGTATTATATGCATTACAAGCATTTATTTCACTCATGTATAAGCTTTCGCTCATCTCTTTTTTTACACCATAATAAGTGGTAACGTCACTTCCTAAAGTCATTTTAGTATTTAGGCGATTTTTAAATACTCCTGCCGTTTCTAAACGATCATCGGGCGTTACAGCTTCTAATTCTACCATACTTGCTAGCGTAAGTAAATTATGTATAGACTTATTTGTTAAGTTTATCTCTTCTTTATAAGTCGTCAATTTAGAATCTAGTTGATCTAACATTTTCTTAATGATGCCCTCAAGAGTAGCATCGCGTTCAAATTCATAAGTATCAGGAAATAGGTATCCCTCTAGCGGATAATAAAGATTCGGTGACAAAACGGCATCATCCATAAACCAATAATCTTTGATAAGTTTTTTTAAATAATCTTGATTAGACATTTTAGCTAAAACTTCTTCTTCAGAATATGGAAAACTTTCAGATATTTTTTTAGCATAATAAGGAATTTTCTTTCCTTCAACAAAAGTAATACTAATAGTATCTTGAATAGTATTTTTACCATTTTTGAAGATTTCAATTATTTCATCAACACTCATGTTTTTAGATAGTGAATAGGATCCCGCCTGAAAGTTAACCTTAGAATTAGCTTTAAGATAGATTTTGAAAGTCAAAGCATTTTTGATTAAGCCTTGTCTCTCTAATTCATCAGCCACTTTATTCGTCCCCCAGCCACGCGCTAAAACGAACGTTATTTCCTCACCACTATTTTTATCAACTGGCGCTAATGTGTAAAAGAAATAACCAGCAACGCCAATAATGCACATGAAGAAAATGGCAAAAATAATTACGAAAATGATAGCAATTCTTTTGGCAATCCTATTCGTTGTTTGTTCCGTCTTCATTAGATTCACTACTTTCTTTAGCCATTTGCTCACGAAGTTGTTCCTGGGTTGAAATCAAAATATTTTCAATTACTTTCCATTCCTTATCACTTGTAAGAGGTTGTAGTGATAAATCTTGGCCAGTTGGGTCATAGGTATTAGCACGAATTATAACATTTCCTTTTTCATCAGTAGAATTATCCGTATAGGCAATATAGCTTTTACCAGTTTCATCAGAATCAAAAGTAAATAATTTGTAGTACTCTTTTTCTACTCCTTTTTCATCTTTTACAATAAATTTTGCATCTTCCATATTCATATTATTTATTCCCTTCTACTCTTCTTAAGTATGTATCTAGTATAAGACTAGCGGCTACACTATCTATAATTTTTTTACGATTTTCCCTTCTAACATCAGAAGAAATCAAATATTTCTCAGCTTCAACCGTCGATAAACGTTCATCAACTAATTCAATTGCTAAATCCGTTTTGGCAGCCAATAAATTCTTGAAATTCTCGGTTCGTTCGATAGCAAACCCCAATGAATTATTCATATTTTTAGGATAACCTAAAACAAGGACCTCGATTCGAAGTTCTTTAATAAGCTTTATAACTTCATCAACGAGATCATCTAAATTCTCATAACGAATAGTCTTATAGGGACTTGCAATCATTCCTAGTTTATCAGAAGTTGCTAGCCCAAGTGTCTTAGTTCCTAAATCCATTCCTAAACACTTCATTAATTTTCGATATAGCTCCTTACAATAGTTTCTAATATTTCGCCACGATCAAGAGACAAAAGTTTATTGCGAGCATCTTTGTGGTTAGTTATATAACCGGGATCCCCACTTACTAAGTAACCAACTATTTGACTGATAGGATTGTAGCCTTTTTCTTTAAGAGCATCAGTTACCTCCATTAATGTAGTCTCAACTAATGCACTCTTTATTTCATCAATATTAAATAGAGTTGTGTTGTCCATAAAATCACCTCTAGTACATTAATTTTATCATATACCAGAAAATATAACAATATTTGCGAATGTATTTGCAAAGAAAAAAATCTCAGCTCTGAGATTTAATTTTTAGAATTTACAAAATCAATAATGTCTTCTTTACTTTGTAAGCCGATTAACTTACCAGTATTTGTTCCATCTTTAAATAAAACAAGAGTTGGAATACTCATAACGCCAAATGCACTTGCAAGTTCATTGTGTTCATCAGTATTAACTTTAAGGACATTAACATCTTCAAGAGTTTCTAGTATTTCGCCCATTCTACGGCATGGTCCACACCAATCAGCGTAAAAATCAACTAGCACTACTCCACTTTTTACTTCTTCTTCAAAATCATTTTCTTTTAAATATTTTATCATTTTATACACTCCTTACATATTCAGTATCACTAATAATAGATATTTTATTCGCATATTCTTCTAACATCATGTTAACTTTAGAGATAACTTCTAAGCATTTAGTACTTATAGCTTTTAAAACACGACTAACAAGTTCTTCAATTTCCTTGATGTTTTGGCAGCGATTAAGAAGACTTGTCAAGTACTCGATGAAGAAACGTACATAGGCGTTTTCTAACCCAAAGGTAGGGTTTATTGAGGTAGCAATATCTTCAATTGAAAACGACGATTCCCCTTCATTACGCAATTTTATTTTATCAATTATTACTAAATTATAGCCCTTTTTAGCCTGCATTACCAAGTCATCGACCACTTCAGTAAATGGTTTAGGACTTTCACTTAACTTAACTAAATTCGTGTTATCTAAGTGATTAGCTAGCTCATCAATAGCTTCTAAAACGGTGATGTTTGATTTACCGATATTAATTAATTTATCTAAATCAGCATGATACTTATTTTTGGCCTGCATAACGATGTCGGCTTTTAATTTAGGTAGTTCCATTTCTTGATTAATTTCCATAAAATCACCTCTTATTTTCTATTAGCTCATCAAACTCAGCAATATCGAGTTTACCTTCTTTATGAAGATTAATTGCTGTTTCTTTATTTATAATATCATACTTTAATAATATTTCCATAGTTTCTTTGTTAATTTCATCTTTAGGAACATCTGAGTCAAGCTTCTTAACTAGATTATAAATCTCTTTTATTGAGTGATTAATATCTTTAGTGGCAGAAGATAAAATCGGAGTTCCATTTAAAAGACCTTTACTCACTTTGCTTTCGTTTACAAAGTGACTAGTAGCTGGAATCATACTTAAAATGAATATGATGATAAAGCTAATAATGACATAACGAACTGTATTAATCAAAGACCCTAAAAGTTTATTTGGTAAGCCAAGAATAATGGTTGCATTGATTACTTTATTAAATATACCAGTTAGTTTTAGTAGTAATTTAAAGGCAATCGTTATAAGGATCGTTAAGATAAAAAAGGCGATGGCTTCATACAAGAGAATATTAAATGATGTAATGCCAGCAAATATACCATTAAATTTTAGGAAGGGAAAATGCGAGATTAGGATTAAACTAATCGGCCCTTTAAGGATAAACGCCAAAACAAAGATAAGAATTGATGCCACTAAGTTAACAGCGCTAGTTAGCATTCCCTTTTTCCATCCTTCAATAAAACCAATCACAAGTAACATGATAATAATAATATCTAAATAAATCATACGACACTCCTTAGGTAAGTAAAATAGCAATAATCTGCTATGTTCCTGATATTAATTATATATAATTATATTTTAAAAAGCAATAAATTATGTTAAAATTAATGGCAGGTGATTGTATGAAGCAGCAAACTATTGTGTTTAAAGTGTCGGATAATTTGAAAGATGAGATGATCAAATTTTATGAGGATCGTTTTTTAGATAAAAAACCTCCCTATTCGGTATTTCAAGTCAAAGATTATGATTGTGTCATAACACTTTATGAGTCTGGAAAAGTAATGTTTCAAGGAATTGGAGCAGACATTGAGGCTAGCTATTGGACGGAGCAAGAACGAATTATTAATAAACGCGATATCGATGGTGAAATAAACAAGGAAAAAGAAAAAAAGGAAGAGAAAAAAGAAGACTTAAAGGACGATAGATTCAAGGGTGTTGCTACGATTGGTTCTGATGAGGTTGGAACGGGAGATTATTTTGGTCCAATAGTTGTGACTGCTTCGTATGTTTCTAAAGAAAAAATAGCTAAATTATATGAATTAGGTGTAAGGGATTCTAAAAAGGTAACTGATGATAAAATCCGCAGTATTGGTCCTATTCTTATGAAGGAGTATCCACATGTAACATATATTTTAAATTGTTCAACTTACAATAAGTGGGGAATTACTAATATGAATCAGGTTAAGGCAATTTTACATAATCGCGTTTTAACAGAATTAAATAGCAAGGCAAAATTTGATTATAAATATATTGTGGTTGATCAGTTTTGTTTCCCTACTCTTTATTTTAAACACATTACTAAAGCTAAGGACAAGACGACTAATATAACGTTTACAACGCATGCTGAAGATAAGTGTTTAAGTGTTGCCGTTTCAAGTATAATAAGCCGCTATATATTTTTAACAGAGATGGATAAATTGTCTGCTAATTTAGGCATGAAAATTCCTAAGGGAGCATCAGGCACTGTTGATGAAGTCGGAGCGGCAATAATAAAAAAATATGGTATGGATAAGTTACCAGAAATTGCAAAATTAAATTTTAAAAATACGGACAAAATAAAAGCTCTTATAAATTAAGTAAGAACTCTTTTATCTCATAAATGGCTTTATAGCCATTTTTTAATTTTAGATCTAATTCTGATAGAGAGATAATGATATCTCTTAGTTCATCTAGCGTGTATATTTTACTATTCTTTTTCATGACATAAACACGTCCTGTCCCTGAGTACCCAAGCTTTTTAGCAATTTCTTCGTCAGTTAAACCATGATTAACGGCATCTCTTACCATATACATATTAGTGTAACTAGAAGCCAAAAGTCCTAATATGGCAAATTCATCGACCCCACTTAGTAAAAGTTTATCAAATAAGCCAAAGGCTTTTCCAAAGTTTTTATTAACTACTGCATTAGAGAATTCAAATGAATCAATATTATCTAAACTGATACCATATTCTTTGATGATCTCTAAAGTTATATGAGAAGAAACGTTGGATAATTTATCGATTTCTTGAATAGCAACATCTATATTCTTTAGACTGCGGCTTAGCAATTCGTTAGTGGCGGGGGTATCAATAGTTATGGAAAGAGATTCAGCATAGCTAGCAATAATACTCACCATCTCTTCATCGCCAATCTCGCTTTTATCGATAATAGTGCCATTTAGCTTAAGTACACTTTTAGTTATATCCTTACTTTTTAAAATACCATCACAGATAAAAATAATGGTTATACTTTCATCTAAGTGTTCTAAAAAAGAAATAATAGCTTTGCTCTCTTCTTCGTAATTAGATTTACCAGCAAAGTATTTAACATCTTTGATGATGATTATGCGATCTTCATTAAAAAGGCCAAGATAAGATGCGTCGTCAATACAGTCGTATATAGTCGTATCATTTAATGACTCAACAGTGATATTAGTATTTGTAAGGGCGATGGCCGCAATTTCCTTATTAATGACATGATAGCTTGAGCTAGCTAATAAGTAAATTTTTCCCATGTTATTCACCTAACTCCTCTCTTTATGGCATGTATATTCTTCTTTTAATACCTCTTTAATTTGATTAATATTTGAATTAAAAGAAATGTTTTTCGATTGCATATAATTATTGAAAAATCCTTCTTTATTTAAAGTTTTGATATAGGTGTATATTTCAACTTTATCACCCTTTTCACTTAATTCATAACGAAGATCATCATCTAAATGGTTTTTAATTTTTTCATATGTCTCATTGTAGGTTTCAGTTAATTCTGCTTTTTTATTAGTATCCATCACTTCAATGCGTTCATATTCATACATAATTCCCTCGATAAAATTAAATTTTAACGTTTCTTCGTAGTTTTCGTAAGGAGTATTGTATGTACATATCAACCATTTTTGGATATGGGTTTGATTAAATTTAGCTTGGCTATATAAAGAAATACCAACAAATGCAACTAAGACAATAGCAATTTTAATCCATGTATTTTTATCTAACATAATACCCTCCGTATATTCATTATAGCATGTCTAGACACATTTTACTTATTTTTTGTTTTAATTTACTTTTGGACTTGCACAATTAAGTTTTTTTTGTTAGAATTAATGGTGTTATGGCGGAATTGGTGAAGTGGTTAACACGGTAGATTGTGGCTCTATTATGCAAGGGTTCGATTCCCTTATTTCGCCCCATTTGAAAACAACTTACGGATTGTAAAATGTTCGTAAGTTTTTATTTTATATAAAAGTTAAGGTTCTCTTTCTAGGAAGGAGGACTTTTTTGGGGGTTGGAATTTGAAACTATTTAAACTTTAAAGTCGAATAATGACTATCTAATTACATATACTACCTTCTATATGTGCGTATGTTCCGACATATCTTCCTACTTTTGACACTGTCCCTATCGCATTTGTTTTTTCTCCCCATTCTTTAACTGATTTTACTATAAAATTTAAAACGAAACAATACATTCTCATAAATCAACACCTGCCCTAGGTTTAAATTCAAATTTCTTCTCGTTTTGTTATACAACATATTTTAAGCTATTTACTATATAAACTTGTATATGCTTACTTTATCAGCTATAATATGCAACAATGAGGAGATAATATGGGAAAAAATGATGATAGAAAAAGTTTTAATTATGAAAGACACGATTATCTAAGTTTTATTAGAGATGAAAATACACAAATGATAAAAAATGCCTTTTTAACTTGGGTAAATTCACTAGTGGCGTTTGGGGTAAATAGTCCTGTTACTAAAGATGTTTTAAAAGCTATTAAAGAATTTATTGAAATTGGAAAATATGAAAAAAGCATGCTTAAATTCATGAGTAAACACTTGAGTACACTTGATATAGGTTCAGTAGAAGAATTAATTGATTTTATGAATAGCACTAAAGAGTTAGAGATTGAATATTATGAAACTATTTTTGCTGATGTAGCGATGGCAGCTTCCATGAAAGAAGATTACCGAGCAAAAAGAATAAAGAAAGGACATGTATCAATAAAAGATAATGAAGAGTTTAAAAATAATCTGCTAGCTGCGATTTTTACAACTGATGATATACTTAAGATGTATAGTGATGCACCAGAATTTGTTGATTTTATCAAGAAACGCATTATTTCTAATTTTGATATAACTGATGCTGAAGATGATTATACAGGTGTTTTATATAAGCTTGATGATAATGGTATTGTGAGTGATTTAAAAGTTATTTTACCAACTATAATCGATTATGTTACATTATTAAAAGCGGTTAATTTACTTTCAAAAGCCCGCTTGATGTACTGCAATATGAGAGATACAGAAAGTGTATATGATATGAATGATGATGCGGATATTTCCCGTGTTTATGAAGATGCTAGCTACTATGATGATATATTTTTAAAAGATTTTAATGATAAAAAGGTGCGCTTATTAAAATAGATGAATATATTTGATAAGCATTTTTATTCCTAAAAGCATAAGAATTATACCACCTATTTTTTTAGCTGGTATTTTTATTTTGTCTTTTAAAATATGCCCTAAAATAATTCCTATTATAGATAATACAAACGTTATTAAAGCAATAATAGCTGCTGGATAGTAAATACTATCTATCATTAGAGAAGCTGTTACACCAATAGAAAATGCATCAAGCGAGGTTGATATAGCTAAAACAAGCATCGTCAAGATATCAAACTTGTCATTCTCTTCTTCTTTTTTATCAAGGAATCCCGATAAACCAATAATAAATAAAACGAGAAAACCAATTAAATAATTATAACGAATTAAATATTTACCAATATTTAAAGACAAGATAAACCCTAAGATTGGCATTAAGCCTTGAAATACACCAAAGAATATTCCCACTTTAGAGATATAGGATATTTTTAACCTGTTAACGGAGAAACCTTTGGATAAAGCAACAGCAAATGCGTCACTTGCTAAAGATACTGCAATTAAAATTATTTCAAAATTGTTCATAGTACATTATATATTTTAATGGCTATTTTATGAATCAATATTGCATGAATATATAAGAGATTAAATCATATACTAGTAATGTGATGATAAATGCAAAAAATTAAAAATATATTTTATATCTTTTTTCCGTTAGCTCTAAGTATATGTTGTGCATTTTTAATTAGGGATCATATTGATTATCAATATTTAATACGTCCTAAGTTAGCGCCTAGTCCACATGTATTTGGAATAGTTTGGACGATCCTTTATTTACTACTTGGAATATCGTTTTATCTTTATAAAAAGAATACAATTGATGGAAAAGTAGATAAGGTTTACTATTTAGTTTTATTTTTGAATAATATTTGGCCATTACTATTTTTTAATTTAAAGTTTAGATTTATTGCTACTGCAGAAATAATCGTTTTAGATATGGTCTCTTATGCAATGTTATTCTTGTTTTTTAAATATCATAAAAAGAGTTTTTATTTAAATATTCCTTATGGATTATGGATTTTATTTGCTACATATCTTTCATATAGTATTTATTTACTAAATTAAAAAGTATCAAGCTAATTTGATACTTTTTGTATGCCATCCATTTTGTAAATGTGCCATGAATCATGAGCATAAGATTTTATTAAAATAGTTTCATAGTCATAGATGTGGTTACTTTCCATTTCGGCATAAGCAACATCTCCAGTTTTAAAGGAGAAATGGAAGTATAAAACATCATAAGAATTAGTTTCTTCTTTGATTTTATTTTCAATCTCTAAAGTATTACTTACTCCGTATTCAACAGTGAGTAAACTCGAATAATAGAATGTATCTTTATCCGTAAACTCCTTAGAAATAACGCGTACACCCTCCTCTATTATTAATTCATCGTGATTATTAGTTCTATAAATAGTTGTCTCTAGTTTAGACACTGAATTTCCATTTTTAGGAGTACAGCCAGTTAAGAAAATAAGAGTTGCCAAAATAATAAATAATTTTTTCATATAGAGCCTTCCTGATCATGTTAGGTTTATTATTGTTATTATAACACAAATTTATGTTATATATAACTACTGATAATAATTTCTAATATTTCGATTAACATTTTTTTGGTTTTAGGATTGATGTTATTTATTCTTTTAATGACTTTAAGAATAGTTTTTAGTTTAAATAAATCGGGTATGGTATTGATGCCTTCATGTTCTAGCTCACTGAATAGTTCTTTTACAACTTGTTCTTGATCTTCATAAGAAATGGTGTCAATATAGTTATTAAGTTTCTCTTCTATGGCTGCTGATTTGTAGTGTTGTTTAGAAGTCTTAAAGTGATTATCTTCGATAACCCAGGAACTAGCAGCATGGGCTAAAATGTTCTTATGGATTGATGCAACTATATGATAGTGATCATTATATAAAAGGGTGCCAATTAAGCTATAACTAGGAATGATATGCGTGTAATACTTCTTAATGCGTTCATATTTAGGAGAATAAAACTCCTCTTTTCGAAGACCTGGACCATCATTAGAATAGATAGCTTTTATTTTAGGACGAATGAATATGTTAGCATACATTCCAGCTACTAAAGCTAGATTACCACCCTTGGAGTGTCCTCCTAAAATAATGTTAGAATCCAGTAGTGATACTACTTCATTTAAATAATCAATCGCATATTTTTGAGCATCAACAGGAAATTTGAAAGCCATATAGGCGTCCTCTTTCCAGCCGCTTAATAGTTCATCTGTTCCTTCAAAAGCAATGTATTTGAGTTTTTTAGTAATCTTAAATGTCATAGCAGAAAATTGGGAGTCAAGACTCGAGATATAACGATAATGCGATATTAGGATATCTTGATAACGAATAGATGTGCTAGCTAACTTTAATAATTTATAGGCATCTTTTTGAGCAAAGCCAATGCGATAGACACTTTTTTTATCATGAGTAGAAAAATACTCTTTCGCAGCTTGTTTAATAGTTATAGAATTTTTGTTTGAGGGAACTATCCTCGTAAAATCTAAATATGATAAACAGGCTAAGACTAAATTATCTACTTCATTAAATTCTTGTTCACTAAATGGATGGTGCCCAAATGTTTTTACATAATTAAAGATATCCATAATTCACTTCCTCTTCTTCACATTGTTCTTAAGATTCTTTATAGTGTTCCGATTTAATTCTTTTAAATTTTCATTGATGTTCTTAATAGCGATGATAAAGTTAGGATATGAAGATTTAAGACGACGATAAAAAATGGAATTATTATCTAACCAATTTACTATATATTGTTTTAATTCTTCAGTATTATCCTTTTTACTTAATTTTATCTCACATTTAATTTTATTCAAAATAAAATATGAGAATACATTATCAGCAAGATAAATGATAAAAATTATAGTAGCAACTATACTCTTGGTTTGCAAACTAAACTGGCTTAAAAGGTGCGCGATAGGTGGATGGATAATATAGACAACTAAAACACCTAATAAACCAAAAGGAATCATCGTCTCTAAGCAAATACGACCATTTAAATTATATTTATGATGTGAGTAATCCCAGAAGCGTGCTTTAAAAAGTTTTTCCATAAAATAACTCGTAAAGTACTCTAAGATGGAACAAACTAGTATGGACTTTAAGAAGACAGCTAAAATGTCTCCTTTTAGGGAACCAATAAGGATGATTATCGCAAGTACTCCATACCCATATATTGGACAAATGGGCCCAAGTAAGAACCCACGATTGATGAAGCGCTTTTTTTCAATGAGCTTACATATGACTTCTAGTAGCCAACCGAAAAATGCATAAATAATGAAATATAAAAAATATTCTATAATTAACGACATAGAGAAGCTCCTTTTTTTATTTTTAGTAATTTAAAAATGCAGACGATGTCTACATTTATTTTATCACTTCAAGCTAGCAATGTCTATTTAGCTAATTCTTCACAAATTAAATTAGTAATCTCTGTTGGGTTATCGATTGGCAATCCTTCAATTAAGCGTGCTTGGGCATAAAGAATTTTAGCATATCTTTTTAACTCTTCCTCATCTTTAATGCTCTCTAGTTTCTTAGCAAGTTCATGATTTTCATTTATCTCAAGGATTTTTTCGGCATTAACTTGTTCGTCAGTTGGCATAGCATTAATAACTTTTTCCATTTCTATTGTTACATTACCCTTACTAGTTAAACATACAGCATGTTTTTTTAGTTTATTAGTAAAGCGAATCTCTTTAACATCGATGGCTGATTGCATAGTCTTAAACATATTTTCAGCACTTTCATTGTGTTTTTTTATTTGCTCTTTTTCCTCATCAGTTGATAGATCACTTTCAGAAGTAGCGATATTAGTAAATTTCTTATCATTGTAATTGATAAGTGTTTGTAGTACAAATTCATCAACATAATCCGTACAATAAAGTATTTCAATATCTTTATCTTTGTAGCTTTCCACAACAGGTAAATTGTCTACCTTATCTAAAGATTCGCCGCAGCAATAATATATTTTATCTTGCTCTTTATTGTTATCGACATATTCTTGTAAGGTAATTAATTTTTTAGTTTTAGAAGAGGTAAATAACAATAAATCCTTTAATTTGTCTTTATTAACTCCAAAGTTATCGTAAACACCAAATTTAATATTAGCTCCAAAAACTTTGAAGAACTTTTCATAGTTTTCACGATCTTGGCTACGCATATCCATAAGTTCTTTAGTAATTTTGGTTTCGATTGATTTAGCTATAGTCTTTAGAGTTTTATCTTGTTGAAGAATTTCACGAGAGATATTTAGGGATAAATCAGGCGAATCAACTACACCTTTAACGAAGTTATAATAATCAGGTAATAACTCGGCGCATTTTTCCATAATTAAGACACCATTTGAGTATAATTGTAAGCCCTTTTCATAGTTCTTAGTATAAAAATCATATGCTGGATGAGATGGAATGAATAGTAAAGAATTATAGCTTACTACTCCCTCTGTTTGATTGTGAATAACTTTTAATGGGGATTCATAATCAAAGAATTTATCAGAATAAAATGTGTTATAGTCTTCATCTTTTATTTTGGATTTAGTGCGTTTCCAGATAGGAATCATATCGTTTAGAGTTTCTTCACGAGTGACATCCTCATACTCGTTTTCACTATTTTCTTTTAACTCGCGATGAGTCATATTCATCATTATTGGATATGTAATATAATCAGAATACTTTTTAATAATTGATGATATTTTGTGTTCTGATAAAAATTCTTCATAGTCATAATCATCTGTAGAATCTTTAATTGTTAGTGTAATTGTTGTTCCGTAATCTTCCTTAGATGACTTTGCAATATCATATCCGTCAATTCCTGTTGAAGTCCATTTATAAGATTCATCACTGCCATAAGCCTTACTGATAACTTCTATTTTAGATGCTACCATAAATGCTGAATAAAAACCAACTCCAAACTGCCCTATAATATCGATATCATCCGCTTTTTTATTAGTTGATTTAAAAGCTTCCGACCCAGATTTAGCAATAGTTCCTAGATTAGTCTCTAATTCATCTTTAGTCATACCAATACCATTATCAGTAATAGTTAGAGTTTTATTATTTTTATCAATACTTAAACCTATTTTAAAATCACTTTTATTAATCTTAATAGAATCGTCAGTTAAAGACTTATAATATAATTTATCGATTGCATCACTTGCATTAGAAATAAGTTCACGTAAGAATATTTCTTTGTTAGTATAAATTGAATTAATCATTAAATCCATTAACTTTTTAGATTCTGCTTTAAATTGTTTTTTTGCCATAATTGTTCTCCTTTTAACTTGTTACAATTATGTTATATCACAGTATATTAGCACTGTCAATACATAAGTGCTAATATATATTTTCTTTTAATAAGTCGATAATCTTCTTGCGGAGAATTTGATTTTCCTCAGTAAGAGATAAGTCCCCTACTTTGTAAGGGGTTCCATATCTTATGGTGATATCTTTGCTGCGAAAACGATAATGCCCAGTAATTACGGAGGGAATTATGTAAGATCCCGTCTTTTTAGCAAGAGATACTGCCCCATACTTAAAATCTAAAAGCATGGCATCTAAGTATTCATCCTGAGTAATGATGCCTCTTTTTACTAGACTACTTAAATAGACTTCTATATTAAAAATATTATTAATAAATTCATCATACGTTATTTTATTAGTATTTTTTAGTTCGATTAATTTATCTAAAGTTGATGTTTTGGTATACTTAAGTTTTTTTTGGAATGTTTTAAATGAACAGGCAAAATAGTATTCATAATAAATACTCTTTAGCCTATCAAGTTTCAATTTATTTCTTGTTCCTTCAGGAAAAAGACCGATAGCACTCATTTTGTTTAAAACATTCTTAGCTTCCATGCTCGCATATTCATCTTTTTTACTGCGATCAACGGGAATGCAGCCGACATGAGAAAATAGAAAACGTTTTAAAGGAGAATCAAAGTACTCTTTTTTTGCTAAATATTTTATAAATTCCTTTGTGCTAATAATGGTGTTGAATTGATCATATAAGTGGTAATGATTACTAACGATTATCTTGCTGCCAGGAATTTGGAGATTTTCTTTTCCATAGATCTTAGGGTTATAGTAAAGTTTGAACAAAGGCGATAGTAAAAAACGTCCTACTCGATATATTATGGGCATTTTATTCATCATCACTACCTATATCGCTTTGTAATTTTAAAAAGTCGACCTTCCCGAGTTTGGTTTTTGGAAGTTGTTTGCGGTAGACAAAAGAAGAAGGAATCATATAGGGAGCTAAATATTTTTTACAATGTTCTTTTAATTCGGAGGTAATATTCATACTTTTTTTAGATTCTTTTAAAACGATGAATGCTTTGGCTACTTCTTTTTTATATGGATGAGGAATCCCGACAACACTGCATTGTAAGACTGAAGGATGGCTTTCAATAACTTCCTCTATGTGAGCGGGATAGACGTTGTAGCCGCTCGTGATAATCATTCTTTTTTGACGCCCTTGATAAAATAGGAAGCCATCTTTATCCATGTAGCCAAGGTCGCCTGTATGAAGCCATACGTGCCCATCATCGTGAACTTGAAGTGCAGTGTTAGTCTCAGTTTCGGCATTTAAATAGCCTAACATAAGGGCTTTAGAATGAATAACTATTTCCCCAATTTTTCCTGGTTTTAAAGTCTTACGCGTTGAGGGATCGATAATTTTAATGTGATTAGATGGAAGAGGTACCCCAACAGAACCAGACTTATTAACTTTATCATATCCAAGTGTCACAGCAGCTAAAGCCTCAGATAAGCCATAACCTTGAGTTATTTTAACTTTTGAGCCATGTTTGGCAAGATAAGTATTTATTTCCATTTCAAGATTAGGATTTAATACATCTCCCCCACTCACAACATATTTTAAATTAGATAAATCCAGATTTTTAACATTATTATTTTTTATTAAAGCTGTAAAAAGGGTTGGAACTCCTAAAACACATGTTGGTTTAGTATTTTTAAATAAAATATCAAATTTTTTTGCATTAAATTTAGGAATTAGAATAGTTGAACATCCTAAAGTTAAAGGAGTATGCATACAGACTGATAGACCAAAGCCATGAAAGTTTGGCATAATTGCTAAACAGCTATCGCCCGGCGTCAATTTTTTTAGACATATTTTCTCTTGTTTACTACCAAGAATGAAGGCCCGGTTTTGCAAGACTACGTTTTTAGGTACGCCGCTTGATCCTCCACTGTGAAGAATAACCGCTGGTGTATTTTTTCCAAACCGCTTAGTTAAATCAATTTTAGGGTCATAATAGGTATCCATGAACTTAGACCAAGATATATACAAATCACGGTTTATGATGGATGGTTTTTTCCCTATATTTAGGATATAATAAATTATTTTTTTGAAACGAGGCAGGTAATAAGCTGGATTACATAAAATAACTTTTTCAACAGATGTTTTAGAAATCACACTATTGATCTTAGAATAAAATAGATCCATCGTTACTAAATATTTAGTTTTTGTTGAATTAAGACTTTCCTTTATTTCATTGGGAGCTGATAAGGGATGAAGCATATTAGCAATAGCACCTTGTTTGTTTAAGGCATAAAGGGCAATTAAAACTTCAGGAACATTGGGCAAACAAAGTGTGACTATCTCCCCTTTTTTAATTCCTAGTTTATTAAAGCAAATAGCCAAGTGATCAACATAAGAGATAAATTCCTTGTAATTAATGCTTCTCCCTTCATATAAAATAGCGCGATTTTGGGGAACTTTATATGAACTTATTTTTACTTGATCGTACATAGATATATTAGGTATTTTTAAATTCAATTCCTCTTCTTTATAATGTTTACTCCAAGGAGCTGCTAAGACTTTTTTAATGCGAAATAAATTAAATATAGACATGGCTAATCCTCCAATTTTTCTTTAATAATATTTCTCAATTTATGGTTTTCTTCTTCTAAAGAACAACTTACACTTATGGGTTTAAGAAATTCAATAGTTATGCACTTTCTAAATAAACGATACTGTCCTGTGATGATGAATGGTGTAATAAGAGAATTAGTAGTACTAGCCATCTTCACAGCTCCATATTTGAAGGCTTGAAGTCCTCGCCCTTTTTCAGTGGTTCCCTCAGGAAATACCAAAACAAGAGAATCATTATTCAAGTATTTATATGCTGCATTTAAAGAGTTATGACTTTTTCTTGTACGATCAACCGGTATTAGGCCAAGATGGGAAAAAAGGATATTTTGAGGAAAGCGCCATAGCTCCTTTTTAGCTAAGAAATGAATACTTCTTTTAGTTGTCGATATTAAAAGAAGAGGATCAAGGATGCTTGTATGGTTTCCAGCGAGAATAATGCGTCCCTTAGCGGGAATGTTTTTCGTTCCAATAAATTTAGGACGATATAGTATTTTAAATACAACCGTTATTATTGGTCTTAAAATTCGATATAATTTAGAATCATCTATCATATTTACCTCTTAGTATAATTATAGTTTTAGAGTAAGAAAAAAGAAGTGATTGCCATAAAAAAAGACATATCGCTTTTGATATGTCTAATTTTCATCTATTTCTTTTTTTATAGCAGCAAGAAAGTTTTCTTTATTGCTAGTATACTTTTTAGGTTTAAATTTTTTTATTTGTTTTATTAAATCATCAAGATTATTATTTTCATTTAGTTCTAAGATATAGCCCTGCTCCACATAAGAAGATATTAGTTCGGTTTGATGATCGTTAATGTGTTCCTTATATTTTTTTAAACGAGCACAGGCAATTACTTTCTTGTTATGTTGGAGTGGCATTATAATGCTTCCCGTTCCCCCATGGGTAATGATAATATCACTTTTTTTGATATATTCAAGCATTTCATCATAATTAATAAATTTAAATAACTGCATTTTTTTAGATTTATAATCAATTGACCCCCCTGCTTGGACAATTATCTCATCTTTGATCTTGGAGTTTTCAATATAATCAAGCAAGCGATAAAATGGTTGATTTTGTGTTCCTAAAGTAACTAAAATCATGGTTATTCCTCCTTAATAGATACTGCCGTAATATTGAGCATCAGGATAATATTCTAGCATCGACTCCCATTGTACGATAAATGTTGTTGCGATAGGATAACATAACTTGCCAGCTAGAGTTTTACCGCGACTCTTGGCGTATGATTCGATGAATATTACTTTTTTACCAAATATTCGTCCTAAGTAACATAAAGGCACGGCAGTATTTGCTCCAGTTGTAACAATAACATCAGGATCGAAAGTAAAGAAGGTATACAAAGAATGGAAAGCATTAAGAATATTAACGATGAAATACTTAAGAAAGTTTTTCTTATTACAATATAGATAATACTTGGTTTTATATTTCTTTTTTAAGTCCTTGGTAACAGAGGATTTTTCCGTAATAAGCAAATAACGATAACTAGTAAATAGACTTTCTAATTGAAGTAACTGGGTTAAGTGTCCCCCAATACTAGAAATAAAAATAACTTTTTTCTGTTTTTTTCGCTTATGAGTATGATGATAAATGATAATTGATACTAAGATAATTCCCAAAATGGCTCCAAAAGAGTCAATTAAAGCATCAGTAAACTGCCCAGTTCTGCCAATTACGAAGGTCTGATGATATTCATCAAATAAAGCATACATGAAAGAAATAAGCAAAGTAATAACTATGGATGATGATATCTTTATGCGATAGTGATGTAAAAAAATCATTATGAGAATAGCTAAGACAAAGAAAACAGAGGCATGAGCTAACTTGCGCATTGGCCGATTAATCTTGGCAATAAATAACTTTTTATTTTCCTCACTAGGATGCTTATTGGTTATTCCCGTCTTGTTAGTTATTTTTAAAGTCTCATTAATTAAAATATCAATGGCATACATGCTCTTATCGTTTGATTCCCCACTGTCCATACTCGATAACCAAAATATAATAATCATCCAAAGAACAATAAATATAAGTGGCAGCAAACTTCTTTTCGGTTTAATTTTAACATTATCGATGAATGAATCAATAGTTTTTAATACTTCTTCATTATGGCCTAATTTTTTTGGTTTAAATTTAGAAATATTCTTTAACTCTTTTCCGAGATCAGCTAAATTTTTTAAATATATGACATAGCCTTCTTTGGAAAACTCGGTTGCTATTTCGATTTGATGATCATTGTTATGTTCCCCATACTTACTTAGTCTAGGAACAACTATTATCTTTTTATTATTTTCTAGAGCAGTTAGGATTGACCCAGCTCCAGCATGGGAAATAACTACATCACTTTTTTTGACGAGTTCAACCATTGTTTTTGAGTCGACATAGTCAAATATTTCCATATTATCACTCGTATAATTGTTTATAGTGTACCCAGCTTGAACGACTACTTCATCAGTGATATTACCTAGCTTTATTTCCCTATCTATAGCTTCTAATAATCTTTTAAAACTCTTATCTTGAGTTCCAAGGGTAACAAGTATCATTAGTATATCACCCCTTTGTATATCGCTTTAGGATATAATTTTAACATAGACTCCCATTGTACTAAAAACAAATCAGCTAAATAGTATACTAAGCGTCCAGTAATTGTTTTAGTATTAATGTTCGCGATTGTTTCAATATAGACAATTTTTTTTCGGAATATTTTGGCTAGACAGCACATTGGTCCAGCCGTATGTGTTCCAGTAGTAACAACTACATCAGGACGAATTTTAAAAAAATAAAAAAGGGAAATAAAACAATTTATAAGTAACTTGAAAGGATACGTTAAGGGATGGTCTTTAGTTCCATAGAGAAGAAAAAAAACTCGCTTTTTATATTCATCTTTTAAATACTCATTAGTCTTTTGTTTTTCTGTTGCAATAAAATAGTTATATTGTTTAAAAAGGGGTTTTAAACGCATCAGTTCGTTAAAATGCCCGCCCGTGCTAGAGATAAATAAAACTCTTTTTCGTCTTCCCATAATTAATCCCTCCTTACAAGTTGTTGATTAAATTTATAATTTTATCGTTGTATTCTTTTAAGTCATCAAATTTATGACTATGTTTTTTTAGTGCCAATATGGCTTTTTTTATATCATCTATACCATTAATTTCTTTATCTACATATTGTTCTAAGTGTTTGGGCATAATGACATCAAGCCCTAAAGACTTTGCTTCTAGGAAAACCATTCCCTGTCCTTCATAACGGCTAGTTAAGATGAAAGCATCCATTTGATTCATAAGCGGATATGGATTTTTTAAATACCCAACAAGAGTTATCAAATGTCCTAGTTGATGTTCAGTTATAAGTTTTTGAATATGGGCCTCACTTGTTCCCCCACCAATTATATAAAAGTGAAAATTTTCTAACTCTTGAGAAAATTTAGCTAAGTTGGATACCAGGATATCAAAGCCTTTTTGATGAACTAGGCGTCCAACGGAACATACATTTATTTTTTGTTCATCAACTTGGAATGGTGATTTTTCCTTTAACTTCTCCTTGATTAGACGAGTATCAATTAAGTTAGGAATGACGGCTACTTCCCTATCTTTTATCTTATTGATACGAATGAAGGAATTTAAGGCCCCTGTTGATACTCCTACAAACTTATTAAAGTATTTATATTTACTTTTAAAGAGAAAGTGCAATATACGATATAGCAGTTCTTCTTTCTTTTTTACTTCAATATCGTTATGAATCCACATAATTTTTAATGGGCTTTTAGTCTTAATGGCAGCAATGGCACTTTCATTAGCATAAGAATTAAAATCAATGACAACATCATAGTTATCTTCAATATGGGGGTTATAAAAATGCTTTAAAATACTAAAAGGTATTAACTTAGTAAGATATGGCATAGCTTTAATATATTTAACGTTAATACTTTTATTTATTTCAGGAAGGTAAATATTGTCGTTTGAACATAGATATAAGTCTACTTTATATTTTTTAGTATCAATATTATTGACAAAATTAACACAAGATTTTTGTATCCCACCAATATTTAAATCAACTTGAAATATTGCCATTTTTTTCATTATACCACCTAGCTATATTATAAACTAATTAAACCAAAATTAAAAGAATAGACTAACTATTCTTTATTTAAACTTTTACAATGACATTTTCTGTTGTCCAAGAGGAAGGTATATAGTTTTTATTTGTTAAAACCCATTTTTGTACTTCCTCGTCCTTAACTTTTACAATAGCATTTGCTGGCATAGAATAAAACATATACCCCATATCTGTTACATTCCTTATATCAAAACTACTTAAATCCAAATTAATTAAATCGTGACAATGATGAAACATACTAGCCATATTAGTTACTTCACTCGTATCAAAACTACTTAGATTCAGACTAGTCAATCTATAACATTCAAAAAACATAGATCCCATATCAACTACGTTGGAAGTATCAAAACTACTTAAATTCAAATTAGTCAATTGATAGCATTGAAAAAACATAACTCTCATATTTGTTACATTTGATGTATCAAAGCTGCTTAAATCTAATTCAATTAAATTAGATCGTCCAAAAAACATACCACTCATATCTGTTACTTTTGAGGTGTCAAAATTACTTAAATCTAATTTTCGCAAAAGATCACTTCCTGAATTATCTTGATAACTTGCAAACATAGAATTCATATCAGTTACATTTGACGTATCAAAACTACTTAAATTAAGCGAAATTAATGCTGAACAACCACTAAACATTCTTCTCATAGCAGTTACATTTGAGGTATCAAAATATTCTAAGCCTTCAATCTGCATTAAATAAGCAAAATTTGAAAATAAGTAACTACTATCGGCATTTGCATAAATAAATCCTTCCGATTGTATATATAAAATATAGGTTTCACTAGGTTCAGGGAAAAGTTCATCTTTCATTTGTTCTATTTGCAAATTAAATTCCTCTTCCGTTATCCCTTCCTCTTGCATAATATTCTTTTTATATTCCTCTAAAGACATTCCTGTTTCTTCATATACGTATATTTCAAAATAATAATTTTTCTCTTCCTCTGATAACGAAGAAATCTGATTTTTCATTTCAGCGATGGATAAAACAGCTTGAGATTCAGTATATCCATGCTCCATCAAAAGCTTTTTATAATCATCGATTGGCATTCCAAATACCGACTCTAATATTGAGTTACTTTCTTCTTCGGATAATTCTTCAACAACTAAATAGCTCATTACACTTCCATCTTGCTCTTCTGATACATCCCATGATAAATCGGTTCCTTTTGGAGATAATGTATTTTCAAATACGACTTTCCTAATAGATTCTTTATATTGCCAAAAATCTGATGTATTATTTTGAGTTGTCGCCTTCAAGGTTCCAGCATGCTTAAATGTAGTCCCCAAAGATTCTCTTTCGACTGGAGTTGCAATTAATTCACATTTTAAATTAATATCTTCTGGTTCAGTCAATACTTTAACTAACTTTATTTCTATTGTTCCATTTTTACTTTGTCCTGCCTCTATTAACATACTCTTTGGTTTATATGTTATGTCTATATTTGAGTTGCTATTTACTTCATCACCTTCGTTAATGTGACAGTCAACTTCTATATTAGCATCATAATTTCGACTTGTATTAGATACCGTGTACTCTAATGTACTTTTATCCTCTAGACTACTTAACTCTTTTGTTTCAAAACTTATTGCTTTCTTATCTTCACTTATTAAACTATTTTTTCTTATGTTATCTAGTTTAACTTCTGTAAAAATTATTTCAAAATCATCATTTTCTCCAAATGCAATTGTCCCGTTTAATACCAGTGTCGTTGTTACTGAGGCAAAACCAATCACTAAAGCTAGCACCGATAAAATGACTGCTATTTTTCTATTTCTCATAATACATAAACCTCTTATTTTGTTTAAAACTAAACATACTTTCCTATTTTTATTTAATCATACCCCCCCCCGAAAAAATCAAGAGGCTTGTTGAAAAATGAGACAATTTGACACGCTTTGTAATGATAAACGTGATGTGCCTTTATGGCTATTCTACAAAAAAAAGAAGCAGGTGAATCAATTTTCGATATATTATACTAACGACTAAAAAGTTTGAAAACATACAAAAAAGTTTTATGAATACCATAAAACTTTAGAAATATTTACTTGAATAATCTTTTATAGCTGATTAAGTTTTTTATATTTCATTCCTTGAATTTTATATTTAGCGTTATTTACAGAAGACATATTTGGATACATTACATAGTCTTTAGTGGAACCAAAGAAGATGTAGTCTTGTCCGCCTGAGCCAGTTACTGATTGAGTCTTAATCACCCAGTTTGGATTTTCTAATAATTCTTGAACACTTGATGTAACTAATTCACGAGGAATGGTTGTTGAATAGAATCCACTTACAGCATTTAAGATATTTGGAAATTTAATTATCATAGCTGGAGTTTTCATCTTATTAAGGATGGCTTTCATGATTTGGGCACAATTCTTTTGACGTTGGTTATCTCCAGATTTAAAAGCTAGGCGTTCACGAGCAACTGTAAGAGTTTGAATGCCATTTAAATACTGACATCCTTTTTTAACATGAAGTTTTTCTCCAATGTTATCATTGTAGGAATTTAATACCATCGAGTGTGTTGTCGTGTATTCTTGATCAGAGCAATAAGTAATTCCTCCTACAGCATTAACTAATTCAACTAAACTGCGTGTATTTATTTGAATATAATAATCTATTTTTATTCCAAATAATTTAGCAACAGAGGCAATATTAGTTTCAATGCCACGAGCTCCCATATCGCTTAATTTGTCGCGCTTACCAACACGAGCATCAGTAATATAATAATCACGAGGAATAGTCGTTAAAAGAATTTCTTGATTAGTCTTATTTATGGAAACTAGCATATTAAAATCCATAAATGTGTTAGTAAAATCATACCCACCGATAAAGATATTATAATATTCGCCTGGAGTTAATTTTTGATATTCTTGTTGTTGATACTCATCAAGATCTTCTTCCCCAATTGCCGAATTATCTAAAACAATATCAACATCTACTTTGACAATTACATTGTAGCTATTTATGTCTCGTCCATTGTTTTCCTTAAGGAAAGTATAGGTAGCATTATCAAGAAGAATAACATCATGTGTGAATACAGTATCAAGATCTAATTCCTCTTTAAAAAGCATTATATTCATTAAATTTAGTTTCTTTAGAATATCATCCTTTTTATAAAGGTCTTGATAGTAAGCAATGGTCTTAGTAGTTAGTTCGCTTTCTAAAATATTATTTTTACTGATGATATAAAATGAGGTTTGATAAGTCTCATCGGCATTGCCAAATCCCTCATTAAAGAACTTATTTGTAACTGGTCCATATAGGGTCGTTCCAACAGCTAGTAAATTGATGATGAAGAACATCAAGAAACTTATGAATTTCATGAATCCCCTTCTAAATGCTAAAAGACCTAGGGCACCAATAAAATTGATGCTAGCCAAAGTAATAATAAAATAATTAAAATATTTAGTTGGTAAAATATGAAGATTGCCAATAATTCTGGTTACAGCAACTGATAATAAAATCATTAAGATTATTACGATAAATTTTCTTGATTTTTTCATAAACGCACCTCTAGGATAATTATAGCATGATTGATTGCATTGAGTAAATCACAGATTATAAAAACATATAAAAAAAGCCATGTCTTAAACATGCCTTTAATTATTTTTTTATTAATACTTTTGTGCCTAATCCTACGTATTCTGATAATTGTAGTGCATTTCTGTTGCGCATATTAATACAACCATGAGAACCATTAGTAAGATAAGTATTCCCACCAATATCGGCCTCATCCTTCCAGCCGTGTTTAAATCCATCTTCGTGTTCATGATGTGTAGCATCGTGAAATCCTTCTCCGCCATTATATTTCATCATAACATCAACATAAGGGTTACCAGAAGTAATTAGCCTACGATTGTATGTGATATCATATATTTCGAAGACACCTTCATCACTTGCTCTTGAAGGCGTAGGTAATCCTGTTGTAACTGGTACTTCCATGGCAACTTCATTATTTTGATATAGTCTTAGGAACTGATCACTAATATCAACGACTACACATGTTTCAGGCAATTCTTCAACACTATCTTTAGCAACGTACCCAATATATTCGTTAGTTTGAACTAAGTAATAATCATCCATTTCTGCATATACTTCAAAACATTCTAACTTATTTATATCAACTTCTTCATCATTTCCAGATATATTCAAGTAATATGGGATTGTAAGTTTAGTATCTTCTTTGGCATATAACACTTTAGTTATTGAGCTATCAATATCATATACAGATTTTTCAGTAGCGTATTCATCGCTTATGTATCCAATTTGATCGTAGTATTGAACTTTATACCAACCATCAATATGCTCTAAAAGCTTAAGTTCACTATCTTCTGGTAATGCCCCAATGCGATTTCCGTTTTCATAATTATCACGAATATTAACATCGTCAGTGGCAACTACTACTGGTACAGATACAATATGATTCTTTTGTTTCTCAAGTTCAATTTCTATATCACCCAAGTTCTCTTCTTCTATTTGTTCATTAGGCTCGGGAAAGGTTTCTTCTAATACTATTTCACTAGACTCTGAGCATTCACTTTCTACCCAATCATCACTTAACTGAATAGTATCGTCAAACACTTCTATTTCCTGTGTATTATCACTCATTGAATCAATAGATGAACATCCTATTGTTCCCACATTTAATACAGCAATTAAAGCACTAATAAGAAATTTTTTCTTTGAATACTTCATCTTTAATCCCCTCTTTTTGCACGTTGTATTTTAATATAAAAAGAGGGGTTTGTCAAATTAGCAATTAGTGCTTATTGGATAGTTTTAGAATTGAAATATTTATAATTGATTTTTTATCAATGAAAGTATTAATAAGCATAGTTAATATAACATATACTAAACTTCCTGTTATTATTTTTAAAATTAACATATATATGTAGTTTAGTGCCAATGCTTCAAGAAGGGAAACATTAATCACATACATGATAGTACCCACGAGTAAGTATTTAGTTAGACACATAAAATAGCGTTTAAAAGCAAGTTCATGATAAATACTGATTGTTTGGAATAATGCCACAGATAATTCTGCTATAAGGGTTCCAATAACTGCACCAATAACACCTATTGATTTTATTAAAAAATAATTGACGATAAAGTTGACTAGAGCTCCAATAATGGATGATGTAACATATATTTTATTTTTAGATTTTGGTATTAAATATTGGGTACGAATGACATTGGCATAACCAATAAAGATGATTGCAAATGATAAAAGAGATGTTAGTTTAATACATTCTTGGTAGTCATTGCCAAGAAATAAGGGAATAAACTCTTTAGATACAGATGATATGCCAAAGGCTAAGGCAACAGACAACCATAAAATAAACTCCATAGAATAATTAATGCTCTGAATAGCTTTCTCTTGCTCCTCTTTTTTCGCAAAAAGATTAGACATTCTCGGCAACATAACTGTTCCTAAGGCATTTATTAGCCCTAGTGGGATATTTTTAATACGTTCTGAATATTCATAGTATCCAACATCTTGCATCGTTGACATAAAGCCAATCATTATCTTATCCATGACAGTATATATACTAGTAGCAATTACTGGTATAAATAAAATAATGTTTTCCTTAAAATGTTTTTTTACATCAGATAATTTAGCTAATCTAACTTTTATTTTTCTTACTAAAAATGGCCATAAGCAAAGATTACTTATGAGCATACCTGATGATAATAATAAGACGTATTTAGATATATCGCTTGATTCTTTAATGAATGCAAATGTTGCAATAATAGTTAATATTTTAATAACACTGTTGCGGGTAACAGTTAGTTTAAATTCTTCTGTTCCAAAGAAAAACCAGTTAACATCAAATATAGCCGATAAAATAAAAGGAAATTGTAGCCATAGATAAAACGTATCATTAAAACAATTAAGTAGCTGTAATACGATAAATGCTCCTATGAATATTATCCCTGTTATGAATTGCATCGTATATATTTCATTAAATGCTTTGTTTAGCTCTTCATGATTATCGCGAATTGCTGCAATATATTTATTTCCATAATTATTAAGTCCTAGCATAATCAGGATAACAAAATATTGAGCAATAGAATGTGTATATGAATAAATTCCAGTATTTTCTGCACCTAAAACACGCGCAACATATGGCGCGGTTATCAATGGTAATATTATTGTTAGAATTTGATATAAAACATTATATATGTAATTTTTTTTTACTGATTTCATACTATCTTTCCTTTAACTTAGCCATTATAATTTCTCTTGTTTGATCATCCAAATTGATTTTTCTAGCAAAGCAAAAATTAGAAGCTATTAATTCATCAACATCACTTTCGCTAAAAACATATGGGTTGCCCCTTTGCCAATCAATATATCTCTCACAGGCAATATAGTTATCGTCCATTTTATCATAAGATAAGATATTTATATTATTAGTCTTTAAAATAAGACTTTGAAGATAAAATTCATCAGAACTTCGCGTATATCGATAGCGTTTATAAATATGTTCTTTATTGGCGATAATAAGTTTAGAAAGAAAATTAGTAATGCTAAACCAATTAGCTCCACAAGCATATGTCTCATCTTTTATGCGATTAACATGAAATATTTTTTGGATATTAATATTGATTTTTTCAAGAATATCAAAAAAACGCGAGTGACGATTATATCTCTGGAATAAATAATAATACTTAATAAACTTTTCTTTATTAGCGGGAACACTTTTACTTTCAAAATGTACAAAGTTTTTATGGCTATTTTCAAAAAAAGTATGCAGTTCTTCGTTTGTTTTTAAGGGAAAATCACTTTCTGATAATAGATGATAATAACTATACTCGTTTTTTATTGCCTGTTCTAATAAAAAGATTTGACACATAGTTTGAGAAATATGAGCCCAAGAGATATCAAATTTTGAGAGAATGTAAATTGAGCTTTTGCTAACACATGATTCTATTTTACTTTTATCATATTTACATTTTTTATCAATATGGATATATATATCATGATTTTCATAATCGAGTTGTCTTAATAACTGATATATTTTATCTGGTTTATATGTCATGATTAGATAAGCATGTTTATTGTTTTTCATAGTTAATAGCTCTTTCTAAATATGAATATGCGTTTTCACGTAATTTAGAAATATTCGCATCGACAATAGTATAATCTATTGGTTTGGATAGCATTTCTTTATCAAGAGGAGCAGTCTCCTCGATAAAACGATCACTTAAGCCAAGCTGTGATAATATTGAGGAAGCACGATCATCTCCTTTAGTCATTCCATCATTTTTTATTACCCAAAACTTTTTATGATAAATGGTTGAGAAAACAGTTCCGTGGAACGATGAAGTGATTATCATCTCAGCATGTTTAACAATGTATAAAAAGCTTGCTGGCCCTTCACAATCTGGTAAAATGAAGCGACTATAACGACGATGAATAGTTGCCCAGCGTTTTCCATTGAATGTTATAACATCTAAATCAAATAGATCAGCAACTTTTTGAACAAAAGCATTTTCATTTTCAACATAGCCATATGAATAGTAAAATATATATTTTCTTTTAATGTTAACGGGTTTGCTAAATTTATCATAATCTTCACTAGTTAATAATACGGTTGGATCGCATATTACTTCAATTTCTTTATCTGTTAACTCTTGTAACCATTTTTGGCCATTGAATTCACGAACAGATAGCATATCGTAGTCTTCTAAATATTTTTTATATTGATCAACATCTTTGGCGTACTTAGTAATGCTTTTAGCTCCTAAACTTGGAGCATAGGCAATTTTTCTTTTGTTTGTAATGAATGGCAAAAAGTAAGCATCATCAGCATCATTACAAGTGATATTCCATATTTGGTCACTTCCAGAAATAAAAATATCGAATTCTGGTTCAAGAGCCTCCATTCCTTCGATGCTTTTATAGCTCTTATCGGTCAATGGCAGATGTTTATTTTTAAATTCCTCATAGTCAAAATAGTTAGAATTAACAATTTTGAAATAGTAAAAATAAAGCATATTTTTAGCGATATTTTTTAAGCTGTTTTTAGGTAGGTAAAAAGCATATTTTTGATCTGAACCTTTATTGGCAAAATCGATAAATTGTACATTGGCATTAAAACGCGTTTCAATAATAGTTTTTAATGCTAATGATTGCAGCATAGAACCACAATTATGAGATGAATGAAAGGTAATTATTGCTACTTTTTTCATATTTTTTCTTCCTCCTCTTGGTTTTTAGGATATAGTAAATAACCAAAGCTTATTATGAAAGCATTATAGGTGACACGAAGTAAATAACTCTCAACTAATCCGTAGACTAAATAGACTCCTAAAATTATTATCATAATTTTATTTTTCTCTTTGTAATTTTTATTAATAGCTACCATGTACATACCTAAAAATATGGATATAAATAGTATACCATCTTTTGAGAGCATCTGAATATAAACATTATCTACGGCATCGACACTGCGGCCAAAAAGAGTTAGTCCCCCACTTTGATAAGCATTAGCCATTAATTTGATTCTTCCTGTTGATTTACGATTAACCTCGGCAAGAAATTCATTGCCTGATAAAAACATATTTGAAACGAGAATAGAACCAAGAGTTAGCACAATTGGTAAGGCTATTAAACTTTTTTTTACGACCTGTAAATTAATAACTTTTTCTTGAATAAACTTGTTAAAGAAAATGGTTATACCAAGTAAGATTAAGATGGCAAAAGCACTTCTACTATCGGTTATAGTTAGTATTGCTCCCGCAGCAATAAACGTTATTAAACTATAAAAACGATTTATTTTAGTTCGCTTCAAATATAATAATTCCAAGACTAATTGAACAACGCAAGCTGCTAAACGATTAGGATGCGCAAATCCAAGAGAATATCTTATGAATCCGCCCTTACGATACATGTTGTAATCTTGAGTAAGTCCAAGCAGCGAGGATGCAATAATAACTCCAAAGAAAAGTAAACGAGCTAAAAAAGTTTTTTTCATGAAACTATCATAGTCAACATGTTTAAAGGACATTACAAGTAAAAGAATATAAATAAGATTCTTTTGAGATTCCCGTAGATTAATAAGACATACAATGGTTGCAAATACAGCTATAAAAATAATGGTACTCTTGCGATACTTAGGGGTTTGAAGTAAAAAGACAATCATTAAAGTGCAGATAGCTAGGTAGGAAGCTAATGCTAAAAATGGTTTGCAATAGCGGACATTAGAAAACATATCTGAAAACATTAGCAACAGATAGGAAATTGAAAATAACCAAGTACTTAATTTGCTTTTAGTCATGTTTTATCATCCTTTTCATTTTTATTATCATATAATAAAGTCTATAAATTCGCTTTCTAAGTAGTTTTATTAATAAGATATTTTTTGAACCTATTAGAGAATCATCAATCGGTGACTTTAATACCTCTTTTATCTTAGGCTCATTAAATGCTGTTTTGAATTCCCTGTAGTTAGAATTACTACTTTGAACATAATTTTTTAAATTAATATTGATTTTTTTGGTAATCATCGTATTTTTTTCTATACTACTAAATAAGTCAGTTGGAAAAAAATTAAAGACATAAAACGTATCATCTATGCGTCTTTTTACTTTATCAAAATGCATAACACGAGTTATGCTATTAGTATTATCGGTCGTCATCACGTATCCATATTTAGGGATTGCTCCAATACTACTCGCATTATTATAGCATTCATAGTTAAATAATAGGTCTTCGCCATAAGATATATCTTCTTTAAAACGTATATTGGTAAGGATACTCTTTTTTATAAGTTGAGCAAAAACAACATTGAAACGGTTGTCCTTTTTTATATAGTAAAAAAAGTCTTGCATCGTTATCTCTCGTTCTTTAGAAAACCAGGTAATTGGGATAGTATCGTTTTTATAACCAGTTTTAATGATATCGTATTTATCTGTGTATTCCATTAATTCGCTAACATAGTTATTTTCGATGATATCGTCACTATCGACGAACATGATGTACTCGCCTTTGGCTTGATCTAACCCGTAATTTCTAGCACTGCTTACTCCCCCATTTTGCTTAGAAAATATTTTTATCCTTTTATCTAGTTTTTGATAATTATTCAAAACATCTAAACTATTATCGGTTGAGCCGTCATTGATGCAAAGGATTTCACACTCCTCACATTTAATGACAAGAAGCGATTCTAGGCATCGAGCTAAATATTGAGCTGAATTATATATTGGAATTATTATACTCAATTTCATATAATCACCTATAGTTCAAAGGAACTTTTGTCTCCTAAAATAGTCTCAAAACTATCATTAATTTCTTTTTTAGTTTTTTCAAAATCGTGAATTTCCGCATTGTCATTAAGACATATCATCTTATACTTCTGTTTTTTAATAGTACTAATTATTTTGCGATTGTCGTCGGTTATTAAGAAAAATTTTCCTATCTTAGTAGAACGAGGCGTGAAATTTCCGCTTACCATTTGCCAGTTAGTAAATACATATTGATTTAGATCTTCTTTGTTGCGGAATTTATTAAGACCTGTTCTGTTTAACGCATCATACTCTTTTTGCCATACTTCTTCCATTGTACTCTTTAGCAAGCTAGATGGCAAATGACTATAACGCATTCCAACAAAATTAGGCCATTGCAGCAATGAAATAGTCTTAGCTAAGTAAGCACCATATTTAAGGTTATACCATTTACTAAAATTATTTTTTACACACTTACGTTTATTAAAATATTTATTTATAATCTCCATATCATTTAGTAGAATATAGTCAATTATATCTTTACCTGAAGGAACAATAGGATTTTCAATAGCTGCATCACATGGCTTGCCATTTTTGAAAAAATCCGTTGGCTTCATATCTCTTAAGATAAATGTGTCATCGTTAAAAAAAACGAATTGTTCAGCTAATCCTTCTATACGATGAAGATTAGTTTCAATTGGATTGGCACTAAATGTTGGAAGATATTCTTGAGGAATATAGTCACGATGACTAACGAGATTTAATTTTGAACATTCTTTATTAATCCAACTAGGATAGTGTCCACAAGTTACTAAATGGACACGGTTTACAAAAGGACAAAATTTCTCAATGCCTCTAAATATATATTTTAGATTATCCCAATCGCGGTATCTGATCTCGCGAAAGTCATCACTTGAATTTGGCGAATATTGATTTTTTTCCTTTTGCCAATTGATATCATTGTTATCAACCCATATGATTACAAAATCTATTGCGTTTTTCATTTTGTCCTCCTTTGATTTTTCTTATGTTGATGTAATAGTTTTAAAATTAAAAGGCGATTAGTAATCATCTTTAATACACTATTTCGATTAAAATCTGACGAATTAGAGCCGTGACGGCGATACAAGAGTAATTGTTCAGGAATAAAGGTTACTTTTCCTTTTCTTAAAGCGATTAAGCCTATCCACTGATCATGCATCATCATTTCTTTAGGGATAGGAACAATCAAACTCTTTAATTCGCTTCGAAAAGTCATACAGCATCCCATAAACGAGTTTTTAATGATATTATTAAGAAAACCATTTTTAGAATTGCGAAAACGAAAAAATGATTCATTAGTTATATTCAAAGATTCATCAGTGATATTGCAATCATGAACAGTTAACAATAACTTTGGGTCCTCATTAAAATACGAAACAACAGTTGCAACCTTATTTTCTTTCCATACATCGTCTTGATCAGCTAAAAATATTAAATCCCCAGTGGTATGGTTAATAGCATTTTCAAAATTTTTTATTATGCCTTGTTTTGGCCCTGGTATTATTTTTATTCGCGGATCTTGAAGGGAGGCGATAATAGATAAAGTATTATCGGTACTTCCATCATCACTTATTATAATTTCGTCATCATTTTTTATATTCTTGAGGACGCTTTCTAGTTGCTCAAAGATATATTTCTCGCCATTATATGTTGCAATCGCGACTGATATTTTATTCATTATTAAACACTTCCTCGTATTTAGCAACTATTATTTCCCATGTGTAGGCATTAGTTACTCTCTTAGTTGACTTTTTATCATATGAAGCTATTTCGGTTGCTTTGAGATTATCGCATTCATCAATTAATTTGGCTAAATTATAATTTGACTTATTCCAGTAAAGAGCGCTTTCTTCACCTACTTCTTTATTAAAGCCAACATTTAATAGAAGATTTAATTTTGTACTAGCAAGCGCCTCTATTAAGGAAGGGTTGGTCCCCCCCACTTCATGGCCATGTAAGTATCCGTAGGCATTTTCTCTTATTTTCTTTATTAATTCTTTATCGTAAACTGTTCCAACAAATTTGATACGCTTATCAGTTATAAAATTAGTTTTATTTAATAGATATTTATAGAATGGATTTTGTTCGTGATTAGTTATGATGACTAAATCATGTTTTGACTTAGAGCGCATAAATTCTTTAATCATCGTTTCATAATTGTTTTCTGGGACAAATCTTCCAACAATCAAATAATATTGATGCGGGGTTACTTGTTTTTCTTTATACCATTTTTGGACGATTGTACTATTATCAGTTAACTTGCTTTTCGTTAAATCAGCTCCATAAGCTATAAATGTGGTTTGAGGTTTATATTTACTGTAGCTTTTTTTGATGTAATTCTCGATATTAATAGAATCACAAATCAATAAATCAGCGTGTTTTACCATTAGTCTTTCGGATACTTTCCAATACTTGCGAACAGGTTTACTCCACTTAGAACGAAGCCATTCATGCCCATCGGGATTAACATATAATTTAGCACCTAATCTTTTTAGTTGTTTTTTATAGTGGCCAATGAACGGCCCAATTCGGCAAGCTAATATATATACTATGGCATCTTTAATGTTATTGGCTTTGATATATTTAATGCATTGTTTCAATGCAAAAACATCATAGTATATAGCACGCGCTGGCCCTATGTTAGGAGTTTTTATACTAAAACATCTTGCATCATTATAAGTAAGTTCACACTCTTTTTGATTCATACAAGCAACATGGTATTTTATATTTGCACTCTTTTTATTTTTGGTAAGTTGATCGACAAAAGTTTCATAGCCGCCATAATTAGAAGGAATCCCTTTTGAGCCAATAATAAAAACGTTTTTCATAAAGAAACACTCCCTATAAAAAAGCTATATGCAGTGAATGCATATAGCTTATCTTTCATCTGCTACTTTAATTATATCATAATCCTTTAAAGACAACAATAAATGTTTTAAAGAATATTTTGATATCAGTAGCTAAACTTACTTCTTTGGAATACTCAGCTTCCATCTTACATCTTGTTTTAAAAGTTGAACTGCTACGTCCATTGGTTTGCCAATACCCAGTTATACCAGGTTTAGTTTTTACTATTTGAGCATAATAAGGACGCATATCATCTATTTCTCTTGGTAAATACGGACGATTCCCTATTAAAGACATATCTCCTTTTAAGACATTGATAAGTTGTGGTAACTCATCAATTGATGTTTTACGTATTATTCTTCCCACTTTAGTAATACGTGGATCATGCTTGAATTTTTTATTGATACGATACTCTAAAGCTAGGACATCATCTTTTTTAAGAATTTCTTTTAGGATTTCATCGGCATTAGTTACCATACTTCTAAATTTATATAATTTAAATAATTTCCCGTTTAAGCCAATTCTCTCTTGAGTAAATATAGCTTTCCCTTTTGACTCAAGACGAATCGCGATAATCGTGATTAAAAACACTGGTGATAAAAGGATAATAGCTATTAAACTGGCAATAACATCAAAACATCTTTTAACTGCAAAATAAGTTTGCTCTTTTAAACAAGTTGTTGAACTTACTACTAAATCAGCACTATTCATATATTTCCCTCCACACTAGATTTCCCTTTTGATTGGTGCATATTATAATACAGTTGTAAACTTTTGTCAAATGATGTTGCACTAGCTATAGCTCTATACAAACCGATTATATCATATTTACATCCATTATTTAAGATAATTTACATCATATGACACTTTAGTGTAAAAATAGATATATTTTTTAAAATATGATATGATAGAAATCGATAAGGGAGGATTCTATGAGTGCATTATTTAGTATTTTATCGGCTTTAGCATGTGCTAAATTGTTTGCTGCTAATATCATTGTTTTTTTTGTAGTTTTGTTAGCTGATATTTATCTTAAACGTTTTGTCTATTCTAAACGCGAATATAAAGTATGCTCTATATTTGCTACTATTCTAGCTATTATCATTAGTAGTTATGCCAATATTCACTTTTATCAGTCTTCCTATTTATTTAATATGAGCAATTTTATAATAATTGTGGGTATAATTCCTTTTATTACGCATATTCTTTTATTTTTAGAAAGCAAGTTTAATGCTATAAAAACTAAAGAATATGCACTAGAAACTAAAGTATTTAAAGATAGTAAACATAGCTTACTTAGATATTTTTTATTGATACTAATAGCTTGGCTCCCAGTTATACTTTCATTTTTGCCAGGGATTTTTTCTTATGATGCTGCTGGGCAGTTAAATCAAATGGTGCGCGCAAACTTCTCGACTCATCATCCAATGGTCCATACATTATTTTTAGGTTATTCGGTTGGATTTGGCAAAATATTTTTTAACTCAGGCCGAGTGGGATTATCTATTCATGTATTAATACAAGTAATTATATTTGCTTTATCACTAGCTTATATAATCGACTTTTTAAATAAGGAAAAAGCCCCTTTTATGTTAAAGTTTATCAGTTTACTTGCATTTATGTTTTTGCCAATCATGCCAATTATGGCAGTAACTATTACTAAGGATATTCTATTTGCATCTTTTTATATTATCAGCTTTATAATTATTTGGTTATTTATTAAAAGTCCTAAATCATTTATGAAGCGAAAAATAAACACCCTTACTCTAGTGGCTTTTTTATCCTTATCTTTATTATTTAGAAATAACTCACTTTATGCTTTTATGTTATTCTTACCAATTGTATTAATTTATCTGCACAAATATTGGAAGTATATTTTAAAGACTGTATTTTACGTTAGTTTAGTTATTACAAGTGTCAATGTCTTATTCATGTTTAGATTTGATCCAGAAAGTGGTTCGATCAGGGAAGCTCTTAGTTTACCTATTCAGTTTTTTGGACGAGCGACTTATCACAATGTATTAACAGAAAAAGAAAAGAATGAAACTCAATATTTCTTTTGGGGAGATTTAGATAATTATAAGGAACATATAAGCGACCCGATAAAAAATACGGCTTATAGTAAGCGCTTATCCCGTCGTAAAATTGGCTTTTTAAAACTTTTTTTAAGATTATCTTTTAAGTATCCTAATACTTTGGTTGATTCCTTTTTACTAACCAATGAAACGTATTTTAATCCTTTCGATAAAATACCTGATGATGATATTTATCGTGTCTTATGGGAAATTAGAGCTGTAGATGACTTTAATAATTTTGATTTTAGTTTTAAGAATATTGATAATCCAATTGGTGACTTATACTATATGCTATTAGAAACGGGAGAATATAATCGCTTTCCGGTATTAAAGATTTTATTTAATATTTCACTCTATGTCTATATTTTACTATTTAGCATTATGATATTTATTATTAGAAAAGATTATAAAAAAGTAATTGGTGTTTTACCTTTATTAGCATTATTTATTACGGCTTTATTAGGTCCAGTGGCTATACTGCGCTATATCTTACCTATTGTTTTGGCGACACCTATTACAATTAATATGATGATACAAAAAAAGAAACTTTAAAAATTAAGTTTCTTTTTTCATGACAAAAAGATTTTCCAAGGAGGTAAATAAAGGACGATCTATCAAGTATTTTTTTATTTGATCAATTATTATGCAAACGGCAATTGTTGTGATGGTTGAAATTAACATATGTAATATTAGGTATACTGATTCTTGATATGCAGAGTTATTAAATATATCATGCCATAAGATGCTGCGAATATAATTATTATCCGATATTAAGTAAACACCAAAAGTACTTGATGATATAATATTTATGAGATTACTTTCTATTTTTATCTTAGTAAATGCAATAAAGATAAATGTAGAATGCATTAGCGCAACAATTGATGTGCGATCTAAAAGATAAATAGCATTATGATTAAGAAAATTATTGTTAGCACCTAGGAGTTCAGATATTAAAACAGATAATACGATAATTGTACTCGTAAGTGTGAAAAATAACAGATTATATTTGCTAGTACATAAGTAGTTATCGGGGTATTTGCGTATATAAGCCCCAATTGCGTAGGCAGTTAGAAATTGGATTAATTCACTTGCATAATAACTATTAGTAGTTATGGTTGGCAGGAAGAAGAAAATGAGTGCTAATAGAAGTATAAATTTAAGATGTTCCCTCCTAGTTAAATTATTGATTAATTTATTGATGAAAGGATAGAATAAATATAAAATTATATATGCGGTTGCAAACCAATATTCTTTAGATATTATGGGAAATATACTCTTTAATAAAGAATTATTCGAAAACGGAATAATATTTAAGGCAACGAGTATTATGTAAATAGTACTTGAATAAAAAAATATTTGAAAAATAGTCTTGATGAGGCGATCTATTTTTAAATGATTAGAATAAATTAGGAAGTAGCCACTGATCATGATAAACATTAGGGTTCCTAAGTTACCAAGAGTAGATACTTCCAAAATAAAACGATTAAAGCCAAATGGCATGGATGATTTGTCTATGCCACTATGGACTGTATAGTGACTTAAGACGATAAAGATTATGGCAATAATTCGCAATAATTCAATGTTAGAGTTTCTCTTTTGCTCCACTAAAGACCCCTCCTTATTGAATTATCCAATTATGAGATTAATTATCTTTTTGTTCTAATAGATTTTCAGATATCGCATATCTTGGACGTTGTTTGGTCTCACTATAAATTTTGCCAATATATTCGCCAATTATACCAATAGATATCATTTGTAGGCCTCCGATGAACCAAATTGAGATAATTATGAAGGTCCAACCATCAACTGTGTTGCCAATAATTTTTTGAATTAAGGAATATAACATGATGATTAAACTAATAAATAAGATAACGAAGCCAAGAGAACAAATCATTCGTAAAGGCTTAACAGAAAATGAAGATATTCCATCCCAAGCAAAGCTAAGCATCTTCTTCAAAGGATACTTAGATTCACCAGCAAATCTTGATGCACGTTCATAGTACACAATATCAGATTTATAACCTATCAATGGAAATATTCCACGTAAGAATAAATTTACTTCATGATAGTTAGAAAATTCTTCTAAAACACGGCGACTAGTTAGACGATAATCAGCATGGTTAAATACAATATCAACGCCCATAAGACTCATGAATTTATAAAAACCTTCAGCACTAGCCTTTTTAAAGAAAGTGTCATTTTCACGAGATGAACGCACACCATAGACGATATCACATCCTTGTAGGTATTTTTCTAACATGGCATCGATAGCATTAATATCATCTTGTAAATCAGCATCCATACTAATTACGACATCAGCATAATTTTTAGCAGTTAATAGTCCAGCTACCAAAGCATTTTGATGTCCCCTATTGCGTGATAAAGTAATGCCTGTGAATAATTCTTCTTTGGCATTTATGTCCTTAATAATATCCCAAGTTTTATCTTTAGATCCATCGTTAACATACATGACGCGACTACTTTTAGATATTATATTATCATTGATTAATTTATTTAGTTTTTCTTTTAATCTCTTTGTAGTTTCAGGTAATACTTCTTCTTCATTATAACATGGTATTACGATATATAACTTTATATTTTTTTTCATATTTTATTACTCCTTTTATTTAAACCCTATAAAATTTGATAATACTATTGTTGCGATACTTATAATTATAAATTATATTGTATTTTAACGTATCATTCTTTGAATAAAGTGTATTGCAAACTAAATATACAGGTTCTTGCCTACTAATGCGGTTTTTATATGTTTCCTCATCAATTAGTATTAAATGTTGTTGACTTTTAAAGTTAGCACTGCGCAGATAATCAGAAATCACTCGAATATTAAAGCCTTCTCCATACAAATATATTTTGTGGCCTTTATCATATTCAAGATCACTTTCTAAGAATCCTTCTATTGCTTTTTTAGTTGTTACACCATAATAATCTAATTCATAGTTGCTACTTATATTATTGTTAAATAATGCATTAAAATAACAGGTATTTCCAACTCCATATTTTATTAAAGATAAAACACTAGCACTGATTGATAAACCGGCAAGAACATAAATAGTTATCACTATTTTTTTGTTTTTACTTGAGCAAAAATAATAGATAATATAAGAGACTAAAATCATTACTCCGCCATATAGAAAGTAAAAATGACGCCAACCATTATACAAATTAGGACGAGAAATAATACAAATTAATAATGGTATTAAATAAATTAAGGATATTGTATTGATATAATATAAATTGGTAGTATTTCTTCGTCTTATATTGTTTGCTATTACTCTAAATACGGAAAAGACAAACAAGACTATTACTATTATTGGCAAAGTCATTAACATATATTTTGGTATATAATACCATGGTAAGGGATTATATAATTTGTTATATAAATTTCCTTCAAACAAAACATTAGTAGTTGCCCGAAAGTTTACCGAATTATCTAAACAATACTCAATATAATTAGGAATATTACCCCAAATAGCTGGAGTAGTAATAGCAAACATTACTAGTGATAAAACTGCCGTTAGAAGACCAATTAAGAAATTAGAACGCGTAAATTTTTTATCAATGAACATACGAATTATATACGACATGCCAATTATAAAAAGAAAATAAAAGCCAAGGATCTTTATATTACATTCGATCCCACTTACTAGAGCAAATGCTATACTGTTTTTTAAATCCCGCTCCTTTATAAATTTTACTCCCAAGTAAATCATAATGATTAAAATAGACATAAAAACAATATCTTTATTGTTGTGTAAAGAATCGATTAAAATTCTTGGAGATATAAAATATAGTAATGTGGATATAATAGCAACGTTCTCTTTTTTAAATAAGTACTTAATCAATTTATAGAAATATATTACACCTATAAAGTATATTATATAAGTGTAAAGATGCCACAGAATAGATACATAATGTGGTGATATATATTTTATTAGTAATAATGGTGCAAATAAATAATATGGAGCTATTCCATGATCAATTTCAACACTTTCTTGAATTGGTGTTACTCCTTGTTTTTCAAAGTAAGCTGTCAATTCGTCGATGCCTAAGTATTGAGAATACTGCATTATATTGCCTTTTAAAATATCTTGTTCAGTAAATTCATCAAAGTTAGCATTAATATCCATAAGAAAAAACAAACCAAAGATAAACATAGCTATAAAAGTTAATATAATAAATATCTTGTTATTTTTTAATCGCTTCATTGATATCAGTCCTTATATACATGATATCAAAAAATGCACTATTTTACTAGTGCATTTCTTTTGGTTAGTCCTCTACTATTTCTAATTTTATAGAGTCACCTTTATTAATTATTTTATATAAATGTTTCTCTTGGATATTCTTTTTAGAGAACAAGAAAGAATAATTATCTATAAATGCCTCGTCGATAATTGCTAAATAAACATAATCAAAGTCTTTCATATATTCATATATATTATCTTGAAAATATTTTTGAGAATTTTCTGTTTCTAGTGAATAATTAAAAGTATTTATAATAATACCATCTGCGTAATATTTTATAAAATATTGATAATCACCAATAGAATTTTGAGCTATTACATATACTTTATCATTATCAGTAGTATCCTCTTTTATAATATCGGCATGTTCTTGGTATGCTGTCATATTTTTAGTTTTATTGATTGGTGATAAGCGATCAAGAATGGCAGGACTTTGAATGACTAAAAGAACGACAAAAAGAATATAAAGATAGTTGTATTTCTTTTTAGAACGTATTATCCAAACAAAGAGCATTAATAAAAGCGAGTAAACAATAAGTATATATGTCGGCATATAACGATTAAACGATGCTAATATTGGCCCTTCTCCCGGTCCAAATGAATAGATATATAATATTAGCATAGTAAATGCATAACCAATAAATCCTATTGTTATTGTTAATACGATAAGTTTAAAAGTCTTATTATTAATTGTATTTTTGGAAAATAGATATAATAAGTATAATAATAATACTCCAAGAGCAAATAGCTGATAATAGTTAAGACTTATATAGGAAGTAGTATTTGGTATTGTACTTATCCCTGAAATATAATTCTTAAGAGTTGTACGTTGCCAATCTTCTCCTGAAGATCCATTAACGATGCCAATGAAGTCACTTAAATTTATATCACTTAATTTAAATTGACGAGTAACGCCGATATCAGTTACGTAAATATCCCAGCTCTTCCATAGAGAAAGCGGAACTACAACTATTAAAATAGCTATTAATATACATTTTTGATAATCGATGTTCTTCTTTTTTATTGGCCACTTTATAATACTTAATAAATATAGGAATATACACATTAAATATAAAGGCAAGCCCATTTGTTTAGTAAGTAATAAAAACGAAAGAGATGAACATAAGAAAATAATGTAATCAGTCTTGGTTTTATCTTTTTCATTTATGATGGTGTATAATATATAGCCAACTAAGATTGCCATTGCATAATCAGTGTAAATTGTATTTATAATAGTATGACAATCAAATAGTAATATTAATAAAATAGCTGAGATACCAAGAACAAAAGATTCTATGTATGTTTGTACTATTTTTCTTTTTTTATTTATGCTTTCACATATAGCAGGAATAAATAAAGATATTTCAAACAAATGAACTGATTTAATTAATAATTCTTCGGAATATCCATTACATAATTTTAGAAAGAAGAATTCGTAAAGCTGAAAAGCTGGAGGATAATCTTTATGTACTAACAAAGTTGATGAAGATGTCGAATATAGAGAATCAAGACGAAACATCTCTTTAATCATGACTCCCCAATGGGAAAATTCATCCCAACCAGAAAATGTTCTTCCATAATCATAAGCAAACACAATTAAGGAAATAACTACAAACGCAATAAGACCTTTAGTAAAATAATTCTCTTTAAACTCTTTAATGCGTTTTTTATCCTTGCGGGAAATTACTGCTAAAATGAATATAAAAAGAGCAAAGGCAATATTAATAATAAAGCCAATTGCAAATGTTTTAAAAATAAGTGTGCTAAATAGTAACGGAAATATACAAGTAATAAGAGTCATTGATAATGAGAAACCAAATTTCTTTTTAGTAAGAAATGTCATGGTTGCACTAGCTAATAAAAAGTAAGCTATAGCTATAAAATAATTCATTATTTTCCTCTTTTCTATTCGTTGTAGTAATCATTAACAGTAATGATTGGTTCATACGTTTTAAATTTTTCTTGTAAGTATTCAATAGTGCTCGCTAAAAATTCTTCACGATCCTTTTGTTTTGATGCGTCATATGGAGTTCTAAATATGCTCGTTGTTGCTTCAACTTGATGAAAGTTATGTTTAAGGGATAGCCTTATCCAAAAATCCCAATCTTCTAAAGCATCAATATTTTCATCAATTCCCCCACACTCTTCAAATAAAGCCTTTTTAAACATCACTGTTTGAATGGGAAATAAATTCAATTTATATAATCGTTTTTTATTAAAATGTCTCCCTTCATACAAACCTTTTGCTTTAACTTCATATTTATATGGTTCCTTGCTAATAATATCAATCTGAGTTTCAAATGCTCCATCATAAACTATGTCATAACTATTATTTTCTAAAACTTTGACTAAGGTTTCAACATGATCTGGAAAAAACAAATCATCATCATCTAAAAAATTCAGATATTTACCTTTGGCTTTGGCCATAGCTATATTAGCTACTTTCGAACGGCCAACATTTCTATTAGTTGCTTCGTAGACAATATTCAAATCTTTAAACTCGCTTTTTATCATTTCTTCTGCTGTGTTTTTACCATCTTCAACAATGACAATTTCAATATTTTTGTAAGTTTGATTTCTTAAAGAAATGAGATTTTCTCTCAAAGCTTCTTTGCGGTTACATGTTCTTACAATAATGCTTACCAAAGGACTGGCTTTCATCTCTGGCTGAATATAAAAGGCATTCTCTTTTGTTATCTCATAATCTAATTTATTGACAAATTTAGGGTGAAAGTTCTTATACTTTTTAGTTAAATTTATCCATAGATATTTTGGAGTTTTAAAAACAAGTGTCTTTTTAAGTAAATGTTTGATTTTTTTTATAGTTGCTTTGTCTAAATTTTCAGGAATATTTTTGGATTTAAGACCTGTTTCAAACAAGTATTGAGCTCCTCTTAAGAAATTTTTTATACTACCATATTTGGCTCTTAAATAATAGTTACTAATAAATGCATATACAAATTGAGTATACTTAAATTCATTAGGTTTAGTATATGAATAGTGAGTAATTGGCGTATCAGCTAAGTACTTTATTTTGTAACCTAATGCACGTAGGTGCCAGCTTATTTCAACGTCCTCACAGTACATAAATATCTCTTTGTCGAATCCATTAAGTGATTCGAAAATTTCTCTTCTGATAATCATGCAAGCTCCACTTGCCCAAGAAGTTTCCCAAGTTAATGGATCATAATATTTAGGATGCTCGTATGGTCTTTGAGCAAGTTCCCACATTCCCTCGCATTCACTGCTTTTTTCTATATGACTTTCTATCTTTTTTAAAGTGTCATCTTCTATTTCAGTATCCACATTTAAGAAGAATATGTATGGTGAATTACCTAACTTAGCTGCTAAGTTATTGCCATGACCGAACCCTCTATTCTTGGGAGATTGAATATAATCTATTTTAGCAAACTTACTAGAATGGTTTTCTTTGATATGTTTAATATTATTTAAAGTATCATCACTTGAATTATTGTCGCAAAAAAGCAAACTGACATTCTTTAAATCATACTTACTCTTTAAAATGCTTTTTATACATTTGTCGAGCCATTTACTGGAATTATAGGTGACAAATACTATATCTATTTTCATCTAAGTCTCTCCTCTCTTTTTATAAATTTTTAGTAACTGTTTGGGAAAATACGATATGAGAATATACATAATGTAGCCAATTAATAACGATATTATTAAACTAAGGGCAATGTATATGTAAAAATTAATATTCTTTAGATAATGAATAATAACTTGCTGTACAGGAAAGCCAATTAAATATATATAATAAGATATATCAATATATTGACGTGATGACTTTTTACAGCCTATATAAATAATTAAATATGGAATTAAAACTAATGCTACATAATTAAATATACTAGTACGAGCAGTTAATATAAGGGTGATTATACTTAATAAAATATTACGGGAGTTGTAAGATATTTTATCAGCATATATATTTAAAAATACTCCTGCAGAAAAATAATATATTAATCTAACTAATTGATTAATCTCGTTTAATATTCCAATACTACCAAAATTCTTTCGAATACTATTGAATAATTCATCATAATGTCCTGTGTAGGAAACAGCTGTAAAGATTAATAATATAAAGAAGAAATATTTATAATATTCTTTATTGCTATCTTTTTTGATAAAAGCCAAGAAAACAGGAATCATATAGAGATAAGTAAACATTTGATGCTTTATTGTCCAGATAGAGCCGTTGATAGCATTCGGGTATGGATTGTTAGCAAAAACATCTAGTATGCCATAAACTGTATTTTTTGTTAACAGAAGATTATTGAGAAGATAATCTTTATAATATATTGAATGTGTTAACACTTCCTCTTTTGGTAGGGATGCCATAACAGGAGCAATTATAAAGACTGTCATAAATAAAGTTAATATTAAAGCTGGATAAATACGAACTACTCGTTTTTTTAAATATTTAAATATACTATCACTTCTCTTAATGCTAAATGTTATCATAAAACCAGATATTACAAAAAATGATGCTACGACAATGCTCCCTGTGTTTTCAGCAATAAATAATTTTGAAAAAATATCAATTGGCTTATTAATAGCTCCAAAGTATAAATCATAGCAATGATAATATATAATAATTAACGATAAAAGAATGCTTAAAATAGTAAAACTATTATTTTTAGGATTATAAATGTCTTTTAACATGTTGTTTTTTTTCATAATAACTTACCTATCTAGGTCCCAAACATGCTCTAAAAATTTAATTCGCTTCTTCATATTATCTTGATGAGTATGTTTTAAGTCGAACTCTTTTGTAACATATTTGTGAATTTTTTTTATTTCTTCTAAATGTCTTTCTTTTTTTGTTGTACTCGTGACATTATTGCCATGTACGCGATAGTAATTTAATGGTTTATTGATAAAAGCAATTTCCCCATTTTGCATAATATTAATATAAAATAACCAATCTCCAGCTTGTTTAAATTCACTAGATGCTTTGAAATATTCATCGTACTCACCTTTTTTTATAATACAACTAGATACATTCGCGATTGTACAATTCAAATAGCAGTAATTTTTTATTTCATCTTGACCGGAATTAATAAAACTTTGATCCCAATGATGAGTATTTAAAATATCAATTTCAGGTTTAATAGACTTTAATATTTTTATTCCTTTTTTATTTATAAAAGCTGTATCAGCATAACTAATCATGATATCATTTTCAGAATTGATGGGTTTCATCAAAGATTTAATCAGAGTCTTTTCACAGTAGTCATCAGCTTCGGCTATCCAAACATAATCAGATGTTGCTAAGCTGAATCCCTTTTCCCATTGTTTGAAAGCAGTTCCACTATTATTATCGTTATATATGCTTTTAATATTTATAAATTCTTTTAATGATTCAACAATTTCGTCAATAGTTGTTCTGGAATCATCAGTCGAGCAGTCATCAAGAATTATAAATTCAGAAATCTTATATTTTTGATATAAGATACTATAAAGACGTTGGTATAAAAATTCATCATAATTGTAATTAGGGACAACAACTGTTAGTGTTTTATTTCCTACTCTCATTTTTTGTTGTTTTTTGGCTAAGACAATTAAATCATCTAAGGTAATATCATCTTTTATAACAGATATTTTTTTACTTATAAAGCTGTGGTGTTTTATCTCATGATATACTTGGAATACTGCAAGAATTAAACTGGTAATAAAACTGAATCCTTTATCATTTAATTTAAATAATAAATTATACAAAAAATAGGCTTTTTTCCCACGACGTTCTAGATTTTCTTTACATAGTTCATTGTTACTCAAATCATATTTTTGGGCTTTTTTGCGAAATAGTTTTAAATAATGACTACGCTTAAAGAGATTTTTTTCGCGGGGAATTATAAAGATGAAAAAGAGAAATAACTGCTGATACGCTACTGCCTTAATAAATTCATCATATTGGGAATTATTTTTGATTCTTTTTTCTAACTCAGCAACAGAGATAAAAATATCAAAACGTTTATCTGATAAAGATGAATTTTGAACTGATGAGGCATGTTGGACATAATTATACTTTGTTTTATTAGTATAAATTATTTTAGTGCAGGAAGCGATAATGGCTAGTATTGATGCTATATCCTCATTCATAATCCCTTCACAAAAAGGATATTGTATTAATAGTTCTTTTTTTATTATTTTATTACAAGGAGATGCGGCAAATCCAGTATTAATTATGTTTAGTTTTGACACCTTTCCTTCGCATCCAAGCGCTACAATATCAGGGCTTCCATCTTCATAGACACAATTTATATCACAAACAATAACATCAGCTTGATTATTAGTAATTTTTGTTATCATTTCTTCATAGAAGTTATCATCTAAATAATCATCAGAATCGATAAAAGATATATAGCTATAGCAGGACTCTTTAATGGCTTTATTGCGCGAATATCCTGCACCTTTATTTTCTTTATTTTTTAGTAATTTAATATTGTCATTTTTTTTTATGTAGTTGTTAATTACTTCTGTAGTCTTATCTTTCGAACAATCATCGACTAATATAATTTCATAAGGAACATTTATATTCTGCTTTTTTATCGATTCTAAACAAGTAGCAATATATTTTTCAACATTATAACAAGGAATAATGATACTTAATCCGTCTATTTTTTTCATAGTTTAATACCTCCTATAGTTGTTGTAATAATTTCTCTAATGACTTTATTTTTTCTTGTTGCTTGAATAGTTTACTTTTCCTTTGGGAACTACTACTCTTTTTAACAGAAGTTCCCTCTTGATGAAACACACGCAAATTTGGATCATAAATACTTGTTAGATGATCTTTTATTAACCTATCATATAAGAATTCTTCTTCATGGAATAGGAATGTATCATCGTAAAATACATCTGAATATTTGTCATAATATTTTTTAGAAAAAATGATGGCACATCCATGCAATGGAACATTGTGTTTAATATCAGGAGCATTGGATAGACGTGTTGGCTTTTTAATAAGATGCTTTATTTTAATGTACATTTCTAATAAAAAATAAAGCATTATATTATTATAAATTTTAACTAGCTTCTTACTTTTTCTTATTGCCGATATTATATTATCTTTTCCATATATGACAGGAAAAGGATTGCAGGAATCCCCAGGGGATTCAATCCATGGACCTAGCATATCAAATTGATATTTTTGATAATCATTATAGATAATTTCAATAAAATTCGACTGGGTTATGTAAACATCATTATTAATAACAGCAAGAAAATCGGGATTGTACTTTGATATAGCATAATGCGCTCCAATATTATTGGATTTTGCAAATCCCAAATTATCATCAAGCACAATGATATCCTTTGTATATTGTTCTATCATTTCTTTTTGTTCATCATCTAGGGTGTGATTATCGACGACAATAGTATTGTACTCTCCATCAAGAGTATCTTTGATTGTAGATAAACACTTAAGAGTTTCATCAATTGTTTTATAGTGCAAAATTACAAAAGTAACCATTCTATACCTCTTCAGCAAAGCCTTTCGACAATTTTCTAAATATCAACAAGCCTACTATTGATAATAACAACCCTCCACCAATAACAATTAAAAGAGAAATAAAATTAGGGAGTGATTTCCAATATAAAATATCCCTGTAACTAGTTATAATGGTCGTCATTGGATTTAAGTTAATAAGCGCGGTAATCCATGTTGGGGCCGAAGAAAAAATATCCATAGAATATAAAATTGGCGTCCCGTAAAAAAGCATTTGAATAAAAAAATTAATAATATATTCTAAGTCACGAATATAGACATTTATAGCACTAGTAATGAAGATGATTCCTAAAGTTATTAAATATTGAGCAATTATTACTAAGGGTAAAAAAAGAATGTTCAGGCTAATGCCTATACCACTAAAAATAATGAACAGGAACATAACTATACAAGAAATTAAGAAATTAACAGCTCCACTTGTTACAACAGAAATTGGCAATATTTCTCTTGGAAAGAAAACTTTTTTTATAATAGGTCCATTGCCAATTATAGTAAATGTTCCTTGAGCAATATTAGTTGTAAACCAAGTCCATGGTAAAATTCCAATGATCAAGAATGTCGTGTAGTGTTCAATATTAGCTCCACGCATGAGGAAAGGAAATACAATTGCATAAACTAGTGTCATAAGTAAAGGACTTACAAACGACCAAAGAATTCCTAAAAAGGACCCTTTGTATTTTCCTCTTATTTCTTTTTTTACATTTGATTTTAATAACTCACGATAATTGTATAAATCTTTAAAAAGTTGCATCTGCTAACCTCCTTATAGTTAAAATTGGGAAAGATATTTATCTACTACCTCATCTATTTTTCCGTCCATTTCAACAATACCTTCTTTAATCCAAATGCCTCTTGTACATATTTGTCTTATAGTCTCTAGAGAATGAGAAACTATAACGATAGTCTTATCACTATCTCGCAATTCTTTTAGTTTATTAAAGCATTTGTCTTGGAAGTGTTGATCTCCAACGGCAAGAATTTCATCAATTAGCAAAATCTCGGCGTCGACGTTAATCGCGATGGAGAATGCAAGACGCATGTATTGTCCAGAAGAATAAGTGCGAACAGGATTATCAATAAATTCTTCTAATTCAGAAAAAGAAATTATATCGTCTAATCGTCTATCTATTTCTTTTCTAGTAAGCCCAAAAATAGATGAATTAAAATAAATATTTTCGCGCCCAGTAAAATCTTGATGGAAGCCGGCTCCAAGTTCTAGAAGTGAGGTTAATTTTCCTTTAGTTTCAACACTTCCTTTAGTTGGATAAATTATTTTAGTCATTAATTTTAGTAATGTAGATTTACCAGAACCATTAACACCAATTAGAGCAACTGTCTCCCCTTTTTTTATGTCTAGATTTATGTTGTCTAAAACCGTCCTAGTTTCTGATTTTTTGTGATTCCAAAATACCAATCTTTCTTTTAAAGTACTAGGCTTATCATAAAATAGTTTAAATGATTTAGTCATATTTTTTACTTCAATAGAATTTCCTTTTTTCATTACATCATATCCTTTTATTTGTGTAGCGTGTCTCCTATTTTATTGATAAATTTATAGCGCTTACTATTCTTTATTTGAGCAAGTTCTTGATTTTTTGCGGCTAATTCTTCCTTTAATTCGCCGTTAGCTTTTTCTAATTCAGCATTACGCGCTATTAATTCACAAAACGTCTGATTCATAACATCAAAGTAATCTGTATGATCAGTTATTTTTTCTGTTGTTTTCGGTTTATTACCTGATGATAAAGTTATTTTAAAAATAGTCTGGAGAGTTAAGTAGTCTTCTAACTTTCCTGTTATATTAAATAATTTGTAGTCTTGATCATCGATAAAATATGGTGGTTTTATCAATATTCTTTCACATAACTTTGCAGCTAAATTCATTTTATATTGCGAGTTAATATTGGCAATCATGTCTAAAAATGAATTTGCAGTGAAGAAACGAAGATGTGTACTATCAAGTATTCCCCAACGTGAATAATTAAATTCGCCATTGATGAGAGATTTTATGATATCTATATGGGCAATATTGGGAACAGATACAATTATGCTTCCGCCCTTTTTTAACATCTTTGCTGCATTAATTAATGCCATCCATGGTTCTACTAGGTGTTCTAAAACGTCTGCAAAAATAATAAAATCATATCTCTCTTTTTGATTAAATAATTTTTTAAAATCCGCGTTATTTTCATCAGTTATGGAGAAGTTATATATTTCGCGATATATATTCTTTTTCTTAGCTACTTCGTATGCTTTTTTGTCGTATTCAATTCCGTCAACGATGCAGTTTTTATACCTTTTTAAAACACTACCTAAAATGCCACTTGCACAGCCCACATCAAGAACTAAGCTATTATCTTTAATTTGACGAATAACGGCTGTATGAGCATCATTTCGCCTTTCTTCATCAAATTCATATTCTTGTTCATTGTAGTCATAGTTGTTCTCCTGAACGACTTTGGCTAAAGCATTTACTTCAGAACTTCCTAATTCAAAAAAAGCCTTTTTCATATCTCATCCTCTAATTTGTATAACTTTCTTATATAATTATATCACGAAGTGTTATTCTAACCAACAAAAAATGTAAGTACTCGCCTTACATTTGGTTTTATTAATGAAAATAAATTGGACTATTTTTTAGAGTTTTGTATTTTTCAATATAAGGTGGCATATTTACATCACTTTCGGATATGTCGTATTGACTTAAAACTTGTAAAAAGACATCAAAACATTCTGCACTTTTCCAAGATACTCCACATTGATAGTCACTGGCACTTTCTATATCGATATAGTATTGAGCCAAAGTATTGTCTTCAAGACAAACTAGACCATAGGCAAGTCCTGAGGGAATATAGATTTGCAAGCCTAAATTTAATACTTGACAATCAGGAGAAGTTAAGACTATTTTAAGGGTTCGTCCATAGGTCAAGGATGATGCTCGCATATCTAAGGCAACTATAACCATACTGCCTTTAATTACGCCAATTAAACTATTTTGTGCTAATGGCGGCAGTTGAAAGTTCATCCCGGTTAGATAGCCACGATTGTAGGTATTTATTCGGTGTTCACGAACATTTTTAAATCCTAAATCACGAATATCATTAACTAGTAGCGTATAGTTGTTTTTATTATAATCGGGAGCTATTATGTAACACCCTTCAATGAATGTTTCTAAAGCTGTTGCAGAAGAAAGGATGATTTCCATTTATTTACGATCCTCTAATGTACGCTTTTTTGTTTCGCTTTTATTTAAGTAGTTACCAACATACTCTTTTGTTGCAGCTTGCCAATCTGGTAAGGGCTCAAACCCAGCTGTAGTTATGCTTGATTTATCTAAACAATTATTTAAAGGACGGGAAGCACGAGTTTGATACTCACTGCTAGGAACTGGCAAAACATTAGTAGATAACCCAGCAACATGAACAATATAACGCGCAAAGTTATACCATGAAGTAAAACCTTCGTTACTCGTATGATATAAGCCATATTTTTCCGTTTCTGCCATATCAACTAAAAGTCTAGCTAAATGGCGCGAATATGTTGGACTGCCAAATTGATCGTCTACTACTTTAATAATTTTTTTAGAATTAGCTAAATGCAGTATCGTTTTCACAAAATTTTTAGTGCCATGTTCTCCAAATACCCAAGACGTACGAGCAATAAAAGATTTAGGATACTGACGGACAATGTCTTCGGCTAAAGCCTTAGTCTCTCCATAAAAATTAATGGGATTAACTTTATCGGAAATAGTATATAAATCTTCATTAGTACCATCAAACACATAATCTGTTGAAACATGAACAAGTTTAGCGCCAACTGCAGCAGCCCCATCTGTAATGCTGCTAGCCCCTAAAACGTTAACTTTATAACACTCATCCTTGTTGTCTTCGGCAGCATCTACGTTAGTATAAGCAGCACAATGGAAAATAACATCAGGTTTTATCGTCTTAATAACTGCTACTACATCTTCATAATTAGTGATATTAAGCATATCATGCGTTGGCATATAAATCTCGGTATCACTGCCATAACGCGAATCAAGTTCTAAAAATATATCGTGCCCTACTTGCCCACTTCCTCCAGTTATTAAATACTTCATAATAAAAACCTCCTGAATTTGCTTAATATATTATAAACTATATTGGTCCTTTTGTGTATAAAAAGTTGCCGTTTTTCAAATCGTTACTTTTTAAAAACATAGGGAATTAGATTAATATAATAAAATATTTTAAATAATATAATATCGAATATATTAGCTTTATTATAATGACGTTCATAGTAAAGTTGACTTTTCTTATATATCTTATATTTCTTTTTTAAAGACATATTAGTTCCAATCGAAGCATCATGAATATGTTCGGCATAAACAGTTGTATTAACCATACTATATTTATTAATCTCATCTAACTTACGAGCCAAGATATTTTCTTCATAGTATAAGAATGTATTTTCATCGAAGTAATCGATACTAGCTAAAGTACTCCCTTCTATCATAAAAAAGCAACCATATATTACATCGACATACGCTTTTTCTTGCTGAAAATAATTGGCACTGTAGCTTAGGAATTTATCGCGATAGAAGCGATTAAAAAACGGAATATTAGCAAGTAGATCATCGTATTTTGTTGTGAGTTTCCACCCATATTTAAAAGTATCCCCTTCTTTAATTTTAGGCATAACGCATTTGATGTTTTTATCTATGGTCTTAGCCATAGTTATGATTACTTCTTCGTTTGGAATACAAATATCAGAGTTACTAATGCAGATATAGGCATTATCCAGTTCCGAATTTATTAATTTAGCTCCTTGATTTAGGGCATAGGCATAGCCTTTATTGTCTTTATTGGCGATGATGGTAAGTTTTTCGCTCCTTATTTTTTTTAGCTCCCGACAGGAGGTGTCAGTCGAATTATTATCGACAACAACTATTTTTTTGATAGTTTGATACTCTTCAATACTATGAATGAGTTTTTTGGTATTAGTAAGATCATTGTAGTTTACTATTACAAAACCAATGTTCATGTTATTTCTTGTCCTTTCTTTAATAAATTATTTATAATATAGGCTATATAGAAGGCAACAGCCGGATGAAATAAGGAATGACCAGCCATATAACTTATTGCTAATAATAATAGTAAAGAAAGACCTAGAAGAATGATTTCATCATTTAAAATCATTCGTGGTTTTCTTAGGAATAAACGGACGAATTTATATAATAAATATATTGGTAGAGAAAACTCGATAATTAAGCCAATAATACCATAAAACATGTATAAATCATGAATATCACGTTCGTTGATATGACTTATTAAAATGCCATTTAAGTAATTACCTTGATCGGTTAAACCAAATAGTTTATGAAACGATCCAGCATTCTTGTATAGCTCTTTATTGATAGCTACAAAATCACTGCGTCCATTGAATACTAAAGCATTATTTACTTCTTTTTGCATTTCCGATTCACTTATAGATGGATTTTTATTTAAAGACGTATTAATAGATTGCTCATATATTTCTAACATATTATTATATATTGGTAAACGTTTTATGTTGAAGGTAATAAGCCCTAGAATAATTAATAATGGCAAAATATACTTAGTTTTATAACTACGTTTACGATCGAATATGGAAGCAATAAAATGATATATTGGGTATCCTGCTAGTAAAGCGATGACACCAATAATACTTGTCTTAGTTCCCAGTAAACTTAAAAATAAGGCTAGAAGTGCCAAGACTAAAAAATCAATTAGTTTTTTATTTTTTATAAAATTAATAATTTGATAAGTTAGCAAAGCAATTAAAACAGAGCCATATTCATTAGCGGAAAAGAAGTATCCCAAGTAGCCTTTATGGATACAAGGATAAAAATCATCATATGAACAATAAGAAGTATGAGTAAATACGGATATTAAGAAAGATATACTTACGATTAGTCCCATATTTCTAAATACTTTAGTATTAATTGCCTTATTTTCTTGCATATAAAGATAGAAAAACAATAAGACAATAGGAAAATACAACATACGGAAGAGATTGTAGCCTTGTTTAAAGATGCTAAATGAATCTTTAAGGAAATAATTACCAGTTAATGTAATAAGACAATAAAGGGCCCATATAGCTAAATATCCATATACTCGTTTATCTTTCTTGGATATGACATAAATACCTGCATAAACTAAAAATAGAAAGCGGATAATCATGGCACAAGAAATTGGCAAGGCAAAATGGGCTTTCATTACACCTGTAATAATATCGATAACTGGTTGAAAAATAAAATAAGCAGCTATTACATGGTTGTTATATAATCTTTTCATTTTCATCATCCTTAAATTTTTCTATAAAAATAATATCACGATTTAGACGTATAGACAACAAAAAAAGGCAATTATTTTGATTGCCCTTTTAAGACTTTAGAAGCAGCCACTTTATATTCATAGTCAACATTTCTATCATATTTGGATGCTTCTTTTAAGTATTCAACTAAAATACATTTTCCAAGCTTATAATCTTCATCACTACAGATGAACATTTCTTTTAGAGTTTTATCAATAGAGGCAGCTAGATCAGGGTCATAATGGTTAATCCTATCTAAGTTGTCATAGCTATTAAGAACTGGGTTTTCACATTCACGTTTAAAGTCGGCCAGATAAATTCTTAAGACTTCATAAATATTTGCCTTCTCAACATTATAGGTAATTAAAAGAGAGACTAAATCGATTAAATCGTCATAAGATTGAACATATTTAACTAATTGATTATTCTTATCTAATACAGGTGTAAATACACAACGATCAATTACAGATGATAGCATTCTTTTTATCTCGTATTTATCATGCCCATAGAGTTTCATGTCCGAAACAACCTTAAATATTTCAGTAATACTTGGAGCTTTGATGAGACTCGCATTGTATGAATCCCAATACTTTCTAATATTGTGTTTTAAAGCCCTCGCCTCTTTTTCCGTTAAGTAAGTTTGAGCTGGTTTTGGATTACTTGGTTTATTTTTTCTAGCGTTATTTAGATTATTGATGCGTTCATTATGATCAACCAATAATTTATAGTATTGTTGATACGTTCCAGTGTATAGATTTTCTGCTTCTTCTACTAAGTTGGCACCCTCTTCTAGATTCTCAGATGGGGAACGGAACATATGAGTAACTGGTATACCAATGTCTTTGATGGTATCATAGCTAGTTAGCATTTCCAAATATGTTTCACATAGATCAAGATCAACTGTTGATGTGCTTTGTTGTAGATTTTTGATATATTTCTTTAAAAGGAATCTTATTATTCTTATATAGCAAAATGGCTCAATGTTAAAGGCACTTAAGACAGCAGCAACATCAACTATATTTTCCATAGTGATATTACTATAACACTCAATTGCATTAGTTTTATATTTTTCGTGATTACTAATAAATTCGCGCAAGTCCTCCATAAAGTATTCTGAACATGCCGATAATTCTAGATGACGCTTTAAATCTATTCCCGTTAATGTAGTAGGATCAGCATTTAAAAGTTCTGGTAGTTTATATTCCTTTATTAGCTCATCTAGTTCTTTATGAGTCATGGTCCTAAAATCTAATTTGCGAAGTTTTTCAATATTTATCGCATAAGGTTCAGTTTGGGCTGACTTAAGATTGCGTTCAATAAAGAAATTAAATATTTTATAAATTTCTCGATCATCTAGTTTAGCAAAACGCATATAACTACTTAAAAAATCAAAATATTGAAATAGTTCACGATTTTTAATAAATTCTTCATCGGGAACCTCTAAAAGACGGATAAAGTTCTTTATTTCTGTTATTATATCGTCGACATTCATATATTCATCTTCAACAAAATATTTAGTAACTAAAGGCGGGTTCCCATTATTGTAATTAGTAGCAATAATAAATTTTTGACTATCAGCATAGTTTTCACAATACTCTAACATAGAGTATAGTTCGCGGCTAAATTTTTCGATTGGTTTATTCATTTTTTAATTCCTCTTTCTTTGATTTTATTTAACTCGTATTCTTCTACTTCAGAATCGGCAAAAGTATCTTCTATACCTAGTTCTATTAGTTCTTTGGTTGTTGTATATAATTCATCATCTGCTATAAATAAACTGGCAAAGTATTGGTCTAATTCACAAGCTTTATCATGATCTATTTTATGATATCTTTCACAATTAGTTAAGTATTTAGTGATAATATTTTGATCATCAAGTACTCTTGTGAAAAATGGTTCCATAAAGTCACGTATTTGATCTTTTGGGCATTTGTATTTAAACATTAAGGAAGCAATATTAGTCATTTCTTCTTCATCAGAAGTTAAAATTTCATCATTTTTTTGATAATGAACGATAACCATTTCAATGAATTCGCCTATTTTATTTAATGGTACTTCTCTTAGTGCTTCAAGGTTGTTAATAGTCTTGATTAGCTCAACATAGTTTGGAATATCTCTCAATTTTTCGTGGATAGTATCATAGAAGCGGCTTATCTGGCCTTTCATGGCACGAACTTCCTTCGAACTCAGATAAGTATCTTCTTGGTTCTTTACTCGATAACTTGCTTTACTAGATGTATAAACATTCGAAGTTTTTATAACTGATGCATGTTTTTGAACAATTTTAGTTAAATATACTCTAATTTTGTTTAATACGGATTCAATAACTCCTAATTTAGCAAATTCTTCTATAATAGCATCAACGACATCACAACCATCAAAAAGTTCTTGGTAATAATTAAAAATATTAGTACAACTATCTAGCAATGGTTTAAGATCTTGTACATACTTATCAATGTTGCTATATACTTCCCCAATTACTTCAGCTTCCTTAGCGTTTACCTTATCAAATTGTCCAGTTAGAATTTTTTCAAGACGACCTGATAACTCCATATCTAGTAGATCTTGTTCGGAAACATTTTTAAATTTGTGTTCTAAAACACAAGTGAGGTTAATGGCTTTTGATCCTCGGTTATTAGTAATATTTCTATTAATATGGTAGTACAAGACATCAAAGACTTCGCTTATTTTTAAATTTGATATATCTAAGATTTCTGAAATTATAGAAAACTGATTAAAAAGCTCATGATCGGATGGATTAATAAGAATATCTTTGGTTTCAGCCAATAGTATTGCTTTCTTTAAATACTCTTCTAATTTAACTTGTGTATCTTTTTCTTTAATTTCATTCTTCTTTATTAATTTTATTTCAGCTTCGTAATCCAAAGCTTTATTGTATATATAATCTAGTAATTTTAAACACGATTCTGGCATATAAAATCCCCTTTTCTTTCGGGGAATTATTATATATTAAAAAGGTTTCTTTGTCAAAATTTATGATATATGGACTTTCCCATCTATTTTGTAAGTCTTATCATCCATTTTTATATACAAGTCATATATACCTGCTTCAATAGAGAAGTACGTTTTAGTGTTAAGATATGGGAATGTATAGGTGTGTTTTTTACTTTTGAAGGTTATTGTGAGTGAATCAAAGTGATCATTACTAATAGTCGTCTCTAAAGAATTATTAGTTATTCTAAATATATTATTTAATGGTTTAGTTTGATTAAGAGAGAATGACTCTAATTGGTCATAATTGTTTAAATAGATGTAATTGGATATTTGATAATTAGCAACTGAGAGTTTGGAATAAAAAGCAGCCTTGTAAATTGGGCTAGCGATATTTATAGTTGCCATTTTTTTTGATTTTTATAGATAATAAGATTAGTGTAAACTTCGTTATTTTTTATATCACTTTCATTAGCATACATGTAAGAATAATTTACTAAAGTTTGTGTTTTTTCATCGATACTTCCATAAGCATATGAGTATTTTTTAGCGTTTTGATATTTTTTTATGACTTTAGCACGATTATCTTTTAGTTCAAGTACTAAACCAGATGCTGTCTTGTGCTTTTTAGTATTGTGGCTGTAGGCGTTATTGTATAGGCTAATGGTCGTATCACTCAAGAACTTAACATCATGAGCACCAAGAATTTCTTCGCTTGTCTTAATAATATATTTAGAGAAATTTTTTTGTATTTTCTTATCGCTAGATATTATGAATTCAAGCTCTTTAGTTTGATAATTAAGAGATAAAATGGTATCAATATCTCGCATACTGATGATAATACGATCATTTAAATAAGAAAAAGAGTTAATCCCTAATCCATGAGGTAGACTCTGCAAGTATTCAGATATTAAAGGATTATAATTAGTTAAGTACTCATAGAAATCAATTGAGTCAAGGATACTCCCGGTATCTAAATCAAGAACATATAATACATTTAAGGGAACATCTCCCTTGCTTCCTAAGACAAAGGCTAAGTTATCTTGATACATTGATATAGCATGATGATATTTTAATTTAGAATCAATTCTTTTGATAATGCGTCCTAGATAATCAAGTTCGTAAATGCCAGAGAAAGTTTGGATGTTATTTTCAATAATGTGTTCTTCCGTCCCGATTAGGAAAGTATTATTATTGGTTGGTTCAATGAATCCTTGGGTGTCGAGGTTTAGATACCATATTAATGCTCCTTCAGGATCTATTATACTATGCTTTAGATCAGGAGATGATATTAATATATTATTAGTATTATCCCCTTTTACTTTTGTTGCAACATCAGATATTTTGTCAGTCTTTATAATGTAGTTATATTTATTAGTGCCGTTTTTAATAGTAATTTTATTTTCATAATCCTCTTTTAAGTAAATGATAGGTATCGTAAATTTGCTATCTTCAATACTGCCGATTAAATAATCGTTAACGAACACCTCAACGCGAGTTTTATTTGGGGTATTAAAGATGATTAGAGCACTTAGAGGACTGATAAGGTATGGATTTAAAATAATTTTAGGATCATCAACCGTGTAATTCGCCTGTTGATATTTTTTTATGTCAGCACTAATTTTGGCTTGTTTAGTCAGTAAATCATCAGTTATATTAAGGTAGGTTTTATTTTCAAGACGACTTAGGGTATAAATAATAAAAAGACATGTTATAAGTCCAAAGACGATTAGAATTTTTTTCATATTCACCCTCCTTTTTAATTATATCATTAAAAAAAGATATATAATATATCTTTAATGGGATTTCATCTGTGATAAATCAGGCAATTTAAATTCCATGGCTTTTTTATATCCAGTTAATTTTTTTAAATTATTTACTTCTTGAACTAAGATGTAATAGCTTAAAGTAATTACGGAAGTGCAGAGAGTCGAGAAGGAAAATAAGCAAATCGATAAGGCAAAAAGAATGTAATTGCCAATAAAAAATGTAAGCGGTACAAGACAACCTGATATTCCAAGAAAAAAGGCATTTACTAATAAGACAAGAAGACGTTCTGTAGATGTTTTTTCATAATTGTCTATTTTATTAGCAATATCAATCTTACTGCGGATAATGGTTTGGTTAATCCTCACTTGGTTAGGACGAGTATTTTTTACAACACGAGATTTGCCCACATTGGAAAATATTCGAATATTATCCCCTTCTATTTTATAGTCGACAACATATTTAGTAAAATGATTATAAAGGAACTTTTTCTTCTGTTTGTTTGAATTAAAAAAAGCTTTATTTAAGTTTGGTATTTCTAGTTTTTTCATGCATCCACTTCCCCGCAAATTTTAGTTGCTATACTATCACATATTAGTCTCTTTTGCAACCTTAATTAATAGTATTCATATGCACAAAATATATGTTATAATAGGTACTTAATTGAGGAGAATTTATGAAATATTTAGTAACACGTGATAGAATTTTGATCTGCACGATAAAGATATTTGCAGACTATGATCAAGAAACAGGAGCACTTAGAGAGGAAGATTTGACTGATCAAGACCGAGTTCGTATGGTCATATTCATGGATGGTGAAATAATCGATTTTAGAACTGGTGATGTACTATCACATATATATGAAGAGGATGGCTTTGTTACTGGTGAAATATATGCAAATACTATGTATGTTGATGAGCTATTTTCGGCTGATAAAGTACTAACTGATGGGGAGTTTTTATATGCACAGGAATTGTATCAATTCTATTTGATACGCAAAAAATTAATCGAAGAAGATAAGCTACGATTATTTAGACAACAACGTTTATATTAAATTTTGAGGTATTAATAAATTAATATCTTTTTTATTGTCTATAAAAAAACAAACCAATATTTTGGTCTGTCTAATTTGATTATTCTTCATTTGGAACTTTTAAATTCATAGTTTTTTGTTGTTGTTTTTGTTTAAGGCGCTTGATAACGTCTTTTAAATTATCAAAGATTAAATCACTTGAAAATATAGAGTCTCCTAGTTCTTCTCTTAGTTTTATATCAATAAAACATGGGAATCCTTGATTTTTTTTGAATAGATCCTTGATTTTTTTAGTTTTTGGTTTAGATGGTTTAATTATATCCAAACAAAAATATTCTGTATTTCTGCTGGTGCGAGCATGAACCGGATTCAACTGAACAACATAGTCTAGTTCGTATTCATTTAATTGTTCCCCAACTACGCCATCACACATTGTATATATCTCACTTTGACGATCTACCTTATAAACTCTTTGATTCAAGATTCCATTAACATCAATGTTTAAGGTATTATTTATAGATTGCCCATTTTTCTCAATAACAAAGGCATCGTGAGCATCAACGCTTCCCTTGATAGTTACATTGTCAGCTTGACGAATTGGTGTTATTAAGACTTTTTTATCAAATATTGAATTAATTTCATATACCCCATTAACAGTTAAAATATCTATTTCATCATTGTCAAACTCGTATTTTCCCAATATGGCTTCAATATTCTCTTTTAGCAAGTAATACATGATACTCTCTTCACTATCATTTAAGACATAGCCAGCTCGCATAAGTTTGCGAAGTAAAACATCTGGTAAGTTGATTTTAATCGAATTAGTAAATCCATCCTTATTACCATCTATTTTAAAAAGTTGTTTATCAGCGTTGGCAGCCGTTATAGATAGTTTGTCGCCATCTTTTTGGATGTAAAAAGATGCTAAACTATTCGTTTTATCTATGTTATGTCCATATTTTGGAAAACCATTTTTAGGATACAACGTTATCGTATATTCATTTGGACCTGGTTGTGCACTTTTTACGACAACTTTTTGAAGATCGATAGTTCTTTTCCCTAATTTAGCAATAATATCTTTAATTATTAATGCATATAAAATACCCTTTTTTTCTTTTGAATAATTATCACTAAGCAGTGGCTTAACGAATTCGTATATATAATCGCCGATATCAATTTCAGTTGGTGTAATTTTTTCTCTTATTTGTTCCATTTTCTCGCTCCTTTTGTTTTTGGTTTTTTATTATAACACATCGTCGTCAGGTAGTTAAGCAAAACGAGTGCTATTTACACATTTTTTACTTGCTTTAAAATTATAACAAATAACTTCCAATATAAAGATATTAAAACAATTATAAAAAATACCAAAAAAAATTAAAATAAGTTTCCCTATTTTAATTATTCTTCATTTATGAGTTTGTCTAATACCGCATTAATCATTTTGCGAACAGCATCATCACTATATTTTTTGGCTAATTCAATGGCTTCATTAATGACAACCAAGTCAGGAGTTTCTGTATACTTCATCTCGTAAATTCCCATTCTCAGTATTTCTCTTCCCATAGAGTCAAGGCGACTTATCGTCCAATTGGCTAAATTCTTATTGGCGATTTCGTCTAAATCGTCTTTATGGGTAATTATTCCATAAACCATTTCTTTAACAAATTCATTATCAATTTCTAAATTCTCGGCAATTACATCGTCAATATTATATTCAATTTTGTTGTTTTGATATAGTGATATTTGATAAAGAATTGTCATTATCTTCTCTCTTAATTCACTTCTAGTAGAAGTCATATAACTCCCTCTTTCACTTCAATAATTATAGCATAAATAATGAAAATGTCTATGTTTATTTAGTAGAAATAACTTTTGTCCCTGCAACCATATCGTTTAATAGTATTTCGCCTTTTTTGACATAAAGGCAAATAACCATCGCGATTTCGAAAACATAGTTTATAAGTCCTAAAATAATGGTACTAAAAAAGAAAACTTGAGAACTATTAGCTAAAGATAAAAGGATGCGAATAATGACAATGAAGTTAACTCCACAGTAAAGATTTGATCCATTTATTAAACTTCGCACGCATAGCTTAGAAAAACTAGCTGGGTCACCGGTTTTATCTACTACTTGTAACTTGAATAATTTTTTCCCAACGGTCTGCCCATTGTTGAAATAGACAAAAACGACAAAGTAGAGAAAATATAAACCAATATACCATAGATTAGTAAATAGACTATATTTTTCTAACTTAGATAGAGATGGCACTAGAAAGGAATTGATGTATTCGACCATATCATCAGGTCCTTCAAAACCACTTGAGCTAGTAATAATACTTTGATATTCATTATATACTTCTTGATAAGATGTAGATGCTTTTTCATATTGATCTTTATAGGGATTTAAGTAACTTAGACCACTTAAACTGATGGATAAGAAACTGACAATGAGCATATCAAGGATAAAAGCAACTACTCTTCTGCGTCTTTGATTCATAAAATCACCAATATTATATTAACACATATAAAGTTTTTTTACTATACACCCTCATTATTAATTAGTTGTTTAATCTTTCCACAAGAGCGTTTGCCCTCATTACAGATATGCTTTGTCTCACAAGTCGGACCTAAGATGCTCGCATAAGCTTCCGTTCCTGGGATATTTTTTACAAGGTTGTGGATGTTATGGGCCATGGCTCTGGTCTCCCATTGTGAACAAGCACACTCACGAGCTTCAAGAATATGACGGAGAGTTTTTCCATCAAGAGTGGTAACAATATTACACATATTTCCAGATAGAGTAAAATAAACTAAATCACTATCGCATACTCCGTACTCATTTTTGAAAGTATCATACATTTTTTTATTATCAGCATAGATGCTATCGTATATTTCGGATAATTTAGCACTTTTTTCGATAGCAGGAGGTGTTTTATATTTAAGTAAGTCACCAACTGGATAAAACATTGGAACGGCAATCGGATGTGTACGATGACGAGTAAGATGCGTTAATACGGCGTAAGAAAGCGCTATTTGGAATGTAAAGCTAACTTGAGCAAGCTCGGTCCCATCGTCTAAAAAGGCAAGTGTCTTCATCAATTTATATTTGAAGTCTGGATCTTCTTGTTTTATTTTTTCATATAAAGCTATAGCATCTTCTTTAGGAAACTCATAGGTGCGCATAATAGCTGTAATTATAATAGTATCGTCAATGTTTTTAGAATGATCTATTAATTTGGGCTCATCAATAATTTCATACTCTTTATTTTGGACAAATGGATCTAACATTTCACGAACCGAATTCTTTTCATTTGCTTTTACAGCATCAATTTCGTCGATGATATATGGCGTATGAACCTTAGCTATCTCGTATAATTTTTCTCCTAAAGCTTTTAATTCAGCAATTTTGGCATATTTAGTCTTAGTTAATTTAATGATAAGATCTTTTAAAGTATGAGCATCAATTCCCATAAAAAAGTTAGAATAAAAACAATATGGAGCAACAAATCTGGCATCCTCAGGAAGAATATTACTCTCTTGCAAGTATAAACATTTTGAGAATAATTCTTGCATGTGTTTTATATATTCACTCTGTAGTTTAGCATTTTCTGGATGGGTGTTGCCCGCTTTGTCGCGGAAAGTTGGAACATAAAAGCCGGAGTTTGATACATCAACTTCACGACGTGATTTTACAGTGAATGAGGCAAAACGCTCTTCTATTAAGGTTTGTTCAACTATAGCAGATACCTCATTCATCGCAAAAACTAAGTAGTCATGATCAGAAACAGAGTCATGCTTGAAACTAAGAATATTTTTAGCCGTCTTGAGATTTTTAGCAAAGCTTCTCGCATTAAATTTTTCAATAATATCAAATACTGTTCCTGGATGTCTTGATAGGCAACCAGCAGATGCTACTAAATTAGTGCGTTTTTCTCTTTCTAGCCTCTTAATGGTTTCAATAACATCACCTTCTAGGTCTTTAAGGTAGGCATTTTGATCATGCAAACCATTTATTAAGATATCAATTTGACTCGCTATATCGGCATCGTGATTTTCTAAAAGGATCTTTATTTGGGCAAGACAGCTAAGTGCATATTCCCCATACTCCGATTCGTCTTCTTTTAGGGACTCCTCTAACTCGTTAATTTTGTTTATAATAACAGCATTATCAATCGTTTTTGATAGTAACGCGATTATGTTGTTATTGTTATTTATTATAGTTTCAACCCTTTTATTCATGTAAGATGCTAATTCATTATAATTAATAGCACCAACTAATTCTATTCTCATATTTATTACCTCTTAAATTGCATTATACATTGTTAATCTATATTAAGCAAGATATTTGTGTATAATTGACGCATATATTATTTTTTCTTCACTTCCTACTATTTATATACACCCTATTTAGGCAATTTACTCTAAAATAAAAAAGCCACCTTAGTGACTTTATAAGCATCCCTTTAGCAAGTTATTTAAATTACGGCGATAAAACTCTAATATATTAGCCTTTTTTACATCTTTTTCTACAGTTAAATTGTATTCGCTTATCTTAGTGTCGTTAGCATATATTTGAACTTTTCCAACAATGTCCCCTACTTTTACAGGAGCAGTTACTTCTTCTTTAATAATTTCATAAGAGTAATTGTATTCATCGAGGACATTAACTAAATCAACGGCATCCTCTTGCAATTTTAATTTGACTTGAGGAATGCTACCAAAAGAAACGTTTGTATAACCAAGATCGGCATTTTTGTCTAAAATAGTTTCTAATTTAAAATTAGCAAATCCATAGTTAAGCATAGTAATGATATCTTGATTACGTATTTTGTTATCTGCTTCTCCCATTACAACTGCTATTAGGCGCATATTGCCACGTTTAGCAGTTACAGTTATACAATATCCTGAATTACTAGTATATCCCGTTTTTAAGCCATCTACTCCATCATAATAATTGATTAACTTATTAGTATTGACGATCCAAGTCTTATTGCCATTAGGATGCTCAACATAATCTTCATATATTGATGAATACTTTAATATCTGCTCATGTTTAATTAATTCAAGTCCAATCATTGCCATATCATAGGCTGAAGAATAATGGCCTTCTTCATCGAGTCCATGAACATTTTTAAATGCCGTATGCTTTAACCCTAACTCAGAAACTTTTTCATTCATGAGACGCACAAATTCAGTTGTTGAACCAGCTATGTGTTCAGCTAGGGCAACAGCAGCATCCCTCGCTGTTACCAAAAAGCAGTAAAAAATCGTTTAAATTTAAGCTACTATTTTCGTAGCTTTTTTTTGAATCTATAATATTTAATTTAAAATGTAACATAACTTTTTGAGTTTCACTATCCTCATCTTCTATTCTTTCTACAAATATATTATCTATTATTGAAGATACAATGCTAAATATTGATTCATCATCAGACATAATTATATTCTTAATTTTATTTTCAAAATCATTTATGTTGGAGTCACAATCTATTTCTTCATTTTTTTCAAGATAGTATTCTTTCTTTTTATTTAAGTTTTCTATTTCAATATTGTACTTCTCTTTTGCATTGGTATATTCTTCCCCATCAAGTTCTTTTCTAGCTCTCATATTTATTAGTTCAGCTCTTGCTTCCTTTATTTCTGCAATTTTCAAATCGAGTTCTTGAAGTTGCTTAGAATAATCAGTTTTTGTGTTATATTCATTAATTAGACTATAAATTTCACTTATTAATTCTTGTTGATTTTTCATAATGAAACTTAACATTTTTTTAAATATATCTAATAATTCTTCGTAATGAATTATTGGAGTACTACAACCATTTTTTTTATGTCGACCATACTTCCTATAATTTGAACATCCCCAAAAATTACTTTTTATTCCTGTTTTCTTATTTTTGTAGCATCCTTTAACAAATGTAGCCCCATCATGAAAACATTTAATTTTTCCTGATAAGGCATATTTGCTATTTGTTGGTGTCTTAGTTTCGTAATTTTTTGAATTTTTACGTAATATTTTGTTACATTTTTCCCATAATTCCTCTGAGACAATCGGTGGGCATTTCTCATGGTCTTTAAATGTTACCCATTCTTTTTCATTGAATCTAACCCTTTTTTTGCTATGGTAATCAATTACACTTTCTTTATGTCCGCAATAAAAACCTTTGTATTTTGGGTTTCTAATGATCCTAGCTATAGCAGTACTCGATAATGGTTTATTAGTTTTACTAACTATGTTGTACTCATCATATAGATGATGTCCAAGTTTGCCTGTTCCCATTTGCCCCTTAGAGTATTCATTGAAAATAAGTCTTACCATTTCAGCTTCGTCTTCTACAATAACTAATTTTCCTTTATCTTTTTTGTATCCATAGATATTGTTATTTCCAATTACAACACCTTTTTCAACACTTCTTTTTAATCCAAATCTTACTCTTTCTGATAATTTCCTGATTTCATCTTGAGCAACACTAGCCATAATTGTTAATCTTAATTCTGAATCTGGATCAAAGGTGTTAATATTGTCATTTAGAAAATAAATTCCAACATTATATGACAGTAGTTCCTGACTATATTGTATACTATCAACAGTATTTCTTGAAAAACGAGATATCTCTTTAGTTAGAATAAGATCAAACTTTCCTTTTTTTGCATCTTCAATCATTCTCAAAAAATTATCTCTCTTATTAACACTAGTACCACTAATACCTTCATCAACATAGCCAGGGACATAAATCCAGTTCTCTTCCGATTTAATATAATTTTCAAAAAACATTTTTTGATTTTCTAAAGAATTTAATTGAGCATCTTGATCTGTCGAAACTCTTCCATAGTATGTTACTCGTAATGGTAAACTATTTAGTCTTTTTCCTTGTGATAATGCATTTCTGATAGCATACAAATTCATATTCTGATACCTCCTATCCTCCTATTGGTATTTCAATTATTAACTGTTCTAAATCCTCTATTGATTCTTCGTTTTTACTTATTTTTTTTATTTCTTCGTCTAATTTTTTTATAATATTGTTATATACGGCAAATTCGATTACTTCTTTTTTATAAAGTTCATTAACTATAGCTTTTTGCAAAACCTTTTTTGCAATGTCAATAGTATAACCATCCTTTACCATTAAGCTCCTCCTGTTTAAATTTATTAACAAATTTAAAAAAAAGAACTCTAATATTGAGTTACAAATTATTCAAAAACTCAATATTATTGATAAAAGACAGTTATTCTATGCATTGCTATATAATATTAAGTTTTCAAATAGCAATGCTTTTTAATTGATTAAAAAAGACTTTTCTTAAATTGCTTTATTCTATAAGCTAAATCAAATCCCGTATAATTAAAATTCAACTTTTGGTTAGAAATATTTTCTTTAAAGTATGTATTATTATCATACCTAATAAATATTTCTCCAAGAATATCTAACTTTTCATTAAAAGATAAATTTTCAAATTCTGATATTATTTTTTTTATAGTTTCTTTATACTCAATTCCATAGATATTCCCATTTTCCTCATAAATCTTTTCTTCTTTATTTATAGAATTATAAATTGTCATATTAGATTGTAAAAAAATAAGTTCAAATCCATCTGTTATATTTATTGATTGCATATTAAATATATTAACTTCATCATCTTCTACTAACATTGGATTAGTTAAGTTTTTGCTATTAATCTGATTGTTAATCAAGCACTCAGATATATACAATAAAAATTGCATTTTTTCTTTATCACTTTTTTCTTCTAAATTCTCTATTAATTGTTTTTCTTTTTCCGTTGTTTCTGTAATATACATATATTTTCCTCCATTCATATTAATTGTATAGTCCAATATGTTTTTAGCCGTTTTAAGCACTTTTTCTTGTTTTGACTTACATCTATCTTTGCTCGATCATTACTCCGTACAAAACAAGTGAAAAATATTAATTAATCCAAATTCCACCCAAATCATTTATCACTTAAAAAAAAATATTTTTGCAACAGTTTTTTTTCAAAAAAATATTTTTCATCTTTCCATAGCATTTTCATCTGTTTTATTTTTATAATTTATTTCAAAATCAAAGTCATCTTCTATGTCATTGTTTTCCATTTCTAGATTTTTTTGTTTAATATCTTTATTATAATCAATTATATTTTCAGACTTTGAACTATTCTACCCCGTGTGTTCCTAATCTCAAACTAATCGCTTCAGCAGTTTCTTGAGTGTTTGTTTTTAAGTAAGCAAGACCACAGTTATCTTGTATGATTTGACTTACTTCTTTTCCATAAAGATTATCTAATTGAGCAAATGATTGTAAAAAGAATTGAAATTGCATACCACGACTTCGTGCTACTGACACAATAGTTTCAATATCGGAAAGTGGTGGTGTATTCGCGAATTCATCTAATAAAAAAACAAGATCATATGGTAGTCTCTTGTTTGGTTGTTCGTTACATAGTAAAACTAAGGTTTTATATATTAAAGAAACAATTATTGATACTAAAGCATAATAAATTTTTGATTCATCAGGAATACAACAATATAGCACAGTTGTTTGTTTTCCTAATATATTAAAATCAAAATCAGAATTTGATGTGATATTTTCAACATTAATGTCATCAAACAAAGTCATTCGTTCATTAAATATTGATGTTATACTTTTATATGTATTTTCACTTGTAGATATAATAGGAATCAATTTATCTTTACTTTTTAAACCATAAGGTTTAGATTCAACATATTTTCTTAGTTTTTTTAAATTTGTCTCAGTCATAGAACTATTTTGAAATTTTTTTTATTGATGATAAAGTAATTTGTTCTCTTTTTATTTTACCATCAGCATAATCTTCTAAGAATAATGCAATAATCCCATATAATAAATCACTTGCACTATTATTCCAAAACGCTTCTTTAGCAGTTTTATCTTCCATAATCATAGTAGATAATGAACTTATTAATTGATTACATTCGGCCAAATGTTCAATAGACTTATTTAGATAATTCATTTTTTTAATCCCATCAGTTTCTTCTATACTTAATTTATCGTTTTCAGTAAATAACTCATATTCTCTTATTATTGGTTCTAAAATATTTAAATGATTTGATAAACTAGGATTTCTAAAATCTAGCGTTAAAATAGTATAGCCATTATCTTTAAACATTTGACTTGTTGTAGAAAATATTTCTCCTTTTGGATCAGTTATAAAGACACTTTTTTTAATTTGAGCATTAGCTATAAAACTGCATTGAGGAATAACTGCTGTTACTGATTTACCAGAGCCAGTTGAACCTAAGTAAATCCAATGAGGTGTTTCAATATCAAACCATACTTTTTTCTTATCTCTAGAAAAATAAACTGGAAATCCACTTTTTTTTAATTATCTATTTTCTCTTTATGAAAAGTATCATTTATTTCATTTTTAGTAGCCCATCGTGCAGAACCATGCTCATTATTATTTTTAATCTTTTGTCTTGATATAATAGGTTCAAGTAAGTATAAAAATGCAATAATTATAATTATGACAATTATAATTACTATATAAGCAGCATCCATCACACTATCTTTCCATATCGTCACATTTTTTGTAGTATTCTAAAAACTCTTCTACACCTTTAGGATCATACTCTTTTAAAACTTCTAAATTAATTTCTGCTCTATTATAATGTCCCATATTATATTGAACTGGAGTTCCGATTTCTTCAACAATCTTTTTTCTTTTAACAAAGAAATAAAATCGTTAGCTAAATCATCAGATAAAAACACTTCATTTTTGTCGTCAATACTAACTTCTGGTAGATTATTGTAATGTCTCCATATAATTCTTCATACTCATTACCAATTCCTACGTAAAGTCTATCATTATTGTTGTATCTAGCAACTACTAAATACAACTCTTCATCATCTTTAACGAATAACTTTTTCATTATTTTTAACCTCACTATCTATTATGCTTTCAAAAAACGTATTTTCATTTTTTAAAACATCTAATAACAATCTATTGCAATCTTTTTCAATAGTATTCTTTGTGTTTTTTATTTTTGTTTCTAATTTACTAATTTCTTTTTCATTATTTTTAACTTTATTTTTTATATTTAAAATTATTTCGTTATACTTGCTTATAGTATTTTGCATATTTGCAAATTCTAAATTTAATTTTGAAAAGTCCATATTTTCTCACCCTTTTATTTACCTTTCTATATCATTTTCAATATTTTTGTTTAGATTTTTAATAAATTTATCATATATGCTACCTGGATAATTACCAACTTCCATCTCATAAATACAATTGACTAAAGATTCTAAATCTTTATTTGGAAATACTTCATCTAATATTTTTTTTATTATTAACAAAACTACTAACATCAATTACTACTCTATCTTTTAGATCATCAATTACTTCAACGTTTTCAACAAAGTATTTATGAAAAAAATCATAATTATTTGTAATGTCTACTTTAGTTAAATCCATTCCAACTCCAAAATCATAAACATTATCAATTAAATCTACACATCGAAAATTATTATCATCAATTAGTTCTACTAATTTCATTAACGATCAATCTCCATTTCTTTTTGTTTTTTTGAAAATACTATATAATCATTCATGTAATTTTTAAAATTATATATATAATCTTCATAACTTTTGCACTCGTCGTATTCTTTAACAAAGTTATTATCACCAGTTATTTCTAATTTTTCTTCTTTATTAATAATACCTCTCCTCTCTATTATTTATAATCTTATTAACTCTTATAAAAATTGAAGTTTGTTTTTATAATACATTTTGCTTTATCTAATACTTTTTTTATTTTGTTTATTTAACAGACATATAAAAAGACCAGATTAAATAATCTGATCTAATTGATAAATTGTATTTTATTTAACATCGTTATAAATTTAAAAACTAAATATTTCTATAATAATTCCAAAACATGGTTCGTTGCCTAAAATATCATCTAACTTTAAAGTCATTCTAAATAATCCTTATAAAAATATTTTTAATATGATAAGGTTTCTAATATTTCTTCAACTCTAAAGTGAGTACTATCAGAATCCCAATTACCAAAGAACGATAAGTCAAAGAAGTACGAAATATTATCATAATCAAATTTTACTATACAATGTTTACTATGATTAGTAAAAATAAGTAAAGCAGATGTTTTCAAATTTTTAATATAATATTCTTCAGTTTGACTATCTCCTCCTGTAAAAAATGAATACGAATAATTCTCCTTGATATCTTCTGTAGCAAATTTAGTTTTAAAACTAAATGACATATTGAAAAATTCTATTTTCCAATCATCAGGCAGATTGGTTTGAGAATTTAAGTTACTGTTGGTAAAGTTCTCTATACCAAATGAAGCAGCAGCAATTTTATTATTAACTTTTTTAGTTGTTCTTTGATGAAGCAAATTATTACCAAAATAGCTACTTTTTAACAACTTAATTTTTAGCAAACCTTCCAAATCTTCATAGCTATAATAATTGTTATATTTACCATTCTTATCTAATGATTCTCGTTCAGCTTCAGGAATATTTGCATCATAATCTATTTCAGCAATAGCATCAGAGTACATATCTAATGCTCCCTTTTTATCATTCATCTTGAATCTAAAAGTATTGAATGTACTTACTATTTCCTCAGCATAAACTATGCCAATCATACAAATCATAATTGCAAAACAACTTATTATTATTGGTTTTAAAATAAATGACTTCTTTTTAGAATCTAATATTTCTGTCATAATCTCGTTGCTTCTTGAATCGGATATTTTTATCTTATTAAAAACTTCTTTTGTTTTTTTGTTTAATTTATTCATATTTATATTATCTCCATTTCTTTTTTTATTTTATCTTTTACTCTAGTAAGCCGCGATTTGACAGCACTTTCTGATAATTTCATAATTTTAGCAATTTCTTTTGCATTGTATCCTTCATAATAATGTAAATAAAAAGGTATTCGATATTTTTTATCTATTTTAGATAATGCTTGTATCAAATCTTCTTTTTCTAAATTTTGCTTATTTGAAATAATAACATCAAAATTTTCACAATTTGTCTTTTTCTTCTTCCAAAAAGATTTTAATAAATCTTTTGACTGATTACTTGCAACTTTAAATAGCCACTTTTTTGTGTATTCCTCATCTTGTTTTAGTTTATTTATGTTTTTGTATAATTTTATAAATGTTTGTTGCATAATATCCTCTGCATCTTGAAAATTAAGTGTATAACCATAAGCAAGTCTATAAACATCATTGTGATATTTTTTAAATAATTCTATAAATAAATCATCCATAATTCATCCCCTCTAAAAGAATGTAAAAAATAGATTGTGTTGGTATATTTTTTACTTCATTTTTTTAACTTCTATCTGTTTCTACTATAATAACGATTCAAATAAATAAAAAGATGCAAAAAAGGATGTAAATTCATCCTTTTTTATTTATCCTTGAAAATGTACACCTTGCATATTATCGTAGTATGAAGCATAAGTACTATTATCAAATTTAACAACTCCGCAATTGATAATTTACTCTTCCACAATTAAATCATTATGATTATAAAAGAGTTCATTTCCTTCGTAATAACTAAGTAATTAAATTTTTTATATTTTATCTGACATAACATCAATATCAAACTCATAAACCTCCGACAAGATTACTAACTTATCTATTGGTATTTTAACACTATTATTAAAGTACCTTTGACAAGTTGATTTATTACAATTTAAAAATGCCCCTATTTCTTCAAAAGTATTATTATTAATAATTTTCAATTCATGTAGGTTCTTAATTAAATTACCATAATTCATCGCTTTGATATTGTCATATACTTTATAATTATTATCGCATCCTATAATGTAGGACAATTTGACTTTATAAAATATGGATAATTTATCTGCCATTTCTATTGGAATCATTACTAAATTACTTTCCCAATTTGAATACGTTGATCTTTTGACATTTAAATATTTCGCAATGTTTTCTTGTGTCAAATCATTTTCATTTCTAAGTAGTTTTAAATTAGTAAAATACATCATAAATCACCTTAATATAATTCTCCCATTTAAATACATAACGAATGGTTTTTGCCAAATGTATGCAACAAATTATAAAAAATGTGATATAATCAAAAAGAATAACAATTACTATTGTTATTCGGCAATGTTTATCATATCTACTCTTTGAGGTAACTTTTTGAAATCTCTTTTAACAAAAAATTCAAAAGGTTCCACACCTAATGCTTTTGATAATAGTTCCAATTTATCAAAAGAGGGAGTATGATGTCCTAGTTCTAATTGACTTATGTAAGTTACACTAGTTCCAGTAAGTTCGGCAACTTTTTCTTGTGTATATTTTTTTCGGAATCTAAAATATTTCACATTATTGCCAAAAATTTTGCTTAATTTCAATCATATCACCATCTTTACACTTAATATGATATGATTTTTTTAGAAGCAACTCCAGTAAGTATTAGTGCAAAAGATTTATGATATGATAAACGATTTTTATTAGAAAGAATGGTATTTTAAAATGATTGAACTAAAATTATAATTAAATTATTATTTATATTATTATTTAAGAAAGGAATTTTACATTGAAAAATAATAGTATGGCAACAGGCGAAAAGAACGATAAGTGTAATTGCTTTGCATGGATTTCTAAAACAAAATGTAATGCACTTAGTTCTAAAAATTGTAAGGGATGTAGTTTTTATAAAGATAAGAACGATGTACCTAATTATCAAAAATATTTGCTTAAGAAAGACGTGAAATAGAATGACTCTGGAGTTAAAAAAAGAATTATTAAAGTACAAACTTTTTCTTGATGCACATAATTATGATGCATATACATATTACTTGATAAAACAAGAAATTTTGAGTGAATATATAGATAAAATAAATGATAATTCATTCTATATCAAAACTTCTATTAGAGAAAATGAGATTGAAATGAAGCAATTTATAAAATTAATTGATTATTTTTTAAGATTTTTAAGAGACTTTTTCTTTAATAAGTATATAACTATTCATACTGTCGAGAATATAATTACTTCTAATAAAGGATTAATGGATATGTTCTTTTTTTCAAGAGCTAAAATAACTTCATATGCTATTGATGTTGATGAATTAAATAGCATTATACGAAAAATGCTTGTAACAAATTTTATATTTAATGCTAAATATATTTCAATAATAGAAACTTTATTAGCCGAAAACAAATTAAAATTAAAACGCATTGAAGAATACACTGATAAAGAAGTAAAGAAAATAGTTGATTTATTATCTAATATTATACTATGTGAAAAAATTCATGGAAAAGCTTCATATTCATATTTATTTATTAATATTGATAATTACGTTACTGATCACATGAGCCACTTAAAGAATATTAATAGTAAAAAGTATAACGATTCACAATACAGAACCAAATTTGAGGAAAAAAATATTTCTGATCATATAAAACGATATGAAAATCTTATTAGCTATTATCATAAGAAAAAAGATTATATTAATTTTTTTAAATAGTCATATAACAACTGCTAGTATAGGGTTGTTTTTTGTTTTGCATAAAAAAATAGGTTTTTAAGCCTGTTTTAGCGATTATATATATAATTTATAGTAATACTCTAAAATATATGGTTTGAATGTTGTACGGTTGTTATTTCGTCTTTTAAACCATGCTACTGCTTTTCTGTTACAGCGACATCATTAGCAGATGCTATAGCTACTGATTTGATAAGAGTTTCTAACTTGTAACTTTGTCCTTCTTCTAGATATACTTGACTACCACCCATAGAAGATGCATTCTTGGTAATAAGGACCATGTCATCTAGAGAAATTTTATTATCTTCTAATCTTTCCATTACAAGTAATAGAGTCATCATTTTAGTCATACTAGCCATAGGTAGTTCTTTGTCTTTCTCATTCTCGCTTAGGATAGTTTTTGTGCTTGTGTCAATTAAGACATTTGAAATCCCATTAGTTTCTATTGCAAATACACGAACGGGAATCAATAACAATAAAGTTAATAATAACTTTTTCATATAATCACCTATTGAAAGTATATTTTCGTACAAAAAAAATAGAAGTATAAAAACTTCTATTCCCCCTCTTTATTAATTAAACCTTTTTATTCTACTCAATATCATATATCAATTGTTAACAAGCTAGATATTGATTCACAAAGCTTCAAAGAACAAGTGTATTATGAAATATTCTTTGAAAAAATTTATATGGTTTGTTTTTGTAGTTAAGAAATTATTATTGGTCTTTTCGACTATCAACAAGCTACATCAACAATTGATACCAGAACTACCCTTTTTATTCTGTATCCCATTTTTATTCTTGTTTACTTGAATAGAGCAAGAAATAACAGTAGTTTTATTAAAATATATTACCTCTAGTGAATTAAAACTCTCTTTTTCAAGTTATGGTTTATATAATAAGATTAATTTATTTATTTGTAAAATATCAAATATTCATATACTATATAACCATTGTTAATAGATATGCATTTTAGTTATATATTATATGCATATAAGTTATATACTATTTTTTTTTAAGAAATTTTCGATGAATACGCTTGGTGCTTTAGTAAGATATTTATCAATATAAACGAGATTAATAGTTGTATAAGGCAAGTTTTTCTCGATTTTTATCTCATGGACTTGGTTTTGTTGCAACTCTTTTTCTACATGATCTGCTAAAACATACCCAATTCCCCCTTGATTTAAGACAGTAGATTTGATCATATTGTCATCTTCCATGGAGATGATATTTTTAGGGCTTACCTTGGATGTACGAAATATTTCGTTTAAGCATTGGCGATCATAATTTTTATTGCTAGGCAATATTAAAGGGTATTGTTCTAAATCTTTTAGTTCCTTAATTTCCTCTTTAGTTTGAGAGGAACTAACAAATATATGCGTATGATTGCTAAGACTTTCAATATGTAGTTCTTTTTCAAATGTTGGTATTGGGGATGGAGAGATGATAAAGTCTAATTCATGCGCTTCTAATAATTTAATGAGTTCATTTACAGGTCGACTGATTAGAGAAATCTCTATCTCAGGATACATATTATGAAATTTAAGAACGGCGTCATTTAAATAAAATGAAGCAATGTATGATGGAACTCCAATGGTTAGTTTTCCTTTTTCTAAGCTATTAGTCTCCATCATGGTGCGTTCACCAATAATAAGGCTGTTGCAGGCTTCTTCAACATACTCCAATAGTTCTCTACCTTTTTCTGTTAAAATCATACCATTTAAAGTACGATAAAACAAGGTAACATTTAAATCTTCCTCCAATTTTTTTATAGAACGCGATATAGCTGGCTGACTGATGAGCAAATTTTTAGAAGCAAGCGATACAGAACCATATTGGGCAACATCATAAAATACTTTATACAAATTTAAGTTTAAATTAGAATTATACATAGAAGCCTCCTATTTTTAATGCTTTTTCTTTAGAAAATTGTACTAAATCATCGATTAATACTTCTTCTTCGCCATTGGTTGTCTTTTTTAACTTTCCATTAGGTGAAATGATTAAATTTTCTTCAATAGAGTCCGTATTGCGAACAGATATAGAAAAGGGAGATGGTATATCGGAATGCATTTTCTCAATTTCTGAAAATTCTTCATCTGATAAAATAAAACGATCTTTGCGCTCAAGAGCATAGCCACGCAATGGACAAAAACGCGATATCTTCCATTTTTTTAAACCATAAATAGCTATTTCACTGCAAAGAGATTCAAACATGAATTCAAGTTCTCCTAAATGCTCTTTATTGGCAACAGAATTTATTTCAATAATAACGCTTGGATAACGTTTTTTTATTTCTGGAAGAATGGCACGAATATGACGATAATGATCAAGCCCTCTCCCAATGCGACCATTTACATAATCATTTGGTGAGTCAACTGAAAATGTCAACTTTTCAATATGTGGTAAATAAAGATCTAAGTTATCGAGTGTTAAATTGCGTCCATTAGTTATGATATTATTTTTAATACCTAGACTACTTGCATAGATTAGTAATTTTTCTAACTCAGGATATATTAATGGTTCTCCTCCAGCATACGTTATAGAAGTAATGGAAAGATCTTTTAAGGCATCAATGATGACTAGATTATCATCTATGCTACGAGCACTTTCATGAAGTTCACGAAAACAATAAAAACAATTTTCATTACATAAATTAGTCAAATTCCAACATACTTTCATTTTAAAAGCGCAACTCCCTTATATTTAATAGATCAATATTATAAATATCTGTATATATTGATTGAACATCAAGTGTCGTTGTTTGGCTCTCATCTACTTCTAGTAAGGCTAAAGTTTCTAGTACTTCTTTTTCAGATGGAGCTTCAATCTTAACATATGGAGGAATCAATGGCCAGTAATCAATTTTAATGGTGACTTTCCCTAACGTATAAAGATGACGACGATTCTCTTGGTAGTTTCTTGCAATATAGCCTAGGCGATTTAAGATTTCATTAGCAACTAAAAAATTGCCAACTTCCGTTTCTAGTTTAGATATTCCCCCTATCGAGTTTTTATTATTAATTTCTTTAATAGCAATAGTCGTTTTATCCCCATTAGTTCGCAAACGAATCCAACAGTTGGGATTAACTGGATTAAAGTCATAGACATAGCGCTTCTGAAACTTCTCTCCTAAATCTTTAACATTTAATTTTAATAGCTTTTCTTTAATATGCTCGATATTAGGATCGAGAATAGAAAGCTCATATTCTGGATTTATCATGTAATCATCTCCTTTGAGGATATATAATATAATCATTTTGCATAATATGCAAGTAATTATTAATAAAATGTAATAGCTATTGTATTTGCTTATAATATATAAATAAAAATGGCATAAATTATATAGATGTATCAATTATTGATATGAATGCATAGGTTCTTAATGATAAGTTCCAATTTAGTCAAAAAAAATGAGGTTTTAGAATAAAATAATTTTAAAATAAATACTTTTTAATTAAAACCACATTTTTTTATTAAAAGTATTTGCTTTTTGTGAATATTTCTGATAAAATCTTAGGTGTATTTAAGGAAGGAGCGGAAATTATGGCTAATATAAAAAGTTCTAAAAAATCTATTAAAACGGATAAAGTTCAAACAGTTGCAAATAATGAATATACTGCAAAAGTAAAGAATTCGATTAAGAGATGTGAAAAAGCTATTAAAGCTAAAGATGTTGAGCTTGCTAATAGCGAATTAAAAACAGTTATAGCTAATATAGACAAAGCTTGTTCTAAAGGATTAGTAAAAAAGAATACTTGTGCAAGACAAAAATCAAGATTAAATAAAAAAGTTAAAGAAATGAACAACTAATCATTTCTTTTTTTGTGGCCTTCGTGATATGATTATAGTATGGTGATGCTAATGAAGCGTTTTATAGCAGTTTTATTTAGTCTTGGTTTAATAGTTTTAACTATTTATGAATTGGATAGAATAACTGATGAGGTAAGTAGTCTATTTTACGAGCCTGCGGATATATTAATTCCCGATAAAAATAGTTATTCTAAGGAGGCAAATTATGAATATGTAGGGTTGTCTTCTGATTTTCGTCCTTATAATTATCAAGAACTTTTAAATGTATTTTATACTGTATTAGATTCAGGGTTTGAAAAATTTACCTTCTATTGTCCTACTGAGTATCATGATTGTCTTAAAGATGTTGAACAAATTAGTAATCCAGACAGTGTAGAAGTTTTAACTACCCTAGGAAATCTAGTTTCGCCTTTTAATAATTTTGCAACTATTCGCGTCCAATATGACACAGCTGGTGAAGTTACTATTGATATTGAAAAACTTTATAGTAAGGCAGATATAACTATGATAAATGAAAAGTTAGATCATTTATGGGCTACACTTGTTGATGCGGATATGACAAAAAAGGATATAATCTATGCTTTCCATGATCATATAATTAATACAACAAGGTATGATGAAGCCTATGAGGAAGAAGTAAAAACTGGGAAGACAACTTATCAGTCTTCTAAGGCAATTGGTCCACTTTTTGAAGGATTTGGAATATGTTCTGGTTATACAGATGTAATGGCCCTTGTCTTAGACCGCTTGGAGGTTGCAAATTTTAAAGTGGCTAGTTCAACTCATGTATGGAATGCGGTTTTGATTGATGATGAATGGCTACATCTAGATTTAACGTGGGATGACCCAGTTAGTGTTGATCATTCTAAAGATACCCTTTTACATAAATTTTATCTAATAAATACGGAAACTTTAGAAGAATTCGATATCAACGATCACTCATTTAATAAATCTGTATATCGTGAACTTGCATAAAAAGAAAAAGCATCGGTTTTCACAATAGTGATTTCGGATGCTTTTTTTATGATAAAATGTAAGTTAATTTTAAACACATAAAAATAAGGGAAATATCCCCTATTTCATAGTTTCTATTTCTTCAATTAGAATATCAAGCATATTTTTGCTTTTATGTTTCATAACGAGATAACTAGTTGCAGCAACACAACCTAATGTTGTAGAAATAGTTATGGCATTCATTATTTTTCCCATTTGTATCAACTCCATTTATATTATGGTCATTATTGCATTAAATTATTCACAATTAATTCTTTTAGCGATGTTTTACGCTCTTTGCTATAGGAATTTTTGACAGCAAAGGTGAATGATGAAGGATCGCCAATGACTACTAATGACTTTTTGGCGCGAGATACCCCTGTATACAAGAGTTTATTATAAAGCATGCGACTATATTCACGACTCATGGGAATAATTACGTGATTGAACTCACTTCCTTGACTCTTATGAATGCTCATAGCATAAGCATGACGAATCGTTGTAACTTCATCTCTTTTTATCGTTACATGATTTCCATAAAAATTGATGCGCATAAATTCACTGGGTTTATTGGCATTTATTTCTTCGATATAACCGATATCGCCATTAAAGATATTTTGATCAATATTATTGATTAAATTTATTACTTTGTCATTTTCGCGATAAATTACAGGACCGATGTGCACCTCATTTAATCTAGAAGAACTAGGATTGAATAGATCCTGTAGTATAATATTTAAGTTATCTATGCCATTTTCACCCTTGTACATGGGAGCTAATACTTGGATGTCTTTTTCTGTTAAGCCTCTTTCGATGCACTTATCAATCATCGTCTTTAACATTGGCTTAATTTGTTTGCGATCACAATTTAAAAAGTTATAGTCGTCCTTTTTATTATCTAAATTAATGTAATCAGATTCATTTTTTATTTCACTAGCTAAAACAGGAATGTAGGAGTTGTCACTTTGGCGATAAATGCTCTCCAGACGAACATGAGCAAAAGCATCAGAAGTTATTAGATCTTTTAAAATATTGCCAGGACCAACTGATGGAAGTTGATGTTCATCACCAACAAAAACGATTTTTATATCATGATCGATTCCACGAAGCAAGCTAGCCATTAGTTCATTATCAATCATACTGGTTTCATCAACAATAATAAAACGATGTTCATTTCTATTGTACTCATTAACGCCAAATTCTTTAGATTCGTGATTCCATTTTAGGTAGCGATGAATTGTTGATGCTCCAAAGTTAGTAGTCTCACTCATGCGCTTACTGGCTCTTCCAGTTGGAGCTAATAAAGCTACTTTGTGATTCATCTGTAAATCGGTTAAGTCATTAATGTATTGATACATTCGCAGTAATCCGTTAATGATTGTCGTTTTTCCTGTCCCTGGTCCCCCAGTTATGATAGTTACAGAATTGCTTAATGATTCTTTAATAGCCTTAATCTGTTCATCATTGTACTTGATTCCAAATTCTTTTTCGATATCTTCTAGAAAGTTATCGAAATTGCGTAGCATTGGCATATTGGAGTTAGAAATAGAAAACAAGGCATCTTTGATATATACTTCATCCTGATAATTATTCATTAGATAATATTTGTCGTCAACAACTTTTACTTCGCCTTGAAACTTTAAAATATCCATAAGAGAATCAAATTGATCATATAGGTCTATTTGAAATTTATTATGCATGTATTCATATATTTCCTCTTTATATGAATAAGTATCTCCTGATTCAAAAGTTAATCTTTTCATAGTCTCAATAGTACATGCCGATTTACGCATGTCATTGGTCTCTTCGTATAATTTAAAATAAACTTTGTCTAATTTATTGAATTCAATAAAATCTACTAAAGAATAAAGATTCTTCTCTATAACATTTTTAGTTTTATTACCATAAAGATTTAAAATTTTAGTTATTTCTTTTACAGAAAAATCTAAACCCTTAAGATAAATAATAATTTCGTCTTGATCATAATAAGAAATAATGGAATTATAAATGCGTTCAGCAGTTAAAGGTGGAATGCCACATTTTAAGAGATTGTTTTTATCTTGTTTGATTAGACTAATGGCATCATCTCCTAGGGCGTCAATAATCTTTTTAGCGGTTTTCTCACCGCAGCCCTTTACAAACGATGAACTCAAAAACTCATATACAGCATCAGTACCAACAGGCTCTACTCTTTCAAATTCACTGACTTGGAATTGGTAGCCATATCTTTCGTGGTAAACATATTTTCCGTAAAAGACATAAATATCCTCAGTATTTAATTCAGGAAAAAAACCTGTAAAAGTTACAGTTTTATTAGTTAAATCCTCTTCAACATCTGATTCTTTACAGCGAAATAGTCCGACAGTGTATCCTGATTCTGACGTATAAATAGCGTTTTTGTATTTTCCCTTAATGTAGTTCATTTTCTTCACCTTAATTAATTTTATCATATTTAATGAAATTATAAAACATTAAAACGTACATTTGTTTTTGTTTATGAGAAGTGAAACAGAAATATAGAAGAATAAGCCAATTACATTAATACCGACGTGTTTTCACTTCTCGAGCTATATATTAATAGTTAATTATTGGATTAGCAATAGCAAAAAAAGACAACTCCTGTCGAATTGTCTATAGATTTTAAATATTAGTTATTTTCATCTTGAAAACTGATGTTGTAGTTGCTTGGTCCAGATATGCAGTTTCCTTTTAAATCAAAGCGCGATGCATGACAAGGACAATCCCAAGTTTTTTCCTCACCATTAAAAATTAAACTACAGCCTAGATGTGGGCATTTATTTTTTACTTTAAATTGGCGTCCAGATTCATCAAAGTAAATACCAACACTGACCCCATTTATATTAGTAATCAAAACATTTTCTTGATACCAATTTTTATTTTTATTGATTTTAGAATATAAATAAGAATACATATTTCCGCTGATATATAGAGGATACTTTAATAGTGTTTTTATATTACTACGACGTTTAGGATGGAATAAGTCAGCATATTGATTATTTTTATTCATGATGATGTTGCTTATTATTGAGCCTGCTAAAGTGCTATTTGTCATTCCCCAGGTATTGTATCCAGTCGCGATATATAAAGAGGGAGAAAGTTCTCCTATATATGGTAAATAATCTTTGGTAATAATATCGGTATTCGACCAAAGATAGGATATGTTATCAGTTTTTAGAGGATTAAAATTTTTATCAATTGCATTCACAAATGCTAAATTTTGAGAATTAGTTAATAGTAATTTAAAGCGTTTGGTTCCTTCGACATAGCGAATAGAAATATTTGGTTTATCATTGCTTATAGCACTAAAATTCAAGTCTGAATGATCTTGATAAGCGGCAATAAAAGATTTTTCCAAGGAACACTTAATGGGCATCATAAATGGCAATAAAAAGTAAGGATAGTGTGTACAAACGACTATCGTGCTTGCCTTAATTTCAATATTATTAGCAGTTATGATGTACTGATTGTTTACCTTATCAATCTTAGTTACCTTAGTATTCTCATAAATGTTAATATAATTTTTTATTAATTCAGATAAGGCATTAATATACTTTATTGGATTAAAAACGTAAGTTCCAATACAACGAATTCCATAACTTACTTTTAGCCCATCTGGCAGCCTATCTATTTCGAAAACTTGCTCTCCTGCTTTTTTTAAAATGTCTCTTTCGGATTTGATTTCTTTAATCTTGGATTTGGTATTAGAGAAAAAATAACTATCTGCACTACAAAGATCACAATCGATATGCTCATCATCAATAATACTAATTAATTCTTTAATTGCATCTTTTTGCGAGTGATAATATTCTAAAGATGTAGCTTCATCATAGATATTTTTTATCTTAGTTAATATTCCGTCTTGTAAAAATGTTATCTTTCCTGTTGTGCGTGATGTCGTCTCACTGCCAATTGCATTTTTTTCAAGCAAGATAACTTTTTTCCCAGTTTTTCTCAAATAATAAGCAGTAGAAATACCAGTTATTCCTCCACCAATGATAACAATATCAGCATTTGTTTCTTCTGTTAATTCGGAAAAATTGTTTTTCTTCAAATATTCTTCCCATACACTTTGTCGTTTCACATAATCACCAGTATTATTATGAGTAAAGATATAAAAAAAACTCATTTAAATTATAATAAAATGAGCTTTTTATTTTTTATTAAATCGTTAGCCTAAAAGTACGAGGCGAGCGCTGTAGTTGCCGCTGGCACCACCAGTGCCTCTACCGAAGTAGAACTGGCCTGCACTGGAGCCACTGCTGTAATAGCCGCCGCGATCGACCCAAGGGCCGGAAGAGTCCACAAAGTACGAATAATCATCATACCAGTTATTTCGATAATTTCCACTAGAATAATAAAATAGCCCCATCTCTCCTGTTGCATCTCCTAATATTCGACTGTTATATGCTGTTAGTATTGAGTCACTTGCATATACATCTATATATTTGCTATATGTTTCTCTTATTTCAGTTAATGTTAATCCGCTATTTCCTATTGTTCCATCTCGATATCCTGCTACGTACTCCCACACTCCACCTGACATGTCATATACTCCAGTTATATTACCAGTAGTTGATGCTAGATGTCCTGTTTCTGTATTGTATGGCTGGTTTGCTGTTGTACTTCCAGAAGCATCTTTGGTATTAGCTGCATATCCTGTTAGATAATTTGAATTATTATTTATTCTTACTTCTTCATTTATTCCATATTTGGAGTGTGAAAGATATGCTACTGCTCCCCACTCAGTATTCTTCATCATATGCGAATCTAATTCACGTTTATAATTATACATAGCTTTAAAGAAATTACCTACTGTATTGCTACGCCAACTATATACATTTGGCTTAACCTGTATTTTTGTTGGATCGGATGAACTTACTTGAGCAGAAGATGCACTAGTTGATCCCTTATATCCCGTTTCAAATTTACCTACCCATATACCATTTACATCGAAATTTGTGAAAGCTGGATGCGTTAACCATTCTCCATCCTTACTTCCATTTGATACTGGTGTTTCTTTACCTTCAAACTTAATCTCGATTTCTTGTGCTATACTTTCTGATAATTTATCAGTAACTCCATCTGCTTGATTGGCATGGAATAATTTGTATCTATATCTTGGTATCCATACGAAATATGATTCAATATCACTTTCTCGGATGGTATCACCAACACTATAAGTTTTACTTGGACTATCAACTAATATTACTGCATTAGCCCACTTCTTATCACAATAATTATACCAAGATTCTTCTTTATCTGAATATGTTACTTCACCATTATTAGATAAATCAATTGGAATTAATTCGCCATTTATTACTGGTTCTGCTCCATTTAAATCATTTATACATGTATCAGTTATTACCCCTGGCAATTCTCTTTCAACTGGTGTTGCTACTAACTCACATGTAAATATTCCAGACTTTTCTTCTGTTACCACACTTTTTAACCTTACTTTTACTTCTCCAACTTTAACTTCATTAGATACCAAGGTAAATTTATCTGGTTCAATTGTCACATCTACTAAATCAGCTAAGTCACTTGAAGTATCATTTAAACTACAATTAATAGTTACATCTGCATCATACTGAGTATTCTTATTCTTTACCCAGAATGTTAGATTTGTTTCTTCATTTATTGCACTTATTTTCTTGGCATCATATGTGATTGTTTTTCCATCTTCGCTTATTTGTGATATTCCTTCAGTTTTTGTTTTTATGAAAACAACATCACTCAAGAATGTATTATTATATCCAATATTCAAATTACTATTGATTATTAAATTTGTTGCTACACTAGCAAAACCTATTACGAGTAGCAATATACTTAAAATCATGATACTTTTCTTTCTCATAAACATGCATCCTATTCTGGTAATATTGTATCATAAAAAGAGTTTGTCTTACAACAAATACATTGTAAAAACATGTCGTCTATTGTTGTATAAAAATAAAGAAAATCTCGCTTTTGACGAGATTAAAAATTAATATTAATTATTATCTTTATAAGAGAGTTCTCTTTTGATTTGTTTTTTTAGTTCATTTATTGTTGGCGTATTAGAAATATAAAAATTCGATAATATATCATCCATTTTTTCTAATTCCTCAGGCTCAATAGTGTCATGATGAATACAAGCACTTGGAAATAATCTTCTAGCTCTTTCTTCAAAGGTTTCACTGATATCATAACTGGGCGGATAAAAATGACAATTACCATTCAATATATTAATTGCCGGAGCAATATAAATAGACGTAAATCCATCACCGTGCTCGATAAATACTTGATGGTCAAATAAACGTTTCATGACATAGTCATCTTCAATAATTACAAATTCTTCAATTTCTGGATGGGCTAATAGGTATGATTCAATTTCTAATTCGCGTCTATCTTCTTCATTGGCAGAAAGTATTGGTGTGTAATCATATATTTCTATTCCTAAATTTAATAATGGTTTTATATAATTACGATAACAAAGTGAATTGTCTAAATCTGGCAAAGCATTTACTAATCTTCTATCTCTTCGATTAGAAGTCACGACGACTTTAGCCCCAGTACTATCTATCACTTTCATTAATAAATCTACAAATAATGGTTCAACACAACAATTCTTGCGAATATCCTTTATGACACCATCAAAGTCTAAAAATATAATCTTCATAATACTACCCCTAGATAATTTATTTACTTAATACTTTTTTGTTCCAACTTTTCTCATGACATTTAGGACAACGCATGTGTCTAGTTCGAAGCATGTGCGTCGATAACCACATTTGTTTTTGAGTTGGTATATAACGATTATGACATTTAGAACACTCATAATAACCAACTTTTCTTTCAATACTCATGGACGTTATTATTCCGATTAAGAAGATACAAATAGCTAAGGCAACTAATAATATAACACCAACTTTTTCCATTTTAATTATACTAGCAATTAATATTAAAGAGATAAATGTTAAAGTTGTTAAAAGACCAATTACTATTTCTAGATTAAGTAGTTTTTTATTGGCGATCTCTTCTCTTTCTCTTAATTCAATTAAATTCTCTTCTGCTTTATTCATATAACTTTCATTTGTGATTATTTCCCACTTAATAATTCATTGACGGTTATATCAAGAATATTAGCAAGTTCGAGCATCAAAGAGGCATCAGGCATGTTTAAGCCACGTTCCCATTTACTAACTGCTCGGTCAGATATTCCCAATTTACTAGCTAATTGTTCCTGAGTTAGTTTATGTAATTTTCTACGACTAGCAATAAATGCTCCAACTTTTTCTTGGTTCATAATCTCTCTCCTTTCTGATAACAATTTATCAAAATTTAATGTATTAATACACATACCAGTGGTTGAGTTAATGTTTTTTATAACAAAGCATTAAATTCTATTAAAAATTCTTTAATTTAAAGACTATACATTAGATTATAAGGCTATCTTACTGCTACTTTGCAAATGCTATTGAAAATGATATCTTATTTACTGATTTTATCGAAACTATGACAGGAGATGCCTACAAAGAACAATTGGATAAAACTCTTGAAACTTCTAGTGAAGATATGAATTATTTTTGTATTGCTGCATTTATCTGTTTAAGTAATAAAAAAAAGATCAATAAACTTGTGAAAAAGCAGTTTTTATGTTATTATGAATTTGTCAAGGTAACTTGCATATAATAAAAAGGATACATTTGATTGTGGTTGGTCAAATGCAATCCCTTATGGGTATAGCATCTGAAATCACTTTGTTGTGAAATCAGATGCTTTTGCTATTTTAGAAGTAAAATAATTACTACTAGGAATAGGAGTAATATTATAATAAATAGAAGAAATTCTCTTTTTGTCATAAATACCACCACCTTCCTTTTATCAATTGATAAAGAAAGGGAAAGCACCTGATATTTTCAAATGTATCCATAAATATCATAACAAACATTTGTTCCTAATACAATATTTTAATTTCATTTTAACAATTATTGTTTTAGATATTATATTTTGATGAATTAATGTGATGCATGCTACATAATAAGGATGATGCTATCCTTATTATGGCGAGGACTTAAGTGGCTACGCTACTAGGCTCGCTTATATAGATATATTTCAATACTATGACATCACATAGTATTTTTTGTTATTTTCAATTAATACATAAAAATTTTCTAAATTATAAAAATATATGTGAATATCTTTCAAAAATAAAAAGGCCATAAACACTTATAAATAAAGGTTATAACAACATTTAAGAACTTATAAAAAGATAGGCAAAAAGAAAGATTTAAAGTTCTAATTCAATGGCAATATGAACTATTCCCTCTTCTAAAAATTCCTCAGAAGTAACTTTAAATCCAAAGTGTTGATAAAATGTTAATGCATGTTTTTGGGCATGAGCTACTATTTTCTTGCAAGGAAGTTTCTCCTTAATTACTTGTAAGCTCTGCTCTAGCAAAAATGAACCATAACCATGTCCATGTTCTAAAGTTAAGACACGACCAATCCAAACTTTATCTTTATCGTTTTCATCGTAAAATGCTCTTAGACAAGCAATAACTCGATTATCTTTTTCTATAAAACAATGCAAGCTATTATAATCGATATTATCCATATCTACGTAGATGATTTCTTGTTCAACGACAAATATCTCAGCTCGGGACTTTAACACTTCATAAAGCTCAGTAGTAGTAAGCTCCGAAAATTTTTTGGCAATTAACTTTAAATTTTCTGTTTCATTTATTTTATTTTTCATTTTTATCCATCTCGGTTCTAATTATTAATGATTTATTACTCATCTTTTTTCTCTACCAAAGTTCCAAACCAATTTTTAGTTTTAATTTTATCTATATGCATATTTTTAGGTATATTCCCGTTACTAGCTCTATATATTTCATCCCATGGGGAATTATTAGCATGTGATAAATTTACTAACTCAGTTGGTGTAAACTCAGAAAATAAATTATACAGTATTTCTATATATTTTAAATTAATAGGATTAATAATAACTTTTCTTTTTAATTCTATTGGCATTCTTCCAAAAATCTTATATTCATTATATATAGTAGTATTTACTGGCCCAAAATTCCATGCTAGAAACTCTTCATCATATAAATAATCTTCGTTGGTACAAACCATATATATCGCTTCTAAAAAATAAGCTAATTTCTGTATTTCTAAATTGGTCAATTTTTTCTCTTTTTCTTGATAGTAAGTTATAATATATTCGGAATTTTTAATAACATCTCTTTCTATGTTCATAAAACACCTCCTATTATCCTATGTTTATATTATATCATATGTTCAAACTCATAATCACAATAAAAGATTATTAATATAATACACTTAACACTTATTAAAAGCAATATAAACACATAAAAAAAGAAGTACGTTAGATTACGTACTTCTTTAATTCATTAGATTATTTTTATCAAATTCTAATTTTATTTTTACTAAACAACTTTTCTTTATTTTGTATAAAGATTTTTTACATAAACTTAAAATATCACTTAATTCATCTTCGGTTTTATTTTCAAAGAATGTCGAAACTAAATATAAAGCTTCTTGGAATGTCAATTGGTTAGATAAACAATATAAAATATTATAAATATCTTTAGACCAAATATTTAAGTCGACTTTTTTCTCAACAAAGTCACCTACTCGATCAATATTCACTTTTGTCTTTCTAGTTACTTCATTAGTTGGAGTACTAGATTTTAGATTATAATCTTCTTGAAATACTAACATATATTGGGCATCTTTAAATCTATTAAATATGGTCATTAAATCCTTCTTCAAATTCGAATAATAATAGCAACTAATTGTACTTTCATTTAATAATTGAATATATTTAGATTTTTTAGAATTATTTAACATTATCTCTGGTAATTCAACAAAATCCTTTAAAGATATTTTATCAACCATGTTCCCACCTCTAAAACTTTTTGTTATATATTACCCTTTTATAATCTATTAGTCAACTATTATTTTCATCTTTAAGTGATGTAAATACTTGAAATATTTTCTTTGGTAAGGGAAGACCCATGATTGCCCAATTTTCAAGTATTGATAATGCTTCGTTAGAAATGAAGAAGTAGATAATTAATGACCTTATTGCCATAGTAGCATCTCCAATTAGATGATCAAATAATGTAGCTAGCATTACGATAAGTATGTAACCACTTTTCTTTAATATTCCTTTGAGTCCAAGTTTACTACTTAGCTTTTTTTGATATATTGATTTAATTATTCCTGTTATATAGTCAAGGACGATAAATATTAGTAGTGTTATAAATAAGTTGTCTAAACCACCTACTAAAAATATAAAAATACTGGCAATTATTTTTATATTAATTATATCTTTAATTTCCATCCTATTTTTATTAAGTTGGGATTATTCCCAATTAATTCCTTATTTTTTTGATAAATAGATTGCCAGGTAGTGTTATATTTTTTAGCTATTTTGGAAAGATTATCGCCTTTTTTAACTATATAAGTTATTTCTTTTTTGTTGTTAGTTTCCATAGTGTTATTTAGTAAAAATGGTTTGGGATCTATCCATTTACCATTTTTCTTTATGCCAAAGTGAAGATGAGTTCCCGTTGCATGTCCAGTTTTTCCCATTAGTCCTAGTATAGTATTAGAACTAACAATTTCATTTTTTTTAACATTGACTGACTGGTATTTTAAATGACAATAGGTTGAGTATAAGCACTCACTATGTTTAATAGTAACGTAGTTGCCACTAGGATATTTGGAGGAATACCCTTTAATATTATTTCTAGTACTAGTTACTACACCATCAAAAAAGGAAACTATTTCGTTTCCGCCAATTATATCAATACCATTATGATGATTAGTTTCATATTTTTTAGTAACATTATTATACATTGTTCTTTTACCAAAGTCAGAAGTTACTTTAGCCTTTGTTTTATTTTTTAATGGGCTATTTATGATATTATTTAGTGTATATGTCATATGATACTTCCTTTCATATAAAAAAGGCAATTAAAATTACCTTATTTACTTTCTACAATATATGATTCAAGTTTTTTTCTAAACTTATTAAGTTCAATTTTTCTCTCTTCGTATTTTTCATGTTTTTTCCAATTAACGAGATCTTCATCAATGGCTTTTAGAGCACGATCTTTTAATCGTTGAGTCATGCTCTTATTTTCCATTTCTTGATCGGCCATGATTATCCACATTACAGGATTAGCAACAGGATTATTTAAATAGTCTTCATATTTACGAGCTGTTTTTTTAATTAGGAGTTCGCGCTCGACACCCGTTGTTCGATTTAAAAGTTCATTATCGTTTTTTATGTCTAATGCGATACTCGATTCGTATAATTTTGGTCCCCAATCAGATACGTAAAAAACTGGTCTGCTTGCTTTGGCTTTTACTGGATCATAGTTACGAAATTCAGCAAGTTGAGCTTGATAGTATTCTTCAAGAGGATCTAGTTTCTTTTCTTTCTTTTTGTGATGAGATTTAGGTTTTACTGCTACACCACCCTGAGGTGTTTTATTTATTTCATTTTTCATGGGGATTCTCCTTTATTTTTATTATTTGGTTTATTTATATCAACCAAGTTTTAATCCCCTGCTTTTTTCAGTATATCACTTGCAATAAAATACAACAATATTGTCAAAGTTAATTTGACAAATAAATTAATTAGTTTTACTAGTTAGTTTCAATAGACTCAAGCTTTTTCTTAAATTTATCAAGCTCAGCTTTTCTTTCTTCGTATAGTTCTTGGTTTTTCCAATTCTCTAGATCTTCTTCTATGGCCATTAAAGCTATTCTCTTTGCTTTACTATTTAGAGTCTTATTTTTCATCTCTTGATCTGCTAAAACTATCCAAAATACTGGTCCATCTATTTCGTCATCTATAATGTCTTGATGCTGATCACAAAACCTTTTGATTTTTTCGTTTTGATCTATATTTTCTTTATTATTTTTTATCTCTTCTTTATAGTCCGCTTTTATATCCATTGCTACATCTGATTCGTACAACTTTGCTCCCCAGCCGTTTATGTGAGTTTTTTGATTTTTTCTATTAAAAATTGCATTGATTAAATCTGATAAATCAACAGGTTGATTGAATTTTTTTATTTCCTCTTCGTCATACATGAATGATTGTCGTAAATTATAATTTTCATATTCATCTAATAGCCTGTATACAAAATATTTTTCTTTGTCATTTTTATCTAAAAAATATGTCCAGTAATTTTTAGATATATATTCATCTTTTGGCGGTTCTACGTCATAATTACCTATATATACAAATTCATCGTATGGAAGTCCTCGTTTCATCCATATATGTACTCGATATTCATTTAGGTAATTATATTCATCTGGATAATATGTTCTTTTTGAATCTTCTTCCAATATTTGTTCCATTGTCTTTACATAATCAAAATATGGTAGTAAACGACTTTCATATGTGTTAACTTCGGTCTTTATATATTCTAACGCATTTACCTCTTCTAAAGTTGTAGGTATTTTATCGTCAGGAGTTAACTTTGCCCAAAAATAAATATCATTTTTACCATCTTCTATGCCAAAATCATGTTTTATTAAAATAATATATCTTCCGTTGTATTCTGGTTTTGCATTTTCTATTTTTATTGCAAATGTATCTCCCTCAACCCAATTTTTTTTCATTGTTTTATCTAATCCCATTTATGTCCTCCTATTTTTCAGTGATAGGATATTATTCTTTGACTTTTGTCTCTTCAAGTTTTTTCTTAAATTTATCAAGCTCAGCTTTTCTTTCTTCATATAGTTCTTGATTTTTCCAATTCTCTAAATCATCTTCTATAGCCATTAAAGCTATTCTCTTCGCTTTACTATTTAGAGTCTTATTTTTCATCTCTTGATCTGCTAAGACTATCCAAAATACTGGTCCATCTATTTCATCTTTTCTAATATCTTTATGCCGATCACAGAACCTTTTGATCTTCTCGTTTTGATCGATATTCTCTTTATTATTTTTTATCTCTTCTTCATAATCTGCTTTTATATCCATTGCTACATCTGACTCGTACAACTTTGCTCCCCAGCCATTTATGTGCTTAAAAACTCTTTGCTGTTTTAGGTTTTCTCTATAGATGAATGGTGTTTCAACAAACATTTTGTATGTCTCATGTATTTTTTTTGCACCTTCCTCTGTATATCTTGTCGATTGTCGTAAATTATAAATTTCATAATGTAATAATAGCCTGTATACAAAATATTTATCTTTGTCATTTTTATCTAAAAAATATGTCCAGTAATTTTCAGATATGTATTCATCTTTTGGCGGTTCTACATTATAATTACCTATATATACAAATTCATCGTATGGAAGCCCTCGCTTCATCCATATATGTACTCGATATTCATTTAGGTAATTGTATTCATCTGGATAATATGTTTTTTTGGCATCTTCTTCCATGATTTGTTTCCACGTTTTGTCATAATCTATTGGCAGTAAACGAGCCACATAAGGAACTGCCTCCGTTTTTATATATTCTAATTTATTTACCTCTTCTAATGTTGTAGGTATTTTATCATCAGGAGTTAGCTTTGCCCAAAAATAAATATCATTTTTACCGTCTTTTATGCCAAAATCATGTTTTATTAAGATAATATATCTTCCGTTGTATTCTGGTTTTGCATTTTCTATTTTTACTGCAAATGTATCTCCCTCAACCCAATTTTTTTTCATTGTTTTATCTAATCCCATTCATATTCTCCTACTTTTCTTTCTTCATATATATAATCAACTGCACTGGTGAGATAATCATCATAATATGGATTTTTAGTACTTATTCCGTGGATTTTATTTAACATATATTTTCCATCCTTGTCCATTAAACATCGCATGAGATAAAGTTCTTCAAGCCCACGTGCTGTTCGATAATCAACATACCTTGATATTTGAATTAGCTCTAATTTTTCTTTCCCAGGAGTATGCTTATACTCTTTGCTTCTTCTCTCTATATCGTTTGTTCGTCCAATGTATCGTATCTCTTGATCAGCATCGTTAGTCACCAAAGCATACACCGCCTGTTTTCCTTTTTTGCGTTCATCCTTTTTTTGTTTGGGATTATTTTGTTTCATTGAATCAGCTAGATCACTGTAAACTTTAGCACAGGTGTTTATTAGTGCTGGCACGGTAATAGCCACGACCTTAAGCCCAATATATACTGCTGCTGCGACTCCGAGGACTTTTAATCCAATACCTAATGATGATGCTATTGCTAAACCTGGTATATAACCACTTTCATCTGATTCATTACATGGGTTATTGCTTACATAAGCGAATAGATTTAAACTTAAAATATCACGACTTGCACCAATAATACCATCAGCATTGATAAATCGACACCATTCAGGATTGTAATATCTACTATTTAAATAATATAATTTAGTCTCTTCATCATAATAATAACTTCTATATCTAAACGGGTTAAGTGTTCCAATATGGTTAGGTGTTAAATCACTTATTGATGTAATTTTTCCCCAAGCATCATATTTGTACTCAACTACTAAGTTATAGTTACTATCATATATTCCTGTTATATCATTTTGATAGTTCTTTTGATAATAATACTGTTCATCATTATACTTAAATCCTAAAATGCTAGCACTATCATCGTAAATATAGTATAGCATATCTTTAGTATTTTCTCCATTAATAACTGATGTTCTCTCCTCAAATATTACTTTGGTTCCTTCAAGATAATAATTAATTTTGGTATTATTATCATATTTGTTAGTTCTTATACCATCTTTGTTGTACGTATAAGTAATTAAGTTTTCTCCATCATGATAACTAGCTAAGCGACGACCCTTAGTCCACGTAAGATTTTTGACGCCAATAGTTAAAGGATTACCTATAGCATCATAAGTAATATCCTCATTATTAAATCTAGTTAACTCATCTTCCCAAGTATCATTATTATAACTAAAATTATCTTGTCTTATTAGAATATTAGAATTTAAATCATATTCATCTTTAGTTAAAATATTTCCCTCATCATCATAAGTATAGATATATTTTTTATTTAATGCATAGTCAGTGTCACTTAATAATTGATTTTTATTGTCATAAGTATATTCATTAGTTATTTCATTATTCTTAGTTATACCAGTTATATTGTATAAATCATCATAAGAGTAGCTATATTTATTACTTCCTTGAGTTAAAGTATCAATTATTAAAGTTGTCTTATTTCCATTTTTCTTGTAGGTATAATCGTCTTTAATGTGATTGTTGATACTTCTAGATGTTATACGTCCTAAGTAATCATGATCATAGCTTAAATAATTATTATCAAATATGATTTTAGTAACAGCATCATTTTGGTTAAATTCATAATTTAAATTATAGATATTATCATATAAAGTATATTCTTTGTGATTAACATTATCGTTTTCATCATATTGATATTTTAATCTAAATTTATCTTGATAGCTGTAAGATTTTAAACGTTTGGCATAGTCATATGTATATCTTTCATAGATAGAATTATCTTTAGTAATATATGATAATAAACCTAAGTTATTGTAGTGATATAGATAATTATCTGTTTTCAATAAACGATTAAATGCATCATATTCGTTAGTTGTTTTTTCACCATTACCATAAGTTATACTCTTTATATTACCATTGTTAGAAGCATATTCATTAGTTATTAGAGTATTGTTATTGATTGTAATTTTAGATTGATTAAGAAATTCATCATATTCAAATCCATATACTTTGTTACCTGTTTTAATGCTTTTAACTAAATCATTATCATAGGTATATTCGACCTTTTTGTTGTCTAATTCAACACTTTTTAAATATCCTAGTTCATTGTAGGTGTATTTGTTTTCTATACCTAAAGCATTAGTAATAGAGTCTGTTAGACCAGTTTCTTTATTGACATTATAAAGAGTTATTTTTCCTAATGAGTCTGTTACTTTTTTAATATACTTACCATCATCGGTATATTCTGAAGTAGTTTCTATATATTCATTAGTGTCTGTATCTTCTAAGTAAAACTCAAAAGATGGAGAGTCAGTTAATGAAGACAATGCTAACTTATCTTCAGATACACATAAGTATAGATCTTCTTTATATACTTTAAAACTAATTGTCGCATTGTTATTTTTAATTATTTCAAATTTAATACCAGGTGATGTTGGCGAAATGATAACATGATTATTAATCCTCATTAAGTTATAGTTAGGTAGTATTGCAGAGCTTATAGTGTAGACTTTATTTTCAATAGTTATATCATCGTATTGTTCACTTTCTATGTGTTCTTTGATGAGATAAGAATAGTGGTTACATGTAATGATATCTAAGACTAACTCCCCTGTTTTTAAGTTAGATTTAACGTATTTATCAGTACCCTTAGCGCGAATAAAATAATTCTTGTTAGGAATAAAACTTTCTGCTAAAACATTTTTAATAATTGTCTTTACTGGTTTACCTTTTTCATTATATTTTATTTCATTAGCTATTCCTGTTGGACTAATTCCACTTAAGACGCGATCAGTTACGACGTTGTCATACTCATATTTGAAGTTATTTCCTTTGGCATCAAACATACTTGTTAATTGATTATTTTTATCATATTTAAATTCATTTTTATTGTTCATTACATCATAGGTAGATATTAGGTTTCCTTCATCATCATAGTTGAAGTTATAGCTACCTAAGTCTTTTACTAAAGAAAAGTTAGTTACATAGATACAATTTATTTCATGAACACTTAAGACATCAATTGTGATAGAATCATAATCTGCCTCAGCTACGAATGTATCATTGTAGGTTTGCCAAGTATTTGAATGATAATTTAAATGTAAATCATATGTGCCATGATTATATTCAGCATTAGGATCATCTGGATAATTAAAGTTAAGATGAGCAAAGTTACCTTCCATATCCGAGTTTTCTAAAATACCCATGTTTTTATAATTAAAAGAAAAGGTGTAGATATCCCCTTTTTTACCATGTGTAAAAATAGTTTTAGATAAGACACTGCTGCCATTAATATGACTACCTAGTTTTAAAGCTGATTCATTCGTATCAGTAGTAATTATCTCATACGAGGTAGGCAGACTATCCCCAGTTGTCTCATCACTACTTGATACTGTCCAACCATTTAAACCATTTTTAAAATCTCCATTAAATAACATATTGTATGTACTAGCTGTATCTCCTTCTTCTAATTGAAAATCATCAACATAAAGGGATGTATCATTTGATGTAGTTATGCTAACTCCTAAGGCCTGACAATTTCTAAATGCCGTGAAACAATATTCAAATCTTTCAAATTCTTCATTTGGCATAATAGTATATTTGTTAGAAAAATGCGAACCATTAGTACCAATAAAAGTAAACATTATTTTAGAAGAGTTAGAGCTCTTAAAATAAGCACTGAAAGTATATGTCTTGTTTTCTTCAAAATTATAGTAGTATTCAGAATATGCATCCCCAGTAATTTTCGCAGAATATAAACCAGTTCTCGCCTCTTCATTGCTTCGATAATCACTAAATAAACCATTATCTTCTGTTTCTAGACTGCTATTGTTTAACAGGTTTTCAGTATAGGCAATTGGCAGAGTTTCACTTTGTAATTTATTAGTATTGGGATTACCTAATTCACTTACATAATTTTCACTGAAAGCAAAACTATGCTTTAATGTACCATCTTTACTTAATAACATCGTATTTGTAGTATTTCCTAAACGGTTAAAAGATAATGCATATTTTTGATTGTTGTTATCAGTTATAGTTGTAGTAGTAAATCCATATTCAAAGGTTTTATATTTACCAATTTTATTTTGAAGACCAAATTGAGTAATTTTACTAACCTTATAAGGAGACTGATTTATATATTCAATACCTATGCTCATTCCTGTTACATCAATAATTTTATTTATTAGGGAGTTATCATTATAGATGAAGGTGATAATACCCTGTTTATTTTCTATAGAAATTATTTTATTATCGTTTAAGTTAATAATAATATTCTTGCGCTTTCCAGAAATGGTTATTTTGGTTAATTCATAGGTAATATTAACTTCGTTATTTTCACTGTCTGCGATCTTAGTAATTTTATTATCAGAGTTTCTAGTAATAGTTATAGATTTTGAATCGATATATTCAATATTAGATAATACGCCATTAGTGAACATGTATTTATTGCCATTTTTGGTAGTTAACTTATATTTTTTGTTTTCTTCATTTTCGACTTCTAAAGTTAGGGATAAACCATCTTCATCTTCAAATATATTTTCATCACTTTTATGAAAGTAATGAACACTTCCATCACTTGCAGTATATTTATAGTAACTTCCCAGCATTTGTTCGTCGGTTACTTTATTTATTGTCTCTTGATAGCTAATATTAAAGCCTAGGGCAAAATTATTTATTTTATTTAGAATACTTTCGGTATTATAGGTTAAGTTAAGATCGATTATGCTGTTGCTTTCTAATATTTCTCCTAAAGATACTTGAGTAGTAAAGTTACCAGTACGATTATTAACATAAGCATTTGAGTTTGATAAGGTTATAGTCTCATAAGTCATATAGTCAAGTAAGCCATTTTGTTCACGATAATTAACTACTAAGACGGGTCTAAGAGCTGTATTATTTACTCCATCATAGTTTTTTCCATAGAAGCTATATGTTTTATCGATATTTTCATTAATTAGCTTTAACATGACACCATTGTTTTCTTTGCCACTAAGCCATGATGTAAATAAATTAGTTATATCGATAATGCTTGGATTTTTATCTCCATCAATATCATAAGCAGTTGGAAAAAAGTAGGTTTCTAAATCGTGATTATAGTTTTCACTCATGTTATTCCAAGTAGCATTATTTTCACTCCAACTCTTGGTTACTTCATAAACTCCAATAGCATCGGTGTTGGCAACAATACCTAATCTAGCTGGACACAAATAAATAAATGCATTTATGATGTTATCGCCAGTTTTAATATTAGGTAGGATAAACTTTAAAAGAGTTCTAGTAATATCTTTTTTATTGCTACCAACAAGTAAGTTTTTAAGACCCATACCAATACTTTGATCAGGTAACTCACTAGCTATGGTTGCATCAAAGACATTTTCAAGTTCACCAGTTGTAATACTCGGATCAACTAAAACAGGATAGATGGCATTATTTAAAAACTCTTGATCGAGATCTAATGATAATTCATAATAGTCATTATTTTCATATAAAGTGTAGTTGCAATTAGTGTTTTTATTATTTTTAGAATCAATCATAAATAATGGCATAAATGTATATACTACCTTGTCATTTTTGAGCGCTTGAACTTTATTGCCATTTGCTATAAGTTTTAAATTAGTTTTAATATTAAAAGTAATAGTAGTATTTATCTTGTCTTTTAGATAAATATTTTCTTTTAAGGATTTGCCATGCATTAAGTAATGAAAATCAACGTTTGGAAGAACATTCTCATAAATTATTTCATTATTTTTTATTTGCGCATTAACAGCAAAGTTATTTTTTAAAGTAATATCAAGATAGTAATTATTATCTAAGACGATATTAACTGCATACTTATTTTTATTTAAAAGAATTTTAAAATCATTGGCCGTATTGGTAATGTATTTTTCCTCTTCGATTAACGTATTGTCAATGTCTTTATATTCTCCCTCCTCTAAATAGTGAACGTCTTCATTATAAACGTAAGCGGTAATGGTACCATCTTCGTTTAAATAGTGTTTTTCTTTTTTATTGCGTAATTTTATTATTTCTTTCATAGTTAATTTCCTTTTATGCTACTCTTTTCCAAATATTTACGACTAAGAATGGTGGCATGTTGTTGTGTGGCGCATCAGCTCCAGCGTCACTTGTTTCCATAGTTATTCGGTAGTTCTCAGCATACATGTCTCCAGAAAAATGCATAGCATCTAAACCTAAACTAAAATCAACTTGGGGAGCAGTTCTTTTAGAAATATTGTGGTTATGTTTAGGAAGTTCATTGATATTCAGTTTATGTCCAACCTCTCCTCCACTATCACCATTAATGAAGTTACAAATTCGTGAAGGATATGTTCCCCAGTCATTTCTAGTGTTATCTTCATTTTCTCCAGCTCCTAATAAAAATCTTCCAGCTATTCTTTCCCATACACCGCCAAATAATGTACTTGGGTCTGTATCAGCTACGGACATATAGATTGAACCGACTGGATAGATATCATCAATAGTCACACTTTCGTTTGGCAATTTTTCTCTAGTAATAAGTGAGTTTACTACTAGATTACCTTCACAATCCATACTAAATTTGTTATCAATAGATTCTAAACATTTTACCGCTATTTTGTTAAATTCAGCATTTATTTTCCCTTCTTCTATTTCTGTAAAACAATCTTTAAAGTATAATTCGTTATTCATATTTTATTCTCCTTTATTTTTAATATTGAATTTTTATAATTTGTCATTATGTAATTAACCCCTGAAAATAAAAAAATATTTGGAATCTCCAAATATTCAGTTATTAGTTCTTCTTTTTCTTGAGTTTCTATATAAAGTTTTCTTTTTATATAGGCTTGATTAATTAGGCCGTTTGCATAAACAGGGATGATAAGAGTATCACTTTTGCCATTAATAATTTCTAAAGGAAACGGAATAGCAAAAGTTATTTTAATTTTATTAATATGTTTTTCATCTTCGATATAAATAGTTATATTTTTTTCGTGATTTAATTTATTAATAGTTAATTCTATATATTGCATACTTACCCTCCAAAGCTTAATTAATTATCCGTATTTACAATCAAATAACATCACCTCGCACATAAAAAAATGAACTAATTGCTTTTTTAAGACAATTAATTCATTTTACTTCATTATACAGCATGGCTAGGAAAAGTAAACACCCTAAAAAGTGTAAAATTCGGATACTTTTTGGGAGTATTTTATCTCGTAATTCAATTATTTTCGTAAGGCAAATCTTTTTTGTTCGCTTCTAGTTAAGTTGAATCCATTATTATTTTGGATATCGCTGATTACTTTATATAATTCGCAAGAGAATAAGGACTCCCCTTCAGTTACTTCAATTCGTTTTAAAAATGGTTTGGTATCAGTTACTACACCAAATTTTTCCTCATTTTCTTTTAGCCACATACGACTTAATAAAACATCGCCAATAAACTCTTGCAAATCTTCGTAAGAAAATGTTGCCATATTAAAGTATTCTAGTAATGGAGCTAAATCCTCGCCACTAGCAACCGCTTTCGTTCTATATAGGTAGTTTTTATCTTCATAATATGGATAATATAGAGTTGGATATATAATATCATGAGCACACCTTTCGGCATCTTCAAAAATAATTCCACGGGATTTAGCATTTAATGTTGCTGTAAAACTCCCATTAGTGAATTGTTTTTTTATGTCTCTCAATATTCCAATTTTAATATCTGTTGAATTAAATGATTTCATGTTTTTATCTCCTTTATGGCCAAAAAATGACCTAGGATTTATACTTCCTAGGTACTGACCGATATAAAATATACCTTAAAATTTTAGTAATGTCAATTGTTTTATTATGGTGATGGCTAAAATCTTGCGATGTGTGCAAACAGTGTTTCCCATTCATCACAACCCACTCATACACATAAACGCATTCATTATTTCAATTAAACTCGAATGCATGTCTGATCTATTTTTCTGGCTACTATACAATAGTCTTTTTATACGTATTAGAGCAAGATTTACAAGTGATTTTTAAATCATAATTGCCAACTTTCTTATCTAATATAGTAATTAGTGGTTCATTGTCTTTTGGACAACATAACCTATTTTTTATAATGATTAACTCATTTTCGCTATCTTGCCCTGGTTTACTATCTTCAAAATATAGTAATGCACTGCCCTCACTACCACAATTACATTTGTAGTTTAACTCCAATTTATCATAAGTTGCATAACATAAGTACCCAATATTTTCATTGCACTTATTACAATACATCCAGCCACCATAATTAGTTGCTAGTCTAGTATTAATTAATTCTTTATTCTTTAATGTTCTTGCCATATTCTCTATCCTAACCCATTTTGGTAGTGACAACTTTTCCGTCTTTATCTAATATTGGAGTTATGCCAAGTCCATATCCACTTTTTAAGACAAGATAATTAACTCCTGTTTCGGTGTCGACTAAAACTTGTCTAACTCCTTCTTCTTTTTATGCGTTTCCCTCTTTTAGTATAACAATAAATCTATTATCCTTCTTCATATTATAATGCCTTTCATATTTGTATTATAGCATGGTTAATACTATGTAGTAAAATATATTTTATTTATCAAATGTAGAGTTTGGGATAATTATCTTTAAGCTCTTTTCTAATTATTGCGTTTACTTCTTCATTCATAAGTTCACCTATAAAAGCATCAGCTTTAGAATAAAATTGTGAGTCACTTATAGCCCCTTTTAAAGCGCACTTAAAAGAATCTGAAAGAGATTCTCTACTTGCTAATTTATTCGTTAAAAGAAGAACATCTAAGTATTGCCAAATGTTATCACTAATATCATAAAATATAATGCTTTCGACTATTAGATTTAGTAGTAGCCGAGCTTTGGGATTGGCATATTTTGAAAAATAGGCCTCATCTAAGTCTACAAGGCGAATATGATTATCTTTAACAATAATATTTCGGGCGTGAATATCAAGATAGTCGATACCAATATTTTGAAGACCAATAACAGCTTCGATTACTTCATTTAAAATTTGTCTTTTATCGATATTTTTCTGATATAAATCCTTAAAATCATGATAATCAGCATAATAAGTGCTACCAAATGCTTGGACTTTAAAGTCACTATTACGATAGTAAAGGCGAGAAATTATAGCGTAGTATTCTCTGTTTATTTTAGCTAAATTTTTATCAATTATTCTAATAGTTTCAATGTTCGCGGTGTCTTTTCGTCTTTTGATGAAAACGCCATTTTCAATCGTCCATTTATTATCTAATAATTTATCTTCTAAGTATTTAGTATATACTAGATTTTTCATATAGAAAAACTCCTTATAATATTTTGTTTAATTTTTTATAAGCAAGGAGTTCAGAAGATGATGTAAATATACTTTTTCCAGAAGATGGCTCATATAATTGATACATGTCATTATCTTCAGCAAAGGGATTATAGACTATTAGTTCGTTTATAGCATAATAAGGATTAAGTCGCCTATTTATTTCGGCAATTAGTAATTCTTGTTTTAATATTTTAACAGTTAGCTCTTCATTGCTAATTACTCCATCTTTTATGGAGCTAAGTATTTCATTAAACTCTGGCTCATTTAAGTATTGATAATATCTACTATATACAAGTTCTTGTAAATATTTTAGATATTCAATGTCTGTTCGTAGATATTTTTTTCTTAATCTAGTTTGTTTATATTCATAAGTATCAACATACAAAGTTTTCATGCTGATATTTCCCCTTATATTTAAGGGTAACTTAGAAATTAACATATGGTAATAGGCAAATACTTCATAGCCATCCATATTATTAGGTATTGAAAAATTTAATAAGAATTCTTTAACACGATTAATATATCTTTCAATTTCTTTTTCGCCGTTAATAAATTCATTGGAATTTTGAAATAAATCATTTTCGCATAACAATGCTTCGATTGGATAGATTCCATTTTTAATATAACCTAAACTAGTATCTAATTCACGATTAGCATCATAATACTTGGTAATTTCTTTTAATGTTTCTCGATGATTAGGGTTTGTGTATACTTCTTGAAACTTTAATCCTGAATATCTCTTAGGAAGAATTATAAAGCCTTTAGTTGGACTCATGGATTTAGCATTACTTAAATCTATTGAGCTATTAATATAGTCAGTAGCATCGACAATAATTATTTCGTCATTAAGTTCGATTTCACCCCAAACGTGATATTCACGAGCTCGATTCATTTCTTTAACATGGATTCCAAATTTTGATAGGATGTATTTAAATAATTGAAGCCACTGTGAACAAATTACATATGAGAACACTTTAGTCATTTTAGGGTCTACGGGAGTATTAACAATTAATTTCTTAGTTTTTTCGTCGGTTATTTTAGTAATAGAAATATCATAGTATAAATATTTTGCTAGTTCGATATAAGCGAAGCGAATAATTAATTTAGGGTCGGTTAAGCGACGCTTTTTTATAGAAGTAATAATGAATTCTGTGATACTATTTTCTTCAGCAAGAATATTAGATAAATCCCAAAAATCATGAAATCCAACTGATGTAGAAATTAACAATAATTTGTCTTCTAAAGCGCGAGTTAAAGCACTAGACATGTCAAAACTATCTCTTAATATTCTTAAGTATTCTCCGGCTTTTATCGCGTAATTAATAGTGCCTTCGTAAATGTCAATGTTTCTTTCATACTTAGTCGTAAAACTAATAATCTCTTCTAATATATTCTTTTCCATTATAATCCCTTTAATTAATAAAATCTGTTGCATATTGTACTTGATTTTAGTGAAAAAAGCAAATTTGAAGAGTCTTATAAAAACTATTTAATGGGTATGAGCAGTAATAATAGTATAACTAATCATAAATAATAACCTCGTTAACCAAAGATTAATTAGAGATTGTTGTTTTGTTTATTTTTTTGTCTTTTTCTTTTTTACTCCAGATAGTTCCAGCTAGAGAGCATGATCCGCCCATGCATATGAAAATTATCATAATTATCCAAAATTCCATAGTATCACCTCCAAGACTTTTAAATTTTATTTGCAATAAAGATTACAACAAGGCATATAATGAGACTAATTATCCCAACAATAACTGCATATAAGATTTTTTGATATATTCTTTTACCAATCTCCTGCTGGGTTTCATCATAACTTAATGTTTTTCCATCAACAAAGGCTATAATCTCTTTATAAGTTTGAATATCATTTTTCTTTTTAAATTTTTCAATAAAAGTTGCTGTTACTAACGTTATTAAAAAAAGTAATATCCAAATAATTATACCTATTGTATCTAATAATTTAAATAATGGGTATGCGCTAATTGTTAAAGTCAACATCTCTATTAAGAAAATAGTACTCATAATATTTAAGATTCTAACTTTTTCATTATCAATTGTTCTCATCCTCTCTATATCACCTTTTATAAGATCGTCTAGAGATACATTGAAGATATTACTTAACATGGTTAAACTTTTTATATCAAGATAACTTTTATCATTTTCCCAATTAGAAATTGTTTGTCTTGAAACAAATACTTTTAAAGCAAGTTCGTCTTGACTAATATTATATTGTTCTCTATATTTTTTTAAACGTAATCCAATATCCATTTTGTACCTCCAAGGCCATTATATATATAAGAGGCTTTTTTGTCTGTCAAAAGTCTTTTACATAAGCATTTTTTTCATAATTATTATTAATATTTTTTTATTAATTGCGAGATTAGGGCTTGGCAAGTATTCATTTGAATACAAGCGTAGAAGTCCTTAGTTACATCTTTTCCCTTACCTATTGTTGTAGCATTTTTGGCATCTTCCTCACTTTCAAAGAGGACAAAATCAGTCCAGGTCTCTCCTTGTAAGTAATGTTCCCAAGATATGAATCCCTTAGCTTTTGAAATTATTTCATCATGTAATTTTTGTGTTTTTTCTATGAAATCTTCTTTACTTATTCCCTTTTTTAATTTATATGAAAATATCCATGCCGTTTTATTCATTATAAGTCCTCCTTGTTATTGTTTATGGAATTTATGCCTAGTATAGCAGCCCCTACTACTAAAGTTACACACACTGCTGATAAACTATATTTGATTATACTTCCAAGCCATTTTTTATTTCTTTCATCCAAGGCTGAAATTTTATCGGCTACTTCGATCATTTTGTCTGTCATAATTTCTCGCTCATGGGGAGTTATTTTTTCTGTTTCTAATTCACTTTTAATAGTTTCCAATACCGATTTATAGGCACAGATAGCTTCTTTTTTCAGTGATTTTACTATTATTTAATGCGTTATTACATAAATCAATAAGATTAGTTACCATCGATGTTGCCATGTTTGCATAATTAGAAAATTGTTCAATTATTTTAATAGCTAGCTCTTTATCTAACTTAGGTAATAAGGTAATAAATTGGGCCATTTTATCTTTAGTAATCGAATTAAAATCTACTATTCCTAATTTTCCTTTAACATCTTCTTCGATTATCATTTTCTTCTTCATAAAAAAATCCTACTTTCAATCCACTTAACTCTTTAAAAATATTATAGCATTAATAATTTATAATTTGTTCAGAATTATTGTTATAAGTGGCAACTTGTTTAATTTTTATGCTATTGATCATAAAAAACCTCCGTAACAATTGCTTATATTATAACACAAAAGATTATAAATTTATTATTCTTCAATGAAGATTTTAGTGCATTTTATTGCTATAAAACTTAATTGAATCAATTATATATTGTTCTATATACCTTTTATCTCTTTTTAATAACTCTTGTGGTAATACAGCTTCTATTTTTTCTTTATTGAAAGTTATTTTATCATTTTGATTTCCTTTCTTTTCATCTAATATTTTTTCTAGTGAATTAAAATCTTATCTTCTCACACAAAAAAGACTAAGATGTTTATATCTTAGTCTAAGTTAGATATAAATGTCAACAAGAATTGGTTCTTTTAACTTAGCATTTTTACATTCAGGTATTTTATCAACATACCTTAAAATATCATCTTTTGTAATGATTATGCGAGCTAGAAAAACTCAATATCATTTTCTATTTGTTCACATTCTCACGTATAGCAGCTTGAGCAGCAGCTAGACGAGCTATAGGAACTCTAAAAGGTGAACATGAAACATAAGTAAGTCCAATGTTATGACAGAATTCAACACTTGAAGGATCTCCTCCGTGTTCTCCACATATACCAAGTTTGATATCTGGACGAGTCTCTTTACCTAATTTAACAGCTGTTTTCATAAGTGAACCAACACCAACTGTGTCAATTTTAGCAAATGGATCATTTTCAAATATCTTAGCATCATAATAAGAGTTTAAGAACTTACCAGCGTCATCTCTTGAGAAACCGAATGTATATTGAGTTAAATCATTAGTTCCAAATGAGAAGAATTCAGCTTCAGTAGCTATTTCATCAGCAGTAATAGCAGCTCTTGGAATTTCAATCATTGTACCAATATGATATTCAATGCTTGAACCTTTTTCCTCTTTTACTTTTTCAGCTGTTTCAACAACAACGTTTTTAACGTATTTTAATTCTTTAATTTCTCCTACTAATGGAATCATAATTTCTGGCACTATGTTATATCCATCTTCATTAGATACTTCGATTGCTGCTTCCATTAATGCACGAGTTTGCATACGAGCGATCTCAGGATAAGTAACAGCAAGACGACATCCACGATGCCCCATCATTGGGTTAAACTCATGTAATTCATCACATTTAGCTTTAACATGCTCGATTGTTACATTCATAGAAGAAGCTAATTCTTGCATTTCGGCATCAGTTTTAGGAATAAATTCATGTAAAGGCGGATCTAAATAACGAACAGTCATTGGTAGGCCTTTTAATTCCTTGTACATAGCTTTAAAGTCACTCTTTTGGTAAGGAATTAAATTATTTAGATATTTTTCACGATCTTCAACTGTTTCAGATAATATCATCTTTCTCAAGTTAAATATTCTCTCTTCATCAAAGAACATGTGTTCTGTACGGCATAGTCCAATTCCCTCAGCACCTAATTCAATAGCTTTTGCTGTATCTGTTGGCGTATCAGCGTTAGTTCTAACACCTAATTTACGATATTTATCAGCCCATTCCATTACACGACCGAATTCTCCAGCAATAGTAGCATCAACTGTTGGAATAGATCCAGAATATATTTTTCCAGTCGAACCATCGATAGAAATAATATCTCCTTCGTGGAATGTTTGGCCAGATAAAGTAAATTCTTTTTTAGCCTCATTCATGATGATTTCGCCACAACCAGAAACACAACATTCACCCATACCACGAGCAACTACTGCAGCATGAGAAGTCATTCCTCCACGAACAGTTAAAATACCTTGTGCTGCTTTCATACCAGTTATATCTTCTGGACTAGTTTCAAGTCTTACTAAGATAACTTTCTCTCCTTTTTCAGCCCATTTAACTGCATCTTCAGCAGTGAATACAACGCTTCCACAAGCAGCCCCAGGAGATGCTCCTAAACCTGCTCCAATTGGTGTTGCACTTTTTAGCGCTGATGCATCAAATTGAGGGTGAAGCAAAGTATCTAAGTTTCTTGGATCAATCATTAGTACAGCTTCTTCTTCTGTACGCATGCCCTCATCAACTAAATCACAAGCGATTTTTAATGCGGCTTGTGCTGTACGCTTACCATTTCTAGTTTGTAACATATAAAGCTTACCATGTTCAACAGTAAATTCCATATCTTGCATATCGCGATAATGTTTTTCTAAAGTTTCACAAACCTCATTAAATTGTTTGAATGCTTCTGGGAATTTATTTTCCATCTCAGCAATTTTCATAGGAGTACGAACTCCTGCAACTACGTCCTCACCTTGAGCGTTAGTTAGAAATTCACCAAATAAGCCCTTGGCACCAGTAGCTGGGTCACGAGTAAATGCAACACCAGTTCCACAGTCATCACCCATGTTTCCAAATGCCATTGATTGAACATTAACGGCAGTTCCCCATGAATAAGGAATATCATTATCTCTTCTATAAACATTAGCACGTGGATTATCCCAAGAACGGAATACTGCTTTGATAGCTCCCATTAATTGTTCTTTTGGATCAGTTGGGAAATCAGTTCCAATTTTAGATTTATACTCTTCTTTAAACTTATATGCAAGTTCTTTTAAATCTTCAGCTGTTAGGTCAACATCTTGAGTAACACCTTTTTCTTCTTTCATTTTATCGATTAATTCTTCAAAGTATTTCTTTCCAACTTCCATTACAACGTCAGAATACATTTGAATAAATCTTCGATAGCAATCCCATGCCCAACGTGGATTATTAGATTTCTCGGCTAATACTTCAACAACTTCTTCATTTAAACCTAAATTAAGAATTGTATCCATCATACCAGGCATACTTGCTCTAGCTCCAGAACGAACTGAAACTAATAAAGGATTTTCTTTATCGCCAAATTTCTTTCCAGTAATACTTTCCATTTTTTCGATGTACTCATTGATTTGACTTTGAATTTCTGGATTAATTTCTTTTCCGTCTTCATAGTACTTAGTACATGCTTCAGTAGTAATAGTAAAACCTTGAGGAACTGGTAGACCAATATTAGTCATTTCAGCAAGGTTAGCACCTTTACCACCAAGAAGGTTACGCATATCAGCATTTCCTTCTGTAAATAAATATACATACTTCAAATATATCATCCTCTCTAATACCTCTTTATTATATCAATTATCGAATGGTTTGTCTCTAAAAAAAACAGATGTTTTTATGATTTAAGCATTAAAAACATCTGATAATAATCTTGATAATGTTGATATAAGCAAATTTTTTCGCCTTGGTATTTAAATAAGACGAACTCTTTATTGTAAATATTAGGAATTTTTCTTCCATTAGCTACTTTATGATATAATTCATCATCCACATCTACGACTTCTAAATCTAGAACATCTTCTAAATCCAATAGTTTAAAATTATTATTTTTTACATCATCTATTGTATAACAATCTTCAATAGAGAAAATACCTTGTTTAGTCCGAATTAGGTTATTCATTGTAGCATAGGTTCCTAAATGAACACCAATATCCCGAATTAAACTGCGAATATAGGTGCCTTTAGATACCAAAGTCCTTATTTTTATATTTTTTTCTGAAATAGAAAGAATTTCAATTTCTTTAATATCTACTTCGCGTTTTGGAAGTTCAATGCTTTCATTATTACGCGCATATTCATAGAGCTTTTTGCCATTAATTTTAACCGATGAGAAAATAGGAACTTCTTGATCGTACTTACCTAGAAAATGATTAACAGCAGCTATTATTTCTTCTTTTGTTACGTTTTTTTTACTGAGTTTAGTAATTACCCCTGTACAATCTAATGTATCAGTTTCATAACCAAGCTCAAATGTAGCAATATATTCTTTATAAGTACTAGTCAATAATTCTCCTAATTTTGTATATTTACCAACGATAGTTACTAATACTCCAGTAGCTATTGGATCAAGTGTCCCAGTATGCCCTATTTTCTTAGTGTGAAGTATATGGACAAGATCGTTAACCACATCCCTAGAAGTACAATCTTTATTTTTATTTATTAATAATATTCCCTGCATGTTCATTCTCTTTCTTCATTGTAAGTATACAACCATGATTAGTAGTTGAGGCTCCATTTTCGAGTTTTTGAAGACCGAGGGAAGCAAATTTTTCCGCATCAAGGGCCTTAAATGCTTTTAAGATATTGGGACCGAAAGTAAAAAAGTAAAATTTTACTTTATCATCGGTATTGGTAGCATAGATAAATCCTGGTTGCCCTAAATAACGCTTTCGCGTTTTAAGATCAACTGAACAAGTTGGTAAATGAAGATTATTTTTCTCATAATAACAAATATGACCATGTCCACAAATATTAAGATCAGTACACATATCAGGAATCGCAAGATGATAATCTTCAATATGATGCTTTAGGCTAAGGAGCATTTTCCCCCACTTTAAATATGCACGACGAAAACCTAATGGATTAAAGTCAGGCCTACTTTTTATTATTTTATAATAGCTATCATCTTCTTTAAAAGCATCATAATCGTGATTGCCAAATAAAATATGCGTCATTGTCCCTTCACATGAAGGATAGTCCTCGATAACATGTTCAAGCTGAGCTAATGGACTCTTATACATACTCTTTAAAGGAGATTTATTTCCATGAATTATATCTCCACAGTGAACAACGTGTTTTACTTTGTGATTTTCGGCAAAGCGATATACATAGTTTAAATAATGGAGATTTTCAAAAGAAGAACCTAGGTGGGTATCCGATATGAAGATAACTTTTTCATGAGGAATAGTATAACCTATTAAATCTTTTACTTTGGCTTGATTTCCCAAAATACTCAATATTTCTTGACGCGTCAATTCATAGCGTTTCTTTAATTCTCTAAACGGAATTTGCCCATAACTTTTTTTTATAGCAGTTATTGTTTTAGGATCGATTTCACTTAAATTAGCATACATATTTCCAACTCCTTGCTTTTTAAGTATACCACTTTTTATTTTTGTTGATCAATTAAATGAGAACGCAAAGCTCTAGTTAACTTTATAGCAGCAATATTTTTTTCTTTTTCTTCATCTAAACAGGCGTCAAATACTTTTTGTCTTTCTTTAGCGTAATACTCTTGTTCACTCATACCACAGAATACTTTTATATAGAATTTTAAACGATCATCAGTTACGATATTAGTAAATTTATTAGTCGTAATTGCTTGTTTTAAATCATAAGTATCAAAAATAGTTGCCTCTGGATCTAAGTAATATTCATACTTGCGCACATTATATAAAACTTGAGCGAACGTCCTAGCACTCAGTGGCATATTAAAAGAATTATAGATGGCTTTAAAACTATTTAAAATATGCTCTTTAGAATTCTTATCTTCATAATTTAGTTTTTTCATTCCGATGTTATCAAGATATGTGTTGTAAGTAAAAGAACGACAATATTCACTTAAAATATAACCAGTGACATCATTTTCATTTAAGTCTCTTTGTAGGACTGCAAATTCGCGCAAGTTTAAATATGGTTCTCTTTTTATAATTAATGAATTAGCACGATTTATAGGTTCCATCTCTTTTAGGGTCTTTAAAAAATAAAAGTAACGATTCAAGTAATTTAGACCATCTTCTGCTTTTTTAGAATCAAATGTAACATCACATACAAAATGAGCAAATACCATATACTTATAATCATCTATAAATACATGACTGCGCTCATGATTATCCCCTTTCCCTGGGCTAAACAAGTTAGCACGTGAACAAGGAATATTAAGGCGCTTTAAAATACTCTCAAAAATGGCAGAAAAACCAACGCAAACACGATACTTTCCAAGTAAACTACTCGTAATATTACGAGAAATAGTATAGTCATCAGAGTCTTCTTTGAGATATTCATGAGCCTTAACATAGTCATAGGTTATCATAACTTTCTCAAGCGGACTTAAATTAAGAGCTTCAATCTTATTAACAAAATCATCTATGATAGCATAGGCCTCATAATATTCATCTAGGCTAACCTCTTTTAAATTATCGGCAACATCAACAAATATAGGGCAGTCTCTTAAGTGACAACGAATACTAGATACTACGCGTTTGCATTCTTCTATAGACTCAGGTCTCATATCATAAATACCTGGAATAATAATCTCCAAATCAGCTAAAAATGTTTTATTTTCGCGTATAAAATCTAAGATAAAGTCCATATCACCATCTAATTTTATACGTTTATATTCTTGAAAAAATTGATCATATGGAGTATTTATAGCACGCATAACTTCGTAAGTTAACACCTTTATATCCTCTGGATTCGAGCATAGTTTTATTTCTTCTTCGCATTTTTTAATCCATTTAAGATAGTCGTTCTCATTTTTTATTAAGTCCGTTATCTTAACATTGTAAGTATCTAGAGATATTGTGGTATCATCAATAACCATCAGTGATCCATTGGAAAACTCCATGAAATCATCCAAACCTTCTCTATCAAAATCAATGCGCATTATTCTATCCATAGCAGTTCTCCCCTTTTTGTGTTAGTGTATTTTAACACTTATAGGAAATTATTTCAAGAAAAAAGGAAATGATTACTCATTATCCTCTTTTTCTTCTTCGTGTAATTTATTTATAATTCTTTCGATATTTTGGCCATATTCAATTGATTCATCATAGAAAAAACGCAATTCAGGAGTATGACGCAAGTCAACTCGATTAGCTAAGACAGTACGTAAATATGGGGAAGCAACTTCGAGATTCTTTTGAACATCTTTTAAGTCTTCACTACCCATATAAGTATAGTAAACATTAGCATAACTTAAATCATTAGTAACTTCACAATCGGTTATTGTAACATGCTTTAAGGTTTCGTCTTTAGCTTCAAGCAACATAATACTAGAAAGAACGCGTCCTACATCAGATGATATACGATCCTTTTTTATACTCATTTGCGCACCTCAACCATTTCATAAGTTTCGAATGCATCATTTTCTTTAATGTCGTTATATCCCTCAATAGTTATACCACATTCAAAGCCATTTTTAACTTCTTTAACAGAATCTTTTCCTCTTTGAACAGAAGATATTTTTCCATCATAGATAATTACTCCATCGCGGATTATACGAACTGCAGAATTATGTTTTATAATACCTGATGTAACCATTACACCAGCAATAGTTCCGACTTTAGAAAATTTAAATAATTGACGAACCTCACAAGTACCAGTAACTTTTTCAACATATTCAGGATCTAACATACCTTTCATGGCGGATTCCATTTCCTCAACTAATTTATAGATAATAGTATATAGGCGAAGTTCAACATTATATTCTTTAGCAACCTCTTTAGTCTTATTACTTGGAACGACATTAAAACCTATTACAACGGCATTACTAGCTTGGGCAAGAACGATGTCTGACTCAGTAATAGTTCCTATTCCACTGCGAATAACTTTTACTTTAACGCCTTCAACATTAATTTTCTCTAAAGAGTTTTTTACAGCTTCCTCAGAACCACGAACATCACATTTTAAGACAACTTTAATCTCTTTTACACCAGATTGAATTTGAGCAAATAATTCGTCAAATGATAGTGTTGGACGAGTATAGTTTTTTTCTTTAGCTTGAATAGCTCTTTTATTAGCTATTTCACGAGCTTCATGTTCTGATTCAAATGCCATGAATTTGTCTCCAGCTGATGGATTAGCTGAAAGTCCAGTAATCTCAACAGGAGTTGAAGGTCCAGCTTCGACGATATCCTTTCCTAGGTCGTTTCTTAGAGTTCTAATACGACCATGAGCAGTTCCAACAACTATTGGATCTCCAAGTCTTAGAGTTCCATTTTGGATTAAGATGCTAGCTACTCCTCCCATTTGTTTGTCGATACGTGATTCAATAACAGTACCAACAGCATAACGATTTGGATTAGCTTTAAGTTCAGAAACTTCCGCTAATGCTAAGATTGTCTCTAGTAGTTTATCAATTCCTTCACCAGTTACAGCGCTGATTTTAATAAATGGTGTTGTTCCTCCCCATTCTTCTGGAGTGATTGCAAATTCGCTCATTTCAGTCATGATGCGATCAGGATTAGCATTTGGTTTATCAATTTTATTAATAGCAACAATTATTGGAACCTCAGCAGCTAAAGCATGATCAATAGCTTCTTTTGTTTGAGGCATAACGCCATCTTCAGCAGATACAATAATAATTACGATATCAGTAACAGATGCTCCACGAGCACGCATTTCTGTAAAAGCAGCATGTCCTGGAGTATCGATGAATGTTAAATAATTATCTTTATATTCAATTTGATAAGCACCAATATGTTGAGTGATTCCTCCAGCTTCTCCGTCTACAACATGAGAGTTACGAATATAATCTAGCAAGGTAGTCTTACCATGATCAACGTGTCCCATTATCGTGATGACAGGAGGTCTAGTAACTAAATCAGCTTCATTATCTATAATTTCATAATTTTCAAAGTTTGAAACATCTTGTGTCTCTTCTCTTTTTAAAGTCTTATTGTATTCGGAAGCTAATAATTCAGCGGTTTCAAAATCAATTGCTTGTGGAAGACTAATCATCATTCCAATGGTAACTAACTTCTTTACTAAATCAACTCCTGGTATATTAAGTGCCTCTGCCAAGTTTTGAACACTCATACCCTCTTTGTAAACGACAATATTATCATCAGTTGAAGCAGTATTACTAGTTAACTTTTCTTTATTTTTATACATTTGTTTTTTCTTGTTTAGGAATTCTTTGTTTTGACTTGATACTTCTTGCTTTTTCTTAACTTTCTCTTTTGATACTGTATGATTTTTATCGATAGATTTTAAGTTATCATCAAGCATTAAATCTTCAACAACATCATCAATTGCATCAGTTTCTTCAAAGTTAAGTTCATCATCAGAGCTAATAACGTTCATAGTGTTATCAAGCATTATTATTGCATCTGTATCAAGCAACTCATCTTTCTTTGTTACCTTTATTCCTAATTCTTTGCATTTATTAAGGACATCTTGAACAGTAAAGTTCATTTCTTCTGCATACTCAATTACAGTCATGTTCATATAAACACCTCTTCTTTCTTTTTATTTTATTTTTGATATTAATTCTTCATATATATTATCTGGTATTTCAGTTTCTAATACTCTTTTTAGTATTCCTTTATTTTTGGCAGTAGCAATAACCTCGGCATCACACTTAAGATATACACCATGGCCATTTACTTTGCCTGTTTCATCAACTATAACTCCATTTTCTGTTTTAACAACACGTATAAGCTCGTTTTTTGGTAAGCGCTCACGCGTTACTACACACATACGCATTGGGATTTTTTTCATTATTCAGCATTTCCTTCTTCTTGGATTTGAGTCATAGTTTTGATATTAATTTTAAATTTAGTTAATTTACTAGCTAATTTGATATTTATACCTTTTTTACCAATAGCTAGGCTTAGATTATCATCGTTTACAATTGCTAAAGCTACGCGTTCTTTTTCCTCTTCTAGGATTGAAACAATGACGTCTTTAGCTGGTGATAAAGCATTTTTAATATATTCAGAATTATCTTCACTCCATAATACTAGGTCAACTTTTTCACCATTTAGTTCTTTTAAAATATTGGCAATGCGAGATCCTCTTTCGCCAATACAAGTTCCAATTGGATCTATTCGATCATTAGTTGATGAAACAGCAACCTTACTACGAATACCTGCTTCACGAGCAACAGCATGTAATTCTAGTGTTCCGTCTTGTAATTCAGGAATTTCTGATTCGAATAGACGTTTTACGAAGCCATAATGTTTACGAGTACATAAAACTAATGGTCCTTTATTATTGGCTTCTACTTTAGAAATGTAGACTTTAATTGATGATCCCATTTTTACTTCTTCTCCAGGAATCATTTCAGTTTTTGGTAAAATAGCGCGAGTTCTACCTAAATCAATGTAATAATTTCGATTATCTTCCATAGCAAGAATACCAACCATTAATTCGTCTTGCTTATCAGCAAATTCATTTATAATGGAATTACGTTCAGCTTCACGGATTTTTTGAGTAACTACTTGTTTACAAGTTGATGCAGCAACACGGCCAAAGTCTTTAGGAGTTACCTCTTCTTCAATAGTTTCACCAACTTTAATTCCTGGCACCATCTTTTCGGCATCTTCAAGAAGTAATTGAGCATCTTCATTGATTTCAGGATCTAAGTAGATGATGTTTCCTTCTTCATCAGTGGATTCATCGCCTTCAATGTAATCTTCAACGACAACATAGTATCTAATTACACGAAACTCCCCAGTTGCGCGATCGATTAAAACTTTAACATTTGTCTTAGAATTGTAGTTTTTCTTATAAGCAGTTATTAGTCCTTGCTCCATCGCATCATAAACTGTATCTTCATCAATATTTTTCTCTTCAATGATATTTTTTAGAGCTTTTATAAATTCCTTACCATTCATTTTTTAACCTCTTTCCTTACTTGATATATCTAAAATATATTCATCTTCAATTAAATCATATTCATCTAAAATAGGATTAATAATGTTCGTTGCTTCAACGATCGTATCAATATCGAGTCCAGATTCTTTGTCTAATATAATTTTTAAGTAGTTATATTTGCCTTCAACTTCCCAATTAACGGAATCAACGATAATATCCATTTTGGTCATAGGCTCAGTAATTATTTCTTTTACTTTACTTAAAATGCCATCCATAAAATTCCTCCTAAACAATAACAAAAGTGGGATATTCTGCCCACTTGATAGTTAAATTATAACATCTGAGTGATAGCTTTGTAAAGATAAACACGACAGATTAACATAATTATTTGTTTTGTATTTTGAAATATAGATATCTAACTTAGTTTTATCCTAGAAGTACGAGGCGCGCGCTATCATAATTATAATTTGCTCCAGAATCTCTAACAAAGTTAAATTGCCCCGCAGCAAAACTACTATGACAATCTCCGCCACGAGCGAACCAAGGATAAAGTGGCTCGACAAAACCCGAATAATCTGCATACCAATTATTATAATAATAATCATTTAATGTATAAAATGGTCCCATTTCTCCTGTTGCATCTCCTAGTATTCGGTTGCTATATGATATATTTGGCATGTCTCCGTTATATATGTCTATATATTTACTATATGTTTCTTTTATCTCAGTTAGAGTTAATCCACTACTTCCAACATGCCCATCTCGGTATCCAGCCACATATTCCCAAGACCCTCCAGACATATCATAAATCCCAGTTATATTACCAGTAGTTGATGCCAAGTATCCTATTTCTGTGTTATATGGCTGAGTTTCTGTTGTACTCGCTTCTGCATCCTTTGTATTTGCTG
>CATNCE010000003.1 GCA_950097225.1 uncultured Bacilli bacterium
ATATATGGCTTTAGATAAGGTTATAAAAAGTGATTTGAGTGAAGAAGAGTTGTTAAAAATTAATAGTTTAAATTCGAAGGCGTTAATGATTAAGATTAAATGGGTTAGAACATATAATTATGATACTGTTTTAAATGAGTTATTCGGTTCGATTGGATCTATACCTAAAGAAGAAGTTAATTCGTATTTAAGTAATGGATATAAATTGGATGATGTAGTTGGGGTGAGTTTTTTAGAGAAGTATTATGAAAAGTATTTACATGGTGATAAGGCTCTTTATAAGCTGCAGGAAGATGGAAGGATGGAACTAATAAGTGAAGAAAAAAGAGGGAATGACTTGGTTTTGGGAATTGATATCGAAACACAGATGGAAATAGAAAGTGTGTTAAAAGAGGAAATTATCAATGTTAAGAAGTACCCGTCTAGTCAATATTATAATGGATCTTATGTGGTAGTGAGTGAACCTAAGACAGGAGCTATTAAGGCGTTAGTTGGCTATAATTATAAAGATGATTTTGCATCAGATGTTATTGGGTTACTTACAAATTCTTATACTGTTGGTTCTATTGTTAAGGGGGCAAGTCAAAGTGTAGCTTATATAAATGGAGTTATTAATGAGGATGAATACATTAATGATGATTGTGTTAAGCTTTTAAACATGCCTAGTAAGTGTTCTTGGAAACGTTTGGGGCGTTTAAATGATATTGATGCTCTAACATATTCATCTAATTATTATCAGTTTATAAATGCTATTAAAGTGGCTGGAGCAAAGTATTATTATAATATGAATTTTAAACCAACTATTGATGATTTTAATAAATATCGTAGTGTATTTAAGGAGTATGGTTTAGGAGCTCTCTCCGGGATAGATTTGTATGAGGAAAAACTAGGTATAACTGGTAGTAGAATTAGTGGGGATTTGTTATTAAATTATACAATAGGACAGTATGATACATATACTCCGTTAATGATTACTAGTTATATTAATACGATTGCTAATAATGGTAGTAGGGCAAAGCTGCGTATAGTCGATTATGGACTTGATAATGAAGGGAACAAAGTTATAGTCAATGACTCTGAGGTCTTAAATCAAGTTGGGATTAAAGATGAACATTTAAAAAGAGTTCAAACGGGGCTTAGAAACGTTATTTTAAGAGGTACTGCAGGTGGGTACGTTAATGGGAATTATAAAGCAGCAGGGAAGACTGGGACGAGTGAAACGTTTTTTGATGGTAATTCGACAACAACTAAGTCTTTTGTTATGTATGCACCATTTGAAGAACCAGAGTATAGTGTAGTTATTATTTCTCCTCATCTTGTTCATAAAAATGACGTTAATAATTATAGTTATCCAGTAAATAGTCGTCTAAGTAAGAAAATTACTAATATTTTGTTTGATAATTAGTTATTTATGTGCTAAAATACTTGTAGTTTGACGAGTGAGGAGGCAATAAAATGGCTAAGAGTAAAGCAGGTGTTAGAATAGCTATAGGACTTAAGTGTTCTAAATGTGGCAAGATGACAAGAAGACACACTGAGAAGAGTACACACAATACTACTGATAAGTTAGAAATCAAGAAATATTGTCCTAATTGTAAATCAGTTCAAATTTTTAAAGAAACTAAAATTGGTAAGTAGTCTAGGTTAGAGGATATTTATGAATTATATTTGTCATGGACAGTATATTGATTTTATCGATTATGCCAAGATGATAGAATTACAAGGTAAAGCTAATAATTTAAGAGTTTATAAGGCTATTAGAGTTCGTATGCTTGGGAATAAGGCTTTGCGCAATCAGGTTATAAAGAGACATCGTAAACATTGCGATAAAAGTATCAATGTTAGTCCAAAAACTCTAACACTAAGAGTACATTAGAAAGGATGATTACCATGAATATTAATATTAATGAAATAAAAAATGGTATGACAATTATTATCGATGGGAAATTGTGTTTGATCGAAGAGTTCCAACATGTTAAACCTGGTAAGGGTGCAGCATTTATGAAGATGAAACTAAGAAATCTAAGAACTGGAGCTTTAGTTGAGGACACTTATAATACCAATTTAAAAATTGAAAAAGCTCGTGTTGATAGATTGCCAATGCAATTCCTTTATTCTCAAGGGGATTCATATGTGTTTATGAACAATGAAACATATGAGCAATTAGAATTACCTGAAAGTAAGATTCAAGAACAAATAAAATATTTAAAAGAGGGTTTGGAGCTTACTATCTCTATGTTTGAAGGAGAAATATTAGGTATTCAATTGCCAGAAAAGATCGAGTATGAAGTTGTTGAGACTTCTGAGGCGGTTAAGGGCAACACTACTAATAATGCACAAAAGGATGCAAAAATTGAAACAGGGCACATTGTAAAGGTTCCATTATTTATAAATCAAGGAGAAAAGATTGTTATTTCTACTGCTGATGGAAAATATGCTGGAAGAGCTTAACCGAGCTCTTTTTTATTGTTCTAATGAAGTGGGGGAGTTTTTTTGTAATACATATTTACTCCATATCTTCAATAGTTTTTTGAAAATGTTGTGTAAACTCTTGACATTGTCAAAGTAAATTGATATGATTGATATGTAAAATACAGAAGGGAAGTTCGACAATGGAACAATTAAATAAATTACTGCAAGAATTAGGAATTTCAAAGGTGAGATTGGCTAAATATCTTGGAGTATCTAGACAAATGGTATATAACTATTTGGAATTAGAAAATATAAATAAATGGCCTAAAGAAAAGAAAATTCTTCTGCTTAAATTATTAGATATTGAGGATGGCGATGAGGGAACTGTTAGCTCTATAAAGGTTACTACAGATTACTTATTGGCTGTTGAGAATAGATTGACTGAAGGAGTTAAAGAAGCTTCAGAAAATGATTATTTAGATTTAAAAGGTTTAAAAAAAGAGGAGCATGCTTTAATTAGTGATATTACTTTCTTAATTAAAGAAAAATTGGTTGAATCGGCAAATCATGAAGAGAATTTCTATGCACTTCAATATGTATATCATTTATTGCAGAGTATGGATAATGCTCCAGAAATAAAATACTTGCTTGGATATCTTTCTAAGTCAACGGGGTTTACAGCACCTAATGTCTTTAAGTTTGATGAGGATAAACAATTCATTTTTGAGGGAATTATTTATTCGGCATTTAATCTATATAATAATGGTAGGGTAAATAAGAGTAAAATAATTGAATCTCGTGATCGTTTTGTTAGTGAAATTGAATCAAAGAATGAAGAAAAATTATCTAGAACTCAACAATTATTTACTGTTAAAGTTCAAGCTTTAAAAGAACTTGGATATACGCAGCTTAATAATGAAAATGCAGCAGAGGTTTTTGAAAAAATTGCAGAAATTGAATCAAGAAAAGTCTAAGAGATTTTTCTTTTTTTATTAAATAGAGAAGGGTAATAACTTTTTTATTAGGGATCATCCCTATTTCTTTTTTAAGTCCCCTATCTTAATATTTTTTATAATGGGGTAGTTATATTTTAAATTTTATAGATGAGAAAAAAATTTGTGACTCCCCCCTATTATATTTGGTATTTAAGTAGAGTGGTTAGGAGTATTATATTTATTTAGTGTGTGCTATCTTCTTATATGGTTAGTATATATGTGTATTATAAATATATAATGATATATGCGGATTGATAAATCAACCATCTATATAATTAAAATACAGAAGTTAACATAATATATATTATATGAAGTTTGATGTTTTTGATCTTAAGATGGATAATCAACCATCTATAATTATATTAATAATAATTCTATATTAATATTTAATGTATTTAAATCGATGTTAACTTCATTCTTCTATATTAGTTATGATTAAATGTTAATCTCCCTCGTTGTTTAAATATCATACATTGTTCATTGTAATCAATATATATTAAACTTATTAAGATGAATTAAGAGTTTGATAAACACTTTATATGAGATGTATTAACTGGATCTTGTTAAGTTAACTTTCTAAAAATATATGACGTTATTTTCATTAGTTTTTTCAGCTGTTTATCCTCAGTAGTAGATTAATATATGCTATAGTTCATTAATCCTTTATACAGCTCTAAAAAGGCCTTGTAGAGAAGGGGAGATCCCTACTCTTTTTTATAAAAAAACAAGGAGTAATATTTCCCTGTTATAAAATAGTTTTAATATTCTTTATCGTAATCAAATGTATCTAGGCTATCCTCATCATCTTCTGTTATTTCTTTTTGAGCTTCTTTTTCTTGCTGTTGTGTTTTGTTTTCGCAAGTTATGTACTCCTCTACTCCATCATTATCATAGATGCAAGTGTAAGTTTGGGCTGATGTGTCTTCGCATGATTTTGCATGTTTGCATTTGTACTCATTTTCAGTGTGTGATGGTGAGAACATTAACAACACGGCTATTATAATAACTGATATGACTTTCATTATGTTTATGATGATAGCACAATAAGCGATCCCCTTCCCCTTCTCTTCATTCTTTTTTATTTCGGAAATGGCGATGAAAGACAAGATTGTTCCGAATATAACACTAAAGATGGAAACAATTAATGCTATTATACTTAGTTTGTTGACTTTTTTGTTACTACTCATAAATTCACTACCTTTGTATTAGGATAACATAGATTAAGGATTATATCAATAAGGCTAGTAAACTTATTATAAAGCCAATGATTATTCCTTTGAATAAACTCTTTTTATCGCTTAAAGTTTCTTTATAAATATTATTTATGCTTAAGGTAATCATTAAGGCAGCAACAAATATAAGGATGATGCTTATAGTTAAGTTGTTGATATGATTTTTTAAGAAAAGATAAGCAATTAGGGCTCCAAGAGGTTCTGATATGGACACTAGTAATGTTGTTAAGATAACTTTTAATTTGCTTTTAGTTGAATGATATAAAGGAATTGCTATACATAAGCCTTCTGGTATATTGTGAATTAGTATTCCAATTGATAAGCTTATTCCTAAACGAATATTTACCATTGAACTTATAAATGTTGCTATTCCTTCGGGAAAATTATGAATTATTAAACTTAAAAATGATAGTATACCAATTTTCTTTAAAGAGTTTTCGTCTGTATAGGAGTTATCTAATATTTTTATTAATAAGACGCCGATTATAAATGGTATTATTATTAATAATATATTATTTGGAAAAGTAGTATTACTAGTTATGTACATAACACTTTCAGGAATTAGATCAAGAACCGAGAATGATAACATGATAGTTGCCGAAATAGATAAAAATAATGGTATATAGCGCTCTTTATTTATATTCGGTATAAATATAAATAGTGAACCTAAAAGAGTCCCTAAACCAGCTAAAATTGATAATAGAAGTGATATTTGTATATTCATACTATATCATATTCTTCTTTATTGATAATTATGTTAATTATATATAAAAAAAGTGATTATTTAAAATCACTTTTAGTTATTTATTTTTTTGATAGCAAAAGCACCAAAACCAATTATTATAACAACTATAGTGCCAATAATTATAAATGGCAAGTAGTTAGTTTTTTCTTGTTCTTCTTCGTTTTCTTCTACTTTAGAAGTAGTTGATTGATTTTCGTTATCTTTTTTATCTGATTTATATGCAATAATGAATTTTCCTAAACCATTTGTCTTAAATGTTACAACATTACCATTAAGTTGACTTGTTAATCTTACAACGCTTCCGTCGTCTCTAACAATGTAAACGGCATCAAAAGTTTTGTTGGCATTAAGTTTTATTGATTGTTCTATTGTCTCACTTGATAAATCTATTTTTTGTTTATCTTTAGTTTCCAATGATACTTTGTAAACCTCACTATCTTCACCATAGCGATTCTTCTGTGCTTCTGTTGGTTGTTGTTTTTCATAATCTAGTGAAACATCACCATATTTATCGACAATTGAATCTGGTATTTTGATATTTACGTTTCCACTAGAGAAATCTTTGTATGTATCATCTTTTATATTTGGAGAATCGTTGTTTCCTTCATTGTTTGGTTTATTTGGTTCATTAGGAGTATTAGGAGTACTTGGAGTTGTTGGTTTATTATCTGGTTTTGGATTGTTGTTTTCTTCAGGTCTTTTCTTTATCCAATCAACGTGAGCAGTTGCATATCCTTTATTTCCGGCTTTGTCCATAAATTCGAATGTATATTCTGCATTTTCTTTAAATGTATATGTATTGCTTCCATTCCCTAAGATTGTTACTTCTTCATTTGGTACAAGGGTTGCAGTTACTGGATCATAAGTAGATTCAGTAGTGCTGTATTTTATTGTAGCGGTTGGGGCAATTCTATCAATCCAATCCACTTTAGCTGTTGCAACACCTTTGTTTCCTACTCGATCGACAAAATCAAAAGTAAATTCGCCATTATCAGTAAACGTATAAGTGTACTCACCATTGTTATTAGTAATAGTTATTTCTTCACTTGGTACAAGGGTTACAACTACATTTTGATTAGTAGCTGAACTAATACTATATGTAAACTCGGCAGTTGGAGCAATTAAGTCAATCCAATCTACAGTTACTGGTATTATTCCATCATATCCATTAGGATCTTTGTATTGGAAATTAAATGTTCCACTATCAGTAAATGTATATTTAGGTTGAGCGTTATTATTAAATATTCTATATCCATCTTCTATTTCTAATAGTACATCAACTGGACGATTAGTTAATTCAGTATTTGAATATGTTAATTTATATTCTGGTAATTTAGATATCCAATTAACATTGGCAGTTGCTGAGCCACGATTTCCAGCATGATCAACAAATTCGAAAGTAAATGATCCATTCTTTGTGAATGTATATGTATTAGATGCATTGTTGTTAGTAATAGTTATTTCTTCACTTGGTACAAGAGTTGCTATAACTTCCCCATCAGTTAAGTGTGTTGTATTAAATTCAAATTCGGCAGTTGGAGCTTCTAAATCGATCCAATCTACAGAAATTGTCTTTGTTCCAATGTTTCCTAACTCATCTTGAAATTTTAATTCAATATCGCTGTTTTCTAAGAATGTAATTGTTTTGCTTCCATCAACTGGATTTGTTGCTAGTTCAACATCTGTCGATAAAATGGTTACATTTGGCTTATCAAATGTTATTGTTGCTACGACATTTTCGTTAGTTACTTCGGTTGTACTAAAGCTTATCGATGCATTTGGAGCTGTTTTATCGATCCAATCTACTTTAGCTAAGGCACTACCCTTGTGACCATTTCGATCGACAAATTCAAATGTGAATTCGCCATTATCAGTAAATGTATGGGTTGTTTTTCCATCGTTATTTGTAATAGTAATTGGTCTATTTTCATCGACTAATTCAGCAACAACATCTTTATTAGTTTTATTTACAATATTATAATTAATTTCTGCTGTTGGAACTTCACTAGCTGATGGATTTTCATATAAGTTTATTACTGCTATTGATACGAATAACTGTAGTCCTTGTTCCCAAACGGCTGGGCAGTTAATCTTGACGTATTTAGCTTGGTAAGCGTCATCGAAAGTTATTTTTTTTACTGTATTGTCATTTGCAAGATTGGTTTTTGTGGCTGCAAGTTCCCAGTTTGTACCATCCATACTAACATAAATCTCTAGGGTTTTAGCTTTTCCAGCAGGATAATTTCCTATTGATGTTGCTTTAGCATAGGCTGAATAGTCTAACTCAGAGACATATCTTGGCTTATCTAACTCTATTACGGCATAGGAATCTTTGTATTTTTGGCCTGTCATCAAATTGTACATCGGTCCATACCAATATGTGTTAAAATCTCCATCTAATATATTGTCTTTATTTCCGCCTCCGGTACCTGATACAGAGATTACCTTTAAGTTTCCTCTTGGAATATATCTATTTGTATCGGACGAAACATTTGTTGTAAATGTGTAGTAAACAGGATCACTCATTGTATTTGTTCCGGTTGCTAACATTCTAATATATACACGAACGTCGCCTCGGAAAGTAGGATTAGTATCAGCAAATGAGTTCCATTCTCCATTTGGATCTAAAGTCCATTCCATTTTGTCGGTAACGCCATTTACCTTATTTTCAAGGTCGTCAATAGAAACTGTTCCTGATGGGAATACGCCTTTGTTAATCTCTATTGTGTAGATGTTTGCATCAGTCATTGGTAAACCTGTAATATGAATTTTGATATCATTATCAGCTGTAATACTATCAAGTTCTTCTTTACTTAGTTGGGCTGAATGCTCAAAGCAATCTTTCCAAGTTGCACCTTTATCTAAACTATACTTCCAACTTACTTGAGCACTTTGTAATTGTTTAGATAAAACGATCTTACCAGCGTTAGCTCCATCAAATGAGAATGATGCTACTTTTGAATCTACTACACCTAAAATGGCATTAGCGATTACTGGAACTTCTTTTGTATATAACGTGTCTTTACTTGTTGCTTTTGTTGCCTTTCGAAGTGTTTCATCTTGTAGTCTCATCAATTTACTTCGATAAGCAGCAGATGTTACTTTTGAACCAATTATTCTTGTTAAATCGTACATTGGTAATGGATGATATGTATAAACACTAGCAATTTCTTCTGCAAGACCGAGTAAGTCTTCTTCTGATTTAGTGCTATCGCTTATATATAAATCAACAAGCCCAATCCATGCAGTTAAATTGATTATTTCTTCTTCTAAAGCATCACGATAGATTTGTTCTAATTTTTTACGATCGTTTTTATATACGTCAGTTAATAACATAAGCATTTCTGCTTTTTCATACTTTTCATATTCATTTTGAGCATCTTGAGATAGTAGTAGATAAGAACCTGATTGAATTCCACCCCAGTTGGTAGCATATTTAGTTCCCCATCCGTTAATTCCATTTCCAGTAGTATTAGCCCATCCAGTTGAAACTACGCTGTTGGCTAGTTGCCATGCGAATTTTCCGCCTCCAGCATTATAAAGGTAAACGTATGCAGCATGTCCTGGTTGTCCAACTACACGTGCTGGGTATCCCCACACCCCATATAAATTAGCTGCAGTTTTTGATAACCCCCCACAAACAGCCCCCTCTTCAAAGACAATCCATAGTTTTGGTTTTCCAGATTGATAGGTTATGTTGTATTTAGATAGGTTATATTTTTGATCCCATTTAGCATAGTTTGCTTGAGTATAATATTGTGGTCTATAATAGCTATAACCTAAAGTATAGTTAATATATTTATATGGATTAAATCGGTCCGCCGTTGTTGAAAATTTCTTTGAATAATCGTGTAGCCATAATATTTCTTCATCATCAATATTAGTATTCATAACACCGCGCATTTCATCAATAGTATAGTTTTCAAACATAGAAGTATCTAATTGATTATTTAAATGCATATCTTTATATATTTGATAACGAACTATAGCATTTGAACTCTGTCTTCCATCAATCCATAATACAACGTTTGACGAGTGCGTTAAAGATAATGATAATATCATTTTTAAGTATAAATCTTTGTATTTCGTACCTAATGCTGTTTCATTTTCATTAGATAAATCCTCTTTATAAGTGTGATACAGGTCACTCAAAACTTGTAAAGATCTTTCATATGTTCCATTTGGTCTTCCGCCAATCGTCCATAGTCTAATAGCCTCTTCGTTGTTTAAAAACCAATCTAGAGTTTCATAGTTTTTAGGATCATTTTCTAAAAACGAACGAAGTTGATATTGCCCTACTCTTTTTATAAAAGTTCTTTGTAATAAGACAAGCTTTAAATCTCCCTCTACAGGGCCAGATTTATAAGTGTTTTTTATTATTTCATCAAATTCTGATACGGGTTTCATGACATCATCAGAGTAGTCTTCTTTAACTAGTTTTGCATCTCCCCATACAGCATGGTCACTTGCATTAGAACCATTGTCATGAGCATATAGGCGAATATATTTGACATTTCTTACGTCAATTTTTACGTGTTTTGCAGGGTTGGTTGCCTTTAATGGCGTTGGGTTTTCCTCAGTCCTCAACGTCCAATTTTTGCCATCCTCTGATGTATAAATATAGAACTTAACACCGTTCCCGTTTCCGCCAGCAGTTGTATTAAGTCCATAGTAGGTTGTAAAGTAATCATAGTCATTAGCATAATTACTTATGTCATATTCAACAGTTGAAGTGGCATGCGCCCAAATTCCTTTTTTTACTATAACTGCTGTCCCATCAATATTCATAGCTAGAGCTGTATTTGAATTAGTTTTGTCTAATCCAATTGTCCCCCAGCCTATTTGTGCTTTTTGATAGGGAATGTCTGATAGATATAAAACGTCCTCATCGGTACTCTTATTATAAGAAAGGACCTCATATCGATCAATTTTAACTTCCTTGGTTGTTATAGCCATTTTGAAGTAAAAAAGCGAGTAGCCTATGGATATAACACTGAAAGCTATTAAAAAGAATATTTTCATTTTAAAAAGATTTTTCATATACACCTCTCCTCATAGTTAAAAAACTCATTTTAAATGAATTATCTTTTGATATTGGCTAAATTACACGAATGTATCTCGGAATCCATAGCCAATATTATGTATTTATATTACCACATTCCTATTTTTTGTACAATATAGTTATATTTAATTTATGCACCTAACCTAAAAATGAGAACTTAAAATATACAAATGTTATTTCCTAAATTAACAAAGTATTTACTTTCAAGTTTACATGTTTATTTGTATTATTATTCCCTGTTTTTAAATTTTTACGCAAAACAAAAAAGTGAATCATTTTTCACTTTTGCTTTTTGGAAGAGATTTTAGTCTTAGTATTGCTAGAAGGATAAGTAAAATGACTAATAAAGGTATCAGTACGATATTGAAATTGAATTTCTTTTTCTTATTTGGAACTATAGGTGAAATAGTTGTTTTAGTAGTTTCATTATGTTCGGTAGTTATAGGTATTTCTATCGTATTTCCCTCTTTATCAGTAGTTATTATATATGTTGTCTCAGTAGTTGTTTTGTATTCTTCATTTGGATAAGTTGTGCCATGCCCTGGGTTATATGGAAGCTCATAGGAATAGGTTTTAGTTGTACTAGTACCTTTTACTTTGGTTGTAGTTGTCGTAGAAATTTGTTTGGCATTCTCACGGATTGCATTTATACTTTGATAATCGATATTAATGTTTCTATTTCCATTATAACTACTAGAGGCTAAGTTTTTAGTGTTATCATATAGTTCATTTTTGGCTACACTTCCAAGGAAAACATTACCAGTTAGATCAATTTTATAAAAAACATCGTTTAGTTTTACAATATTCCAGGTATGAACAGAAGAGAATGTCTTAGATGTTGGATTTACTTCTGTTATATTATCAACGATGTATGATTCAACGCCTAGTTTGTCCATTAGATAAGAGAACGCTATTGAATAACCAATACAAGTAGTTCTTTGATTGATAAGAGCATCATAAGCAGATGTATTAGAACTAATTAAATCATCAACAAAGCCGTTATCGGTAATATATGATGCGGTATTATAAAGATAAGTATAGGCCGCAAGTATTTTGTCATAATCACTTTTCCCTTGATTTAAAAATGGTAATAAGCCATTAGTAAATTCTTCTAATACCATTCTTTCGTTACCAGAGATGCGGATGTTTTTAGAATTTATTACCAGTTCTTCATCTTGCTTAATAAGATTCATTTCTAATCCGAAACGAGCTGGCTCTAATGGTCCTTTTACTTGATATGTATAATAATTTTGATTATAGTTAAGAACGCCATAATGTGTTTTATAGTATTTGTGTATTTCTTCCAAATCGATGTCTTCGTAATGAGAAAATTCAATGTGGAATTCCCCTATTTTAAAATTGGTGTATATATCATCTAGTGCATGTTTAAATTCGTTGGTATTGTGGACACGATAGGCACTTTTTCCATACATGTTAGCACGATTATCAGCAGCTTCAATAGATGAGCCTTTTTTGTATTCGGCTTCACTTATTTCTTTTCCTTGATAAAAGTAGATAGTTTTGTTGTCTTTATTCATATATTCGTATTTAGGAACGCCAAAGTATTTGGCAGCATCATTAAAGGGAATTATAGAGTTTGATTCAATATCAATATAATTAAGAGTATATTGACCAGAGGTTCCTGATATTTTTTTTGAAATGCCATAAGCATAACTTTTTTTTAAAGAACCAATGAGAATAATAAGGATTATAATTGCCCCGAGTATTATAAAAGTAATAATGCGTTTTTTCATAACATCCTCCAATTTTATTATAATAATTTTAACATAGTTATTATATTAATTCAATAATGGTACATACTAGTCTTAGGAGGTCATAAAAATGAAAAACAAAAAAAATAATAAGACAAATAAGACTAACAGATCTAATAAAACAAATAGATCAAGTAAGTCAACAAGTTGCCATAATTCATTAAAAGAAAGCAATGAATAATATAAAAGAGGAACGTTTCTTAAGTTCCTCTTTTTACTTTCTTGGAAAATATTCATTGTATTCACGATGAAGAGTTTCATTAGAAATATGTGTATATATTTGGGTTGTTGAAATGTCACTGTGGCCTAAAAGTTCTTGGATAATTCGCAAGTCTGCCCCATTTTCGAGCAGATGGGTTGCAAAAGTGTGACGAATGGTATGAGGTGAGATATTTTTCTTTATGCCCTTTTTTAGACACTCCATTTTTAGCATTTTGAAAACACCCTGTCTTGTAAGCATCTTCCCATGATTATTTAAAAAAAGATAATTATTTACTTCATCTTTTATCAAACTAGGACGATATTCTTGAATATAGCTTTCTAAGGCTTTGATGGCGTAGTCATTAATGGGAACAATACGCTCCTTAGATCCCTTACCCATTACTCTTATGATACAATTCTCTAAATCAAGATTTTTAAATTCCAAATTAATGGTTTCGCTTATACGGAGTCCAGTTGCATACATAAGTTCAAGTAAAGCTTTGTTTCTAGCACTAAAAGGAGAATCTACTTCAATATCTAATAAAGATTCGATTTCATCTTGTGTCAAGTACTCTGGTAAGTGACGTCCCATTTTGGGTTGTTTGATAGAATCACAGGGATTATACTTAATTTTGTCGAGTTTTAAAAAATAATTATAAAATGTCTTTAGAGAAGATATATTGTGACTAACTGTTGCGGGAGCTAGTTCACTTAAGGTATTTAAGTAGCGTTCTAAATCTTTAACACCTAAGTTTAAAAGACTTTTTTTATCAAAGAATAAGGCAATTTTATTTAAATCGTTGCTATAGGAATTGATCGTATTATCGGAATAATTTAAGTCTAATTCTAAGTATAATAAAAATTGTGCAATATAGTCATAATTCATAAGTTTCACCCTAAATTAATTATAATCAAAATTTGTGTTATGTGCAATTATTTGCTATTATATTACGCAGGTGATTTTTATGCAGCAATTTGATTCATATTATGATTTTTGCAGAAAAAAAGGTCTTGGGGTAAAAAAAGTTCGGGGAACGGAAGGAACAGTTTTTTTTATTGGTGATGAGGTATATAAGATATTTAATGATAATTTTCCTCCTGTTTTAAGAGACTTAAAACGCTTTTCAAAAATAGCAAATTTAGATGACACTAAATTAACGACATTTAAAGATTTTATTCATTTTTTAGATAATGGTTCTCTAGCAGGTGTTGTTATGCCATATGCAGGGGTTCCTTTAGATGAATACATTCATGCGAAGGTTAAAAGTAAGGATGATATGATAGAAAAATTATTGCAAGTAAAAAATATTGTTCTATATTTGAAAAAGAAAAAATTAGTCCACGGAGATTTACATATTCAAAATATTTTGGTTGATGATGTAGGAGTGTGTAGATTAACCGATGTTAACGGATTGATTTTTAGTAGAAAACAACAAAAACGCCTTAGCAATCTTTATTATTTGTGGCTTCTTACCGTAAAGAAATATAAATTACTTGATGAGTTGGCGTTTAATTTGCTTACATTTATCTTGCTCAATTATGAAATAGATGAGGTAAAATGTTTAATCGAGGATGCAACTCTTGAAGATAATGACTATCTTTGTTATTTAGTTAAGGACAATCACGTGTTTGATAAGGATGTATATGAAGTTTTTTCTGGAGTTCTTGAGGGTGATGAGAGCGCAATAAAGGCCTTAAAACCCAATACTTTTTTAATAGATCATTTAAAGTAAGTAATTAATTTGCTATAATAGATGTTGGTGAATGATATGAAGTTATTAGCAGATAGTTTAAGACCAGAATGTTTAAGCGATGTCATCGGACAACAACACTTGGTGGGAAAAGATAAAGTCCTCTATAATTTAGTCAAGAATAAGAAATTATTTAGTATGATTTTATATGGAAATCCAGGAATTGGTAAGACGAGTATTGCCTATGCGCTTGTTAAGGAGTTAGATATCCGTTATCGTCTACTTAATGCTGTTATTAACAATAAGAGTGATTTTGATATTGTTATTGAGGAAGCTAAGATGTATGGTGAGTTAGTAATTATTGTAGATGAAATACACCGCATGAATAAGGATAAGCAGGATATTTTACTTCCCTATATCGAAAATGGGACGATTATATTAATTGGGCTTACGACTTCTAATCCTTATTATAAAATTAATCCAGCTATCAGAAGTAGATGTCAAATTTTTGAGTTACTCCCCCTTTCTTTAGAAGATATAATGGTTGGAATTGATAAAGCTGTTTGTGGCCTCCCTAATTGTGAGATTGATGAAAAGGCAAAGAAGAATATCGCTTTCTTATCTTCGGGAGATTTTAGAAGTGCTCTTAATCTCTTAGAAGTGGCTTATTACTCGGCAGAAGATGGACATATAACAGAGGATATCGTAGCATCAATAAACTCAAAACCAGTTATTATGGGAGATAAAGATGAATCAGGTCATTATGATTTAATAAGTGCTTTTCAAAAGAGTATTCGTGGGTCGGATGTTAATGCTTCTTTATATTATTTAGGAAGACTTTTGGTTATTGGGGATTTGGATATTATATATCGTAGGATGACGGTCGTTGCCTATGAGGATATTGGCCTTGCTAATCCGGGAATGGGTCCGAAAGTACGTGCAGCTATAGAAGCTTCTGAGATGCTTGGCTTACCAGAGGCTAGAATACCTTTATCGGTTGTTGTTTCGGAGCTGGCATTATCGCCAAAGTCTAATTCGGCGCATATTGCTTTAGATAGTGCTTTAAAAGACATTGAATCTGGTTCAACGGGGGAAGTTCCTCATTGGTTAAAAACTACCTCCCCTCTTTATAAATACCCTCACAATTTTAAAAATCATTGGGTGAAGCAACAATATTTGCCAGATAATATAAAAGATAAAGAGTATTTTCAACCATGTAATAATAAGTATGAAATGAATTTGTATAATATAAATAAGGAGATGAAAAAATAATGAATATTGCCATTATTGGAACAGGTGTATATGCTTTAGCTATGGCAAATGCCCTTAGTAAAGGTGAGAATAATCATATAAAAATGTGGAGTGAATCTGAGCAATCGTTAAATGCTATTAATGAAAATCGTCATAAACTTACTAATTTAGGAGATATTGATTTAGTGGATGATGTTAAGATTAGTACATCTTACAAAGAAGTTTTAGAGGATGCAGAGCTTGTGTTTGTCATGTGTGCTGCTAAATTTGTAGGTTCTGTAGCTGTTTCGATGCAAGAATACATAACAAGTGATATGGATTTTATAATTGGCTCAAAAGGAATTGAAAGGGATTCGTGTCGTTTTGTTCATGAAGTATTCCAAAGCCATATTAATACAGATAAAGTTGCTGTTATATCAGGTCCATCTTTCGCGATCGATATTGCGTCTTTAGAACCTATTGGACTTTCGATCGCTTCGACTTCGCAAAGGACGATAGATAAGGCGATGCTGGCTTATGAAGGCACCAATATTAAACTGCGTGCTACTAGTGATCTTGTGGGAGTTGAATTATGTGGTTCAATAAAAAATGTTATCGCAGTAGCGGCGGGAATTCTTGAAGGATTAGGATATTCAGAATCGACAAGAAGTTTTTTGATTACGGAATCTTTACATGATATAAAAGAATTAATCAAAGTATTGGGTGGTGAATCAGGAACTATTTTATCATTTGCAGGAGTTGGTGATTTGTTGTTAACAGCTACTAGTACAAAATCAAGAAATTATTCATATGGCGCTCTTCTTGGCAGTTCAAAATATGATTGTGCAGAAGAATTCTTAAGAACGAATACTGTTGAAGGTTATTATACTCTAGAAAGTATATATTCCCTACTTGCTAACAAGCACATAGCCTTACCAATAATCGATTTAATACGAGATATCGTAGTTAATCATGGGGATCCTGATAACCTTGCTAAGTTTTTAATGGAAAAAAAATAAAGTGTATTTAATCCAAATCACTTTATTTTTTTTATAATATCATTAACTATATAAGAAACGCATAATAAACCAGCGACACTTGGGACTAAGTTCATGGTTCCAAGGCTGTTTATATCTATGGGTACTTCACTACTAAAGACAACCATGATTTTTTTATTAATATGGGCATCTCTAACCTTTTTACGCAATATTTTGGCTAGTGGATCGTTAAATGTTTTATCTAGAGACGTTATGGAAAGTTTAGTTGGATCGAGCTTTTTGGCAGTTCCCATAGAACTTATTAGTTTATACTTATAGTGCAAGCTTTTTTCTATTAATGCAAACTTAACATTTATATCATCACAGGCATCAATTACATAGTCATATCCCCGTTTTAGTATTTCATCGATATTAACATCATTAAGCTTATTTTCTATGCCATCAATATTTATATCAGGATTAATGCTTTTAGCTCTTAAAATACCTTCTATTACTTTAGAGCGACCAATATTATGTGAATTTGTAATTAATTGACGATTAAGATTAGTAATATCTATTTTGTCATAATCAACTATAGTAATGTTATTAAACCCATTTCGTATTAAAGCCTCTAATGCATAACTTCCTACTCCGCCGATACCAATCAGTAAAACTTTCTTGGTTTTAATTAACTCATAATGATCATTACCTATTAATGTTATCAAACGATCAAACATAATATCACCTTGCATTATATTCTATCATACATTTACATAGAAAAAAACCTTACGTGAGTAAGGCTTTTTAATGTTCTTGTTTATTTTAAAGTGTAGGACTTGCCTTTTACTTTATCTTTGTCTGTTAGATATTTATTTAAAGCATCTCCCTTTATGTTTATATTATATTCATTATCTAGTGTAATAACCTCGGCTTCATATAATTCTGGTAAGGGAGCGATAATTCGTACGTTTTCTGGTAAGATATTCATTTTGCTTGAAAATATTTGATAAGGAATAAATTCATCGTCTTGGTTAGAGGTTACATTAATGATTTTTCCTCCTGATCCTTGGATAGTTAAATAACGGTCACTAGCAAGAGAAAATGATTCTTGATCAAAAGAACTTGTTATTTTATGGTCTTTTAGAAGTTTTATCATATCTTCAACTGGGTAAGTATATTTAATATACCCATTCTCAATTTTAATTGCGTTAATGCTTAAAAGTGCGCTTAAACTCATTCCATTTTCAATATTTTCGATTTTTCCATAATAATCATAGCAAGTTAATGAACCATCGACATTTTCATTGTAGGAACACATTTTTATTTCTTCATTTTCTGTGTATAGAAGAATTTGGGCATTGTTAGAAGCTGTTTCGTCCCAGTTGTGACTCAAATAGTAATTGCCGTTTGTTAGTGATGCTTCTCCATACAATTCATAGTATATTTCAAACTCATGACCGATATAATAATATATTGAACTAGTTTGCATGCCATGTTCAGTTAATGTTTCACTTATTAAATAATCGATTTCATCGAATAACAATTTTTGGTCTTGTAAATATTGCCCAAGATAGACAATTTTATTGTCGTCTAGTATTTTTTCTATAACACTAGTTTTTAGAGATTTTCCGATTTTAGAATATATCATATCCGTTGATAATCCTAAATCAAGATAGTATTTGGTTAACTTTGGTATATAGTTTGCATAGAATATTTGCCTAGCAGCATCTTTTGTTTCAACATCTTCTTCTCCTTTTGTATGTAAAATATCCATATGAAGGACTATTTTTCTGACATCTTCTTCTGCTATACCAATATTCATTAGAGCATTTTCAAAATTTTTAATACTGTAGCCGAAGATAGAATTAAGATTTATATCTAAAGTATCCATTAGAAAATCGATGATGCTATTACTAATGTTATAGCTGTATTTAGCTAAGTAAAGACGTTTAGAACTATTATAAAGCCTTTGTGCTATTACTTCAGCTTGCCCTTCTGTGAAACTTAAACCATATTGCTCAATCCTAGAAATGCCATTTTTTTCATCAATTATTTCTTTATTAATTCCCATACTGGTGATAACAATAATTTTATCTCCAAAACGCACTTGCGCTTCTTTGCAACTGTGGATTACTTCATGCAAAATAGTGTAAAAATCAACGAAACTTTCATCAATATTAATGCTTGGTTCATCGGCGTCAGATTCAAAGAAAGCTGCAACGCCAGTAGATTCTGATTTATCGATTCTAAAGTTTGTATTTACTCTAAGTTTTCTTAAGTTTTCATAAAATATTGCAAGGTTTTCAGGAGCAATGTTATATTTCTTAAATAAATCGACGATACTTGTCAATACTTCTTTATATTTACCATCTATCTTATTATTATGATTAATAGTATCATAAAGTAAATCATATGATGGAGCTAATTCACTTAGATAATTTTTGTAATCTTCATATTCATTAAAGAATAAGAAATTACTATCCTTCACATAGGATATGTTATCATTAGAATTTGCATCAGATGAAATGGTTGCTTCTTCGGTTATCTCTTTAGTAGTAAGCTCTGCATTTTCACCTTTACAACCTGTACAGGCAATAACTAAAGTTAGTAATAAAACATTAATTTTTTTATAATTCCTAGTTTTCATTTTTACCTCCTAATACTAACTTTTTCTCCTTTGTCTTTTTTAATTGTTCATGTTCTTTAATGATAAACGGGATGTATTTTAACAACTCTTCTACTTTTTGTGTGGTTTTATTATCATTGCTATTAAATGTCGCTTTGATATTCTTTAATAGAGATTTTATATTCTCTTCTTTTAAGAACGCTAACTCTTTAGTAATTAAGTCGATTATTTCTTCTTCACTTCTCTTAATCGGATCACTTTCTTCTCCATATATTAAATGCAATAGTTCGGCATAAGTTTTTGCCATATCTTCATCATTTAAGATATTGTGAGTATGCTTAATTTGCATGTTTATTTTGATTTTCTTACCAAATATTTTATAGATAATTAAACAAGCAAGAATAGCAGCTAGATAATATGACATGTGATTATCTTTAGCCCAAGAGAAGATACTTTTTAAAAGGTTTGTTTCTTCATTATCGTTTCTCTTCCCTTCTTTTTTATTTTCTTTATTGTCTTCAAAAGTCCACTTAATATTTTCTTGTTGTTCTTTTCTTTCCTCGGGAGAGATTAAAGGAGAACTAACCGTTTCTTCTTGATAATTTAACCAATCATCGGATCCTTCAGTAAACACCACTAATTCAGGATCTTCGTTTTTACTAAAATTTGCTAATATATCAATGATATCTCCATTTTCATCCATAATCCAAATATAATTTTCTCTAGTGGTTATTTTATCGTCGTTATTAGCGTTTCGATAGCCGATAGTGTATATTAAATCGGAGTTTGCGTTAATTGTTAGAGCAATTAAAATATCTGGATCAATTTTATCTAAGGAAGCGATTTGCTCAAAATATTCTACCTCATCTAATGTTTTGTAAGTGTCTATATCAGGTGAACTAGTATATTCTTTTTTCTTTATTGCTTCATTAATATCAGTTTCTGTTGCCCCATCAGGTAAGCCAAGGCCTCTTAAGATAGCTGATTTTACCTCGTCCTTATCTGATTGAGTATATTTGGGTGGGTCAAAACTTAACATAGAATTATCAGTGTTACTTAGCCCATAAATATAGCTTATCATAGGTGTCTCCATTGATTCTAATAGTTCTTTTTCTTCGTTTGTTAAATACCCATTACTTTCTTCATACCATTTGGTATCAACATGAAATAATTTTGAAGGATCAGTATCATCAACAATATATATTTGGTTTATAACATAATCATCCCCGACTGGACATAGTTCCAAAGGCAGTGTCAAAACATCGCGCTCATTTACAGCATCTAATGCATAGTCTGATAGAGGGGATTTCACCTGAAACATAGGACGAACATCCTCAATTTTATCAAGATTAACCTTTTCACTGTTATACCAGTAACTTATATCATTTTCGTGATAATTACCACGACTAGCATAGCTGTCCATAAAATATACAGGCATTTGGCTATCAGAAAACCATTCAATCTCTGCAACACACTCCTCAGATGTCCTACGATTACGATTTATAACAAACTCTTCCTCTTCTTCGGGTAATATTTTTTTTATTGCTCTTTTTAGTTTGTTTACTAACATTTCTTCTAATCGTGCAGATGTTTCATATAAGTCAGCAATATCATCTAAAAGAGCAATGTATCTCTCAAGATACTCTTCATCAACATTTAAACTACGTGGAATAACGACTGATAAAGGTATTGAAGCAATAGTTAAAAGAATCGTCCCAATAGTCATTAGGTATTGAATAAGTTCTGATTTGATTTTTTGAAGTTTATTTTTAACCCAAGGAATTTTTCTCATTATTGTTTTTTTTTGATAACGATCATAGATAAAATCATAAAATGAAACTATTTCTTCCTTGTTTATTTCATCAAGTTTACTCTCGCCTAGAATATGTAAGTATAAAAGGGAGATTAACTTTATTTCTTGATCATCGGAGAATACATCAAGGCACGATGATAAATCTTGATAATTATTAACATCTAAGTAATCATAAAGAGTCATAACATCTTTGCTTATTGGTGTACCATTTTTATCGTATTTTGACGATCTTATGAAAGTTCCACCTAAATCAATTTGTTCATATATTTTTCCGTATGTACGATCTTTTACTGTTGCATCACTGTTTAAATGAAAAAGTAAACGATTAGTAACAGCATTTAATAATTTATGGGGATCATTCCCCCTCTTAAAGTCATCGATTGCCTTCTTGACAACATCGTCTGTAAGTTTTTTTCTTATCTGGGAAATAAACTGGGGATTATATTCACATTTTTCTATTCCGCCAATTATTTCTTCAAGAGATTTGATATCTAAATCAAGGAGAATATTTGATGCAAATCGATATTCTTCTGTATTTACGATATCTGATTGCATTTTATAAGGGAATGCGCCAATATATTCATTGTTAAAATAATCATATATGAAACATCTATCTAAATATACTCGACTGATATTATAAGTTTTACAGAAATCATCGATCTTTTTTAAAGAATCAATAAGATACTCTCTATTAAGATAATGAAGATTATAAAGTTCATAATAATAGTTTAAGAAGGAAACAACTAACTCCTTTTTTCTATTTTTGGTTCGAAGAATGTCAATTGGAACGCCTAAATATTCACGTATTTCATCTTGAGCTTTTTTTGCGCGCTTCACAGATGTAAATTTGTTTTTCAATTTGGATGATCCGATTATTCCAAAATATAAAATTCTTGAGAAAAGAATGATATGGGTCTTTATAATTTTTGTAATGGTTCTTTCTTCGATGACGTTTTTCTTTTTGGAAATTGCATCATGAATATCCCCTTTTTTGGCAATACGATTTAATAACTTTTGAATTCGCTCATCTTTTTTCATTTAAAGAGCCCTGCTCTCTTTGGTCCAAGAAATCTTGTCTTCCCTTTTTCCTGTTCATTACTTGATCCATAAGCAATTGTGGTTTTTCTTTTAACGTTATTTAATACTGCTTCTTCAATGTCTTGCATTTTTTCTAATGCTTGAGCATCAGTCATTTTTAAGATGGTTTGATCAATTCTATGAAGATATAAATTAGTAATGTATTCTGTTAAGTCTAATGGTTCTATCCATCTTCTACCATTAATTAAAGCATGAAAAGCAGCTAGTCTTTTAGCAAATATCGAAGCTCTTATATTCGTTCCTGGGAAGAGATTAGCATTATCACGCTTAGTATTATCTATAATTTCAAAGGAGTCCATTAAAACACGACGATCTTCTGGACTAAAAACAAAGTTATCTATTTCATCCGATACAGCATTGATTATTTGATGAAGATTTTCTAATGGCTCATCCGTTGGCTGTTGATAATCAAATATTACACTTTCTTTCTCTTCACGTGTTAAATTTCCGAATTTAACTATTATATCGAAACGATCATATACAGCTTGAGGAACCGTCCATATTCCTGCTGCTTCTGTTCCGTTTTGCGTTGCCATAGCATAAAAGTCATCAAAGTGTGTAGTTTCTTTATCGAAAGTTATTTGGTTTTCGGCCAATAGTTCAATAACTGATGAAAGTGATTTTCCAGTAGTACGATTAAATTCTTCTAATAATAGATATTGAAGATCTTTTTCATCTTTAATTATATTTATAATATCACTTGGTAATAAGTCAGCAGTGATTGATATACGCTTAGAAATAAAGTTTTTAGCTAGACATTTAGCTAATGTAGTTTTTCCTGAACCTGTACATCCAACTAGTAGCATTCTACTATTTTTGTCACATAATAATGAGGCAGCAATGACATCTTTGGCTTTGTCTTCTCCGATTATAATTTTATCTAAATATTCTCTTACAAGGGTATAATACTCCCTTAATTCGCTTGTAGTTTTTTCCATAATAAAAGTCCCCGTTTTTGCTTTGTATATTAACATATACGGGAATAAAAAGCAAATTTTCGAGGATTTTAAAACATAAAAAAGCCTAAGAGAAGTCTACGTGATAAAAGCCCGCTCGCACGAGGTGGGCATCACATGACCTGTTTTAGGATCCCTACGTCAATGACAAGGTCTTCAACACCACAAGCCAATTAGATTCCCAAGTATCACAAATAGTCGGTTTTATAATTTAAACCTCTCTTAGGTAATTTAACTATACCATATTATAAAGTATCATGTAAATAGATATTTGGTAATTTGACAATAAACGAGAAAAAACATCAATTACGATGTTTTTAAGCTTTCCAACGATCAACGACGTTACAGTTAGATGAGTATGGTGCAGGATTTGGCATATCCATTTTGACAATAACTGGAATTTTGAAGGCATTACCAAACGCTACCATTGTTCCACTCTGTAAACTCGTTAACTTTTCAATAATATCGCCAGAAATATTTGGCAACATTTTATTTATATACTCAAGATCACGAGGATGGGTCATTTTTAATATACAGAAGTTAGACATCTGGGCTATAACAGTCTCAGATATCTCAACTGGTCTTTGACTAACAAGATCTAACATAACTCCATATTTACGTCCCTCTTTGGCGATACGTTCAAATATATTATATCCTAGTAGGAAATGGTCATTGTCAGAAACAACATAACGATGGGCCTCTTCAATAAATAAATGGAATGGTATAGCAGCTCTTTCCTTGCGACTCTTAGCAAAATCGAAGATCATCTTAGAAAATATTTTAACCATTGTCTTAGCCAAATTATCATCGACATCTTCTAGGTTAATATTGACGATTTGGCTACGACGATTATTGAATACTATTAAACTAGATATATAATTTTCTAGAGTTATATAGTTAGGAATATCAAAGAATTTGCGGTTAGTTGAGTTGTTAATACTATGAAGACGTACTTGCATGATTACGGCATTATCCTGCATGATGCGGTTATTTAAGAAGCCATCGCCAATAAGAGTGAAGCTCATGGCACGTTCTAAATCGTCTAGTGTATAGTATGCATCTTTTGGAACTTCAATTCGTGCTTCTAATTCGTCATCAATGAATTTAAGTAAGTATTCATTAATAAGAACTGACTCGCCAAATTCGCCATTACGGTCAATTCCAAAGCATTCAGAGAATTTACGAGTGTATCCGATACCTTGAATGTCGGTGTCAACATTAAATTCTGGTGTTGAACAATCGGCAATAATTGTGAATATGTCGTTTTTCTTAGCAGAAGCATTTTGATTAGAAAACAAGACAGTCATGATGGCTTTAGCAATCAAGTGATTCTTTAATCTTTGAGTCTCTTCATCATCTTTAGAAAATAATTTAGCAAGTTTTACCATGCGTTCAATAATTGTATATTGGTGATGGTTATCAGCTTGGAGCAACAAACAAATGTCATCAATTGTTAAAAGGAATACTGGAATTTTAAGTAATACATCAGAATCATCAGTTGGATTGCTAGTGATGAATTTGTACTGATAATTGGGGTTGAATTGATTCAAAACCTTAAATGCTGTTTTATATTCACCATAGGCATCAAATATAAATAGATTGGCATTAAACGATAGGAAATTTTTATTCAAGAAGATGTTTTGAACAATACGAGCTACTGAACATGACTTACCAGAACCAGTATTACCAAAAATTGATAAATGGTTAGAGAATATATCGTTTATATCAACATATACATCTTTTCCATTATATATAGCTGATTTTCCTAAATATAGGTTCCCTTGCTTGTTAGAGCCTAAAATGACGTTTAACTCTTCATCATTGATAACGCGGATAGCACTATCAAGTGTCGGTTTTTTTATGGTTCCAGCGATAAAGCGCTCCCCGACAAATTGTCCCATTAAGTCGATATGAACAGTTTCTTCATCGGCCTTTTTTACTTCGCCTAAAAGTTTTTGTTCTGCTGTTTCAAAGACAACGTGTAAATTCATCAGGTTAGGAACAACCATATTCTCCTTGTGTATTTCTACTACTGCTGTTATATCATCAATATATTTTATTTTACCAAACATATAACCAACCTCTTATTCTTTTAAAATTATATCATAGATATTATTCAATGCCAATAAAATCAAAATCTTTTTGAGAAAATTGTACTGGCTTATTCATATAAATATTTAAAATTACGTCATCCTTATTGATGGTGTCTCCAACTTTAACGTTTAGCATTAGGCCAACTGTATAGTCGATTTCATCATCAAGATGCATTTTAGAAGCTCCTAGTTTAGCAGCTAATTTAGCAGCACCTAAGGCATCTATTTTGGTGATTATCCCTCCACGATTTGCTCTTACTGGCACGATAGTCTTGGCTACTTCTAGTTCTTTTAAGCGACCATTTTGGGCAGAGACAAATTCGTAAAACTTTTTAAGGGCTTCACCGTTTTTAATAACTTGTTCTGCTCGTACTTCAGCCTCAGATATGTCCATGTTTTTAGCCATAGATAGTAAATTAGCAACTATTTCGATACACGAGGTATATAATGGGCAACGTTTACCATGTAAGACGTTTATAGCCTCACATACTTCTAGGGAGTTGCCAATAGCATAAGATAAAGGTGTATCCATATCAGAAATAATGGTACGAACATTGCGCTTATAAGCTTCCCCAATGCTAATTAACCATTCACTTAACTTTTCAGCATCGGCGTAATTTTTTATGAGTGCTCCTGATCCAACTTTTATATCAATTAGGATATTGTCGGCCCCAGCGGCAATTTTTTTAGACATGATTGATGAGGCAATTAAGGGGATAGATTCAGTTGTACCAGTTACATCACGCAAGGCGTAGATGGCTTTATCTAAGGGAACTAAATTAGCAGTTTGACTAGATAGTGCAAACCCCAGATTATTTACTTGGGTAAAAAACTCTTCTTCGGTTATGTTCACATTAAAGCCTGGAATAGATTCTACTTTATCGATTGTTCCTCCAGTTAAGCCAAGCCCGCGCCCCGACATTTTAGCTAAGTGGAGCCCAAGAGATGCACACATTGGCCCGATTATTAAAGTTGTTGAATCCCCTACACCACCTGTTGAATGTTTATCAACAACATAATCCATGACTTTAGTTAGATCGTATACCTCCCCACTTCTAATAAAAATATCAGTTAGGGATAAAGTCTCTGACATGCTCATGCCATTTATTGTTATGGCCATTAATAGAGCGCTCATTTGGTAATCGGGAATCTCTTTATTTAAATAGCCATTAAAAACAAATTTTAGTTCGTCATAAGATAGGTTTTTGCCATTTTTCTTCTTAGTAATTATATCTAATATATTCATATTACCACTACATCCTTATTATAGACATTATAGCATATATTTCTTATTTAGAAAATGAAAAAAATCACATCTGTGATGTGAAGTTTTAGTTATAAATTTCTTAAAATTCTTTGATAAGTTTCTTCGGCGGCGCCTAGTTTGTCTTGAATGTCATGGTAGAATGTATTTACAAGATCGATATTGTTAAGAATGGTTTTTAGACTTTCATCGATAAGTGCATTTATTCTTTTGGCGTCTAGATCTTCATCAAGGGTTGGTATAGGTTTATAGTAACTAGCAATTTTGTAGTAATCACGTGTGAGCTTTTTACTATATTTTATGAAACGATTTTGATTATTGGACATATATACATTATCGCCTTTTTTGATGTAAAATTCGTCAAATTCTGGATCTAGTAAATAAGTTTTGCCGCCTTCATTGACAATCGTAACAGCATGCCCTGATCCCTTTAGTATTCCCGGTAAGCCAAGTGATTGAGCAAACTCTATTGTATCTTGATCAGCGGCAGAAGCTAAATATCCAGGAACTACTGATGCGGCAATAGCTGAATCAGTATATATATCGGCAAGAGCATGAGCCTTGTGACGACAACACCCATGATGATTTAATGTAAGTGCTGCTAATATTGACTTTTCAGCAGGTATTTTTTGAAGATTGTGAGTAATATTAGCTTGGGCATCATAATATAAATAGTTATTGTTAATTAAGAAAACAAAGTAAGCAAAGATTTCTTCGACATGTTTAAATCCATATTGGTCTTTTATCTTTAATATCGCGCTTTTGATTTCTTGATATATTTGGCGCAGTTCTTGATACTCCTTGCAATTTTTTATGGCTTCTAGACGAAGTAATAATAGGATCTTGCAAGTTATACTGCTATACGGATTTAGTTTTGTATTAATTATACGTTTAAAGCAGCTATCTATTGTTTTAAAGTCTTTAGCCATAATTTCCTTTTCCCCTTTTTTTCGTTCATTATTTTACATATTTTGGATTTCATTGTCAAATAAAAAGGCCAATTATTTATCCTTGTTATTTTTCTCTTTTAGTAAATCACGAATTTCTTCTAATAATTTAGTTTCATCGGTTTTGATTGGCTCTTTAGGAGTTGGTGCTTCCTGTTCTTTTTTCTTGCCTAAGCCTTCTAGAAAATTCATAAATTTAACGATAATGAAGATAATAAACGCCATGATTACAAAGTTTATAACATCTGTTATGAATGCTCCATAAGTTAGGTTAAGCTTGCCAATGTGCAAGGTAAATTGATTAAAATCAACTTCACTAAAGCATCCAAGTATTGGCGATATGATATTTTTAGTTAAGCTCGTAACGAGATTTTGAAAAGCAGCTCCAACGAGAACACCGACAGCTAAGTCCATGACATTTCCACGGAGGATGAATGTCTTAAATTCGTTTATAAATTTGCTCCCTTTGTCTTTGATCTTTTTAGTACTTTCTTCTTTCGCCATTTCAATTACTCCAATACTGCTTTAATACGACGCACTCCTGATGAAGATGCCTCTTCCTTTGTTATGCGAAAATGACCTAATTCACTAGTGTTTTTAACGTGTGGTCCTCCACATAATTCTTTAGAAATATTGTCTCCTATAGTGTAAACGGTTACCATATCCGGATATTTTTCTATAAACATACATTCAGCTCCAGAAGCAAGTGCTTCTTCTTTTGACATTTCACACATTGTTACGGGTAATGCTTGATTAATCCATTCATTTACTAACTTTTCGCAAGAAGTTTTTTCTTCGTCTGTTAATTTATGGTCACAATTGAAGTCAAAACGCATTCTTTCGACTGTAATGTTTGATCCACGTTGATGAACTTCATGACCGATAACCTTTTTTAAAGCAGCATTTAGTAAGTGGGTTGCTGTATGATATTTAGTTTCAATTTCAGAGTTTCCTGCTAAGCCACCTTTAAATTTCTCAGCACTTCTAGCTCGCGATAATTCTTGATGTGCTCTAAAGTGTTCATGGTACCCTTCAGTATCCACATCTATTCCCTTTTCACTTGCTAATTCGATTGTTAATTCTAATGGGAAACCATAAGTATCAAATAAATGGAAAGCTGTTTTTCCGTCGATATTTTGGTTATTGGTCGTTAGACGCATGAATTCTTTTAAGCCCTTTTCTAATGTACGATTAAATTTTATTTTTTCACTAGCTAAAACCTCTAGAACAACGTCATGGTTGGTTTCTAACTCTTTATAATAAGATGAGTATTTGTTAAGAATTAATTTGGCAATTTGTTGTTCCCAATCGGTGTTGATATCAATACCCAAGCTCTTAGCATGACGAATAGCGCGACGAATTAGTCTTCTTAAGATATAACCTTGATCAGTATTGCTTGGTTTAATGCCGGCATTATCGGCACTAATAAATACGGATGTACGCAAGTGATCAGCGATAATACGCATACTTTTTTCGTTTCCTTCATATGGTTTTTTGGCAATTTGACTAATAAGCGAGATAACATCACTCCAAATAGATGATGCGTAGTTATCGTTAACGTTTTCAAGAATAGCAACTGTACGCTCTACACCCATACCAGTATCGACATTCTTATTTGGAAGTTCAGAAACTGTTCCGTCTTCGTGTTTAACATATTGCATGAAAACGTCATTCCAAATTTCAACCCAACGTTCGTCATCGGGATCAAAAGTATCAGGAATTGGATCATTACTACGCCAATAAAACATTTCTGAGTCGCCACCACAAGGTCCAGTTTCCCCAGCAATCCAAAAATTGTCAGCAAGCTTAGCGATTCGCTCTTCTTTGATTCCTAAATCGCGCCATATGGCGTATGATTCTTCATCAGCTGGAATATACTCATTTCCAGAAAAAATCGTAACAGCAAGACGATTAACAGGGATATTAAGAGTCTTAGTTAAAAATTCATAACTCCATGTTATAGCCTCTTTTTTAAAATAATCTCCTAAACTCCAATTCCCCAACATTTCAAAGAATGTATGATGATAAGTATCCCCTACTTCATCAATATCGTTAGTACGAATACATTTTTGATAATCACATAATCTCGTTCCATATGGATGAGGTTGCCCTAAAAGATATGGGATTAAGGGCTGCATCCCAGCTGTATTAAATAGTACCGATGGATCATTTTCTGGTACTACTGGGGATGAGGGAATTTGTTTATGATTTTTACTAACAAAAAAATCAATGTATAAATCCTTTAAATTCATAATTTTCACTTCCTAAATATATATCGTGGTTATTATACCATATTTATTATAATTAACATATTCCTAAATTGCATAGAAATGATTTTTTCTCGCCTTTTCTAGCGATCATGACTTTTTCTTCGCCAATAAGATAAGAATGACTTCCATATTCGATGATGATGATATCTGTATAGTTGTCTTTATCTAATTCTTGATAATAATTATCACTTTTAGAGGTACTTAGTTGAACTAAGTTTTTTTCAGTAATTAAGGTATTGTCGAGATCTAAAAAGTAGTAGCTTGGTAGAGCTTCATCATAACGATATTCACTTTCAAATTCAATACGAATAGGATTTTTTAGGCTGTAGTCCCCTTTTGCTAAGGCTGCACTCTCGGCATATTTAACCACATCGACATTAGTTGTGCGGTTCTTAGTTCGATCTAGTTCAAGATAAGTTATATCATCATCTTTCTTAGTATAATTTTGAACATCAAGACTAGTTATCTTATCATGAGTAACTATTTTTAAATTAGTTGGCTGTCCTGCTTCGTGTTTAATAAGATAAAAGGCCGAATCACTTGAGAAGTTACTTATTAAGTCTAAAAGTTCAGCATCGTTTAGGTCATGTTGATAAATTAATTTATAAGTAACTGTCAATTTTTTGCTGGCAATTAGCTCATCAAGACTCTTATTCGGAACAACATGAATATAATCAAGGAAGCGATTATACTCAGTATAATATTCTTGATAACTAGTTTCAATGGAATGCGTTATAAGACCAGGATTAGAGATGTTAGTACTTAAGTATGTAAGTAAGTCATTATTTAATTTAGAAGGGTTAATATCATCCCCTAATAGTTCATTGTTAATACTCATCAGATGTTTTCCATCCTTAGTAGTTAAAAGATAAATGCCTGTATTTTTTGTTTCGTTATCTTCTTCACGGGTTAATTCAATTAAATCTACTTTTTTTAGTTTCTCGCCGTAGTGTTTCTTATAGTAGTCTTTAAATATGGGTTCTGTTACTTTCAATAATTCGCTTTTATGGGCATTATAATAAACATTGGTGTAGATGATTGCGAATGTTGCAGCAAACACCATAATGAAAATCCCTGCAAACATTATTTTCTTTTCGGCTTTTTTACGGCTTTTTTCTTCTTCTAATTCGGATTCTGTTAAATAACTTTCGTATTCGATGTCTTCCTCGCTTTTATTTTTTAAAACGGCAAATACTTCACTTATTGAGTACTTAGAATCAGGAAATTCTGCTTCAATTCTCTTTTCTTCCTCGGCGATTTGCTTTAATAATTCTTTTTCTTTTCGCTTCTCTTCTCTGCGCTCTTTTATCGTTTTCATATGTTCACCTATGATAATTATAGCAAAGAAAAAAGACTTATAAAAGTCAATAATTTATCGTTTGATCGAGAAACTTTTTACTATGAATATAAATTCCTGTGTACCTATCATAGTAAGACGTCATAAAGTTATTAATATTGGCAATAACATATTCCTTTATTTTTAACTCTTTAATGGTATCAATATCAACTAAATAATACATGCGCAGCATTTTACGCGTTTTTTCATCGTAAATAGGCTCGTTAGTGTAGCAATTTTTGCAAATATAACCACCGATATCAGGATCAATCGTGACAATGTTTTTATTACTCCCACACTTAGCACAGGCGTTTAACTCGATTGGGCAACCAAGAAAGTCTAATAGTTTTATTTCGAGAATATTCATCATTACAATTGGATTTAGCCCACTTTCTATTTTCTTGATAGTAGAAATATAAAGGTCGTAGATAAGTGGTTCAGGACTTTGAGTAAATACTTGTCGAACTAAATCTGTTAGGTAAATATAAACCGAATATGGAATAAGAGATGCGTCGGTACGAATATTAGTAAATTCATTTAGGATGTGGCCCTCTTTTAATGTCGATAATCGATCACTATTGTGATAAATGGTAAACTCGGCATAGACTAGTTTCGATGATATTAGTCGCAAGGGACTCTTTATATTCTTACATCCCTTGGATGCAACCCCAATTATCCCCTCTTTAGTCAGTATATTTAATATTTTGGAGTTTTCTTTGAAAGGAGTTTCACTAATGACAACTCCTTCAATATTTTTTAACATAAAATCACTTCTTTTTATATTCTAAATAGTATTCAATTTTTCCTGTTTTTTTAAATAACTCCCATAATTCCTTTTTATTCATAAAATAACACCCTTTCTACTTATATAATGGGTGTTATTTTAATTATTTATTCATGCTGCAGGAATTTTTGGTATTTCTAGTTCAATATCATTAGTTTGATATCTCTCTTTTAAAGCATAGTACATCTCTTTAGAAAGAGGGATATTAGCATATTGAAGATAATCAATAAGGTCTTTATCAGCTTGTTCATCAAGGGATTTAACGAGCTCGCTTGTGTTATTAAAGGCCTTAGATGTTGTATATACACTAAGGATCATAAATAAGCGCTCAAGATCCTCTTTAGAACAGATGCGATAGGCAAATTTGATAATTGTTTCATTAGAATAACCTTGTTTTAATAAGTACACATCATAATAATTTATTTCACGATAACCATTTCCATAATTAATTCCTTCATTGTATGCTCGTAAGATGTTCTCAATTATAGTTTTAAAGTTGGCAAGAACAACAGTATCTTTAGTTTGGTACTTATCGATGAGACTTTTTAAAAGTACATCCCGACTTTCTGCACCATCTTTCAAAACTTCCCTAAACTTATATTCGTTAAAATTATATTTAAGAAATAGTTCACTTATATCGAAGATGTCTTGAATTAAATATTCCTCTAAAATGCGATGAAGATTTAATAAACGCTCACGCAATGTTTCGCGACGACTTTTTTGCTCGATAAATTTAACAACTCGATCGTTAAAACGAAATGCCTCTTTTAACATATATTCAAGGCGTTTTATTTCGGCGCGATTAGCTGGATATACAGTCTTATATTCATCGATTAATTTGCGCAAACTGATCTTGCTGATATTGATTTGATTGATGAAAGTTATTCCCGTTTTATCATCAGGCATTTGTAGTAAACGATTGATTAGTTCGATATCATATTTACCGCGTTTAGCTAAATCCATTACGTTTTGATAAGACATCTTAATTTCATTATTATTAGTATGACTTAAATAATAGTCGCGACATTTTATAAGGTATTTATCGTTATAACTAGATAGCTTGCCATCTTCTTCGGCATAAATGCGCTTATATCTACTAATGGCGTAGATGTTACCCTGACTTTGAATTAAGGCCCCAACGATTTCCTTACCGCGTTTAAAGATTATTTCACCAGGAATAAGCCTCGTCTTATTGTATGCATTCACTTCAGCATCCGTAATTAAATTACTCTTTATATATAAATCTAAATATTTAAATATATCTGTGTCGCTGTAGATAGTGTCATCTTCACTACTATATTTAGCAATATATGGTTTAAGGTCTACTTCGCGACCATTAGTTTCGACATAGGTGTTAAAAACTTCTTTTTGTCTTTTTATAAACTCATCTAGTTTAATTACTTTAGCCATCGTGTTTACCTCCTTTTAATTGTTACTTTTCGTCAAAACCTAGTTCTACTAAGTATTTCTCCTTGTTGCGCCAATTTTTTACGGTTTTTACGAATAATTCTAAATACACCGGTTTTTCAAGCATGTGTTCAATATCTTTTCTTGCCTCTGTTCCAATAGTTTTTAGCATAGCTCCTTTTTTACCAATGATGATTTTTTTAAGAGAGTCACGAGCTACAATTATATCAACAGATATTTCAACGATGTTAGATTTTTCATGATAATTGGTTAAAAGACACGTAATTGCGTGTGGTACTTCTTCCGTTGTTAAGTTTAAGATTTTTTCACGAACTAATTCGGCAATCATGAAGTATGGATCGTTGTTAGTTATTACATCATCTTCATAATATTTTATAGAATCTTTTAAATATTTTTTAGTTAATTCAATCAAGCGTGGGATATTATCTTGTTTTAGGGCACTAATGGGAATAATATCCGCAAAATCAAAGAGATCTTTATAAGTATTAATGGACTTCATAATTCCATCTTTAGTAAGTTTATCAATTTTATTTAAAACGAGAATAACTGGTACTGTCGTATGTTTTAATGCTTCAATTATAAATTTATCACCCTTGCCAAGTCCTGATGCGGCATCGACAACGAATAAAATGGCATCAATATCCTCTAAAGATTCATAAGTTTGTTTATTTAAATGTTTACCTAATTTATCAATAGATTTATGGATTCCAGGGGTGTCAACAAAAACTATTTGTGTGTTTTCGTCATGATAGACACCTTGAATGGTATTACGAGTTGTCCCAGCGACATTAGACACAATCGCGATATGTTCATTGATAATCGTATTGATTAAAGTACTTTTTCCTGTGTTTGGTCGCCCAACGATGCTTACAAAACCACTTTTCATATATCCACTTCTCCTACGCTAATAATTATATCATATATTTATGTTTAAATCATTCAAAATTTCTTCTTGTAAGCCAAAATGTATCTTTTCATCTTCCTTACTGCGGGTGTGATCATAACCTAGCAAGTGAAGAAGCCCATGCACAGTTAGGAAAGACAATTCTCTTTTTTCAGAATGCTTGTACTCACATGCTTGGCTTTGCATTTTGGGTATAGAAATAAAGATATCGCCAAGTTCTCTAATAGGAGTCATTATACTGCTATTATCTTCAAGGGCAAAACTTAAAACATCAGTTGTGCGATCAATACTACGATACTCTTTATTTAACTCGTGCATTTTAGCATCATCAATAAAAATGACACTGAAAGAAGCATTTTCTATATTTAATTTTTCTAAAGTGTGATTAATTACTGCATTTAGGTAGCTATAATCACTTTGATAGTCTGTTTCATTTATTATTGTAAATTCATTCATTTAATCACCTCATAAGAAATTGCAAACAAGCCGATAATAATTAGAACACTCACAAAAAACATGATAAGTTTAAATCCATTTGTTTGATACTTGCTTGGAAAGCGTTCGTATATTTTATGACTTAAAACATATATAAGAAAACCAAAAACACCACCTGTAACGTTTAAGATAATATCATCAATATCAAAACTACGACCGATAAACATCTGAATAGTCTCAATAGTTAATGATGTTAAGAAAATAATAAGCGTTTGAATAAATATATTGCACTTTCCTGCTTTTTCTTTAATCATATCCGTTATTAGATAACCAAATGGGATAAAGATAGCAATATTACCTATTACATTACGAATGAATAAGAGATTCGTTGTTTTATAACGCATTATTTCTTTAAAAGGAATAAAGTTATTAGAAAAACTTTCAAAATCAGTAGTCGTAACTAAATTGAATAAGGCAAAACAATATACGATGTATAATAAATTTTTTAGCTCTTTATAGACGATAATTTTTTCTTTAGAGTATAACATTGTCACTAAACGTGTTAAAATCATCACAATTGAAAAAAGAATTATCATCGGTAAAAGATTAATTATTATATCGTATACTTTTGTTGGAATCATTTAATCACTACTTTCAGGTATTGTTGGTTGTCGTAGTTCATATTCTATCATTTCACCAATAGACTCATTTACACTTATAAATAACTCTAATTCTATTGTACTATCATTTATGGTTTCTTTCAAAACTTTTTTATCAATTATGGTATTATTATGCCCAATTTTTTCAAGAATTTTATTTTCGGCAGCTTCGATGGCTTTTTTTCTTGTTTCATCATCGCTTAATTTAGTCTCTTTTTCGATGAATTCTTTTTGTTTAACAAGGCGGAGGTTGCCAATTTTTAGCATGATAGTTTCTTCATAGTTTTCATATAGACGCTTTTTTAAGTAGCGGTCATACACTTTGACATTGACTTTTTCGCGTTTGGTAAACTCCGTCTCGATTAAAGTTTTTGGATATTTTATATTTACTTTGTACCAAGTATTGGCCCAAATAGTACCTGATGCACATATGTTGTCTTTTACTTCTTCATTTAAGATTACTTCGCCAGATATTAATATATCTCCTGGTTTTACTAAATTGCCTTTTTCGACGATCGTTATTCCTTTTTTAGCCTCAATCCCAGTTATAACGCCTGATTTTTTTGCAATAATATGACAACGTTCCTTGGTTTCTTCTTCCGTCTTTATTATACGCTCCTCAACATTTACGATGTATTTCATTCCAGTCTTAGTTATCGATATGAAATCAAGAAAGTCACGATTTTCGGCTAGTATCTGATCACTGATATTATTTAGTTCTTGATTATTTTTACTTAGAGTAAAGCGCTTTATTTTCTTGTCTCCAAGTAGAGTATCGATCTTTTTAATCATCTCTTTGTTTTCGTGTTTTATCTCAACACTGACGATAATATTGCTATAGAAGGTTATTAAAGAGATGAAAAAAATGAGCAATATAATATTATATAAATTGTGTCTTAGAAGAAGAATAAAATGCTTTTTGCCTAGTGTTTTATACTTAACTATTTTGGAATAATAATTTAATTTCTTTACTCGTTCATAATCACTTTCTTTAATAGTAACGAGAATATAGTCTTCTTCATATTTAATTTCGTATAAATCGATATTATAACTTATACATTTTTTAATAAATAACTTAATATTATCTTGAACTCGAATAATTATCATAAGTATTTTACGCTTTCTATTTTTCCTTTAATGGCAGCCTCTTTACTGACTATTTTATTTAAAACTAGATCTTCTCCTGTTATCTTTAATATTCGCCCATTAATTTCAACGACAGCTTCTTCACTATCGATGTTGAGGATTTTATTGTAATTTTTTAAATAAACGGCATTTGAGGTTAGAATTATGTAGTAAGTTTCTTTATTAAAATACGACTTTATGATATCTAGCATATTATTCACCAATAAACTATATGCAAAACGCAAAAAAAAAGAAGATGTTATTCTTCTTGTTCGCGATTAATCATTCTTCTTTCTCTTGTTTCTCTTACGTGAATTCTTAATCATTTCTTTCTTAGCTTCTCTTCTTTTTACGCCTGGCTTTTGATATTCTCTGTGTTTTTTTAGCTCAGAAGGGACACCTGATTTAGCAACTTTCATTTTAAATCTTTTTAATGCACCGTTAACGTCACCGTTTTTAACTTCAACTTTTGTCATTTGCTTCCCTCCTCTCAGTTCAATTGTATTATAATACACTTTATGGCCCTTTGCAAGTTTTTTTCAAGGATTTAAGGTTATTTTTGGACAACAGAGAATGAAAAAGATGAAGGCTATTCTTCATCTTTAAAATCATATTTTTTAGTGCTCATCAAATCGATTAAAGCTTCATCAACGTTCATTGTGGCATCTTCATCAACTGTGGCATCTTTTTTTATTGCTTCTTCTTCGATCCCGCTTTCATCAATTTCCGTAGTTTTCTCTAGTTCAGCATCGTTTTTAATTTCTTCTTTTTCTTCGTGTTTTTCGCTATCTTTAGGCTTTTTCTTTTTGAAAATAAGTATTCCTGAAATAATAATTATTACAAGACCAGATGCTATTAATGAAACTATTAAAATTATATTTTTATCTTTCTTATCTTTTTTTTCTTCGTCTTTAGTTTCGTCTTCATCTTCAGTAATGATATTTCCTTTATCGTCGAATTTGTATGTGCCATCTTTGATTTTGTCATACTCTTTTTCGTATTGTTTCTTGAACTCATCTTCATCTAGAGTATTTTGAATTCCTTCACTATCACGGAAAGTTACTTCGCCATTTTTGTATTTTAATACTTCTATTTGTTGATTCGATAGTCTTGTAACGTTGATAGTATATGTTATAGTTTCAGAACCAGTAACATTATCAACTGTAATAGTTAATTTATTTTCACCTACTACAAAGTTATCTAATCCATCAATAGAGACTTTAGCATTTCCATCTTCAGATGTGTATTTCATATCTTTGACCAAAGAAGTAATGGTATTAGGCACTGTTAAAGTATACTCTTTTACATCTTTTGAAAAAGCGGGAGTAAGAGTATATTCTCCAAATGTAAGAGTTGATAGTTTGGCAGAATTATAACCAGTGTCCCCACGAAGAACGTTTAGTTTATAGTTCTTTGTCTCTTCTCTATTTTCACTAGTAACAGAAATGGTTACCTCGTTAGCTCCTTGATTTAGGGTTACTTTAGAATTCCCTGATACCGATAATCCGCCTGATACTGTATAATCACATCCTGTTGTACGACATGTTGGATTAATAGTTACTGAATTTATTGTATCAGCAATATCATATATAGTGTATTCTTGAATTTCTGGATTAAACTCTGGAGATAAACGTCCTTGTGATATCTTAATTGATCCTAAAAAAGCATCATTACTCTTTTCTTTTTCAACAAACTTAGCATTTATAGTTATATTGTTTTTATTTGGTAAAGTTATGCTAGATGTGCTAGAAATTGAAAACTCAACATTTTTTTGGATCGTTTGATTGTTTGTTAAAACGAGATCCCCTAAGGCTGTGTTGCCTGCTGGAAATTTACCTTGATCTGCAAGGGATGCGAATGCGGCTTTTTTACCTGTTGGAATGACTTTAGTATCCCCTGTTTGTTCAAAAGAACAATCGACATCTAATGTATCAGTTGAGCACGTTAGAGTAAAACCATCTAATGGTGCTTCAGTTTCTGTTACACTTAGCTTTAGAGGAATTTTTACAACTCCACCATCTTTAACTATTTTCCCTTCTTCATATTCTATAGAAGCTGCATCAACAGTAAAAGGAACTGCCGATAAAGCAAATATACTTACCCCTGAAATAATAATTTTCTTTATTATTTTACTCATTTAATTACCCTTCTATCTTAATATAGATTCTAACAAATATATTAATAATAATCAATATATTATATTAATTTAACAAGTATTTCATTCATGACGTAGATTTTACTTGGATTTACAAAAAGATATCCATCTTTATAAATTAGTTCTTTAGTTGCAAGCAATTCTTTGATGGGATAAACGTTTTGAATATTCTCATTGTATTTCTCGAAGAAGTCATCTAAGTTGATACCCTTCATTTTGCGGAGTCCTAGCATAAGTTCATTATCCATCTGATCTTTATAAGACATTAGAATTGATTCTTGTTTATAATTACCAGCAATATATTCATGGATATTGCGCGTATTAGTGTAGCGAAATGCATCTTTATATCCAGAGGCCCCTAAACCAAAACCATAGTATTCGCCGTTATTCCAATAATTAAGATTGTGTTTCGATTCATACCCATCTTTGGCAAAATTACTAACCTCATAATGGCTATAGCCAGCTTTTTTTAATTTAGCAACAATGGTTTCATACATTTTACTATCTAAATCTTCACTGATGTATTCAACTTTTTCATTTTTTAGTTTTGTATGATCCTCTAATATTAAAGAATACGTCGAGATATGAGTTGGATTTAATTTGAGTAGCTTTTTTATGTCTGTTTTTAAGACAGATAACTTCTCGTTAGGAATAGCATACATCAAGTCTAAGTTAATATTCTCGATACCACGCCTGCGGACCAACTCTAGTTTCTTAGCTACATCATCAAAATCAGCCTCGCGATCGAGAATTTTTAAGTTGGCTGGATCAAAGGATTCGATCCCAATACTTATGCGATTAACGCCTCCAGTAACGATGTTGTCTAATAATTCTTCATCAATGTCTTTGGGATTAATTTCGAATGTGCATTCGCAATCTGGCGCGCGATTGAATATTGCAAGTATTCTAAATAATTTGATGCGCTCCTTTTTTGTCATACAGGAAGGTGACCCTCCTCCAATATAAATTGTTTTAATACGTTCCCCTTCATAATTTTCCTCTATTTCCTTTTGAAGACTTTCCAAGTAATCATCAACGAAAGAATCAATATGTAATACTTTAGGAAAATCACAATAAGAACATATATGTTTACAAAAAGGAATGTGTATATATACTGATTCCATAATTACCACCTTACATCTAAATTATAATATTATTAAAGAAAAAAAACAATCTATATTGTTTTTTAAAGGAGGATTAGCCAAGTAACACAAGACGAGCACTGTTACCGCTTCCGGAACCACCAGTGTACCTATTGAAGTTAAACTGTCCCGCGTAAGAATCATTGGAATTGCGCCCACCGCGGTGGAACCAGGGATAAGAAGACTCTACAAAGCTCGAATAATCCTTATACCAGTTGTTATGATAACTACTTGCATAGTAAAATGGGCCAATTTCGCCTGTGGCATCTCCTAATATTCTATTACTATAGGTTGTTACTGCACTATTACTAGCATATACATCTATATATTTACTATAAGTATTCCTTATTTCATCTAATGTTAATCCACTATTCTTGACATTTCCATCTATATATCCAGCTACGTATTCATAAGCTCCACCAGACATGTCGTAAATCCCGCTTATATTTCCAGTGGTCGATGCAAGATATCCTGTTTCTGTATTATATGATTGGGGTTCCGTTATACTTCCAGAAGCATCTTTAGTATTAGCTGCATATCCAGTTAGATAGTTTGAATTATTATTTATTCTTACTTCCTCGTTTATTCCATATTTAGAATGACTTAAATATGCTACTGCTCCCCATTCAGTATTCTTCATCATATGCGAATCAAGTTCGCGATTATAATTATACATAGCTTTGAAAAAGTTCCCTACTGAATTATTTCTCCACGAATACACACTTGATTTTACCTGTATTTTTGTTGGATCACTTGAATTTACTTCCGAGGATGCTATACTTGTTGCTCCTTTATAGCCTGTTTCAAACTTACCTACCCATATACCATTTACATCGAAGTTTGTAAAAGCTGGATGCGTTAACCATTCTCCATCTTGAGTACCGGCAGATACAGGGGTTTCCTTACCTTCAAACTCAATCTCGATTTCTTGTGCGATGCTTTCTGATAATTTGTCAGTTACTCCATCTGCTGGATTCGCATGAAATAACTTATATTTATATCTCGGTATCCATACAAAGTATGACTCAATATCACTTTCCTGAATTGTATATCCTACATTATAACTTTTGCTTGGACTATCAATCAGTATAACTGCATTAGCCCATTTTTGTTCACAATAGTTATACCAAGACTCTCCTTTGTCAGAGTATGTGACAACACCATTATTGTCTAACTCAATAGGTATTAACTCACCATTTATTACAGGATCAGCTCCATTTAATGCATTGACACATGTATCAGTTATTACACCAGTTTCTTCTCTTTCTACTGGTGTTGCTATTAATTCACAGGTGAAATTTCCATCTATACTTTCAGTTACAACACTAGTCATTTCTATTTTGACTTCTCCACTTTTTACTTCATTACTTACTAAAGTGAAGTTTTTAGGCTCAACTGATATACTTACTAATTCTTTAATATTCTCTGATGCATTATCAATACTACAAGATATAGTAGCTTCAACATCATACTGAGTATTTTCATTTTTTATCCAGAATGTTAAATTAGCCTCTTCATTTATACTAGTTAACTCCTTAGCTTCATAACTGATTGTTTTTCCATCTAAACTAATGGATGCCTTTCCATCAGTTTTAGTATTTATGAATATGACGTTATCTAGGAAAGCATTATTAAAACCAATATTTAAAGTATTATTTATGATTAAATTTGCTGTTACACTAGCAAAACCAATTACAAGTACGATAACAAAGAAATATATGATACTTTTCTTTCTCATAAACAACATTCCTATTCTGTTGATATTGTATCATAAAATCACTTCTGTTTACAACAAATACGCTGTAGTATTTTGTCGAATTAAACAAATAAAAATAGTACACGATTGTGTACTGATTTATTTTTCTGTTTTTAAAACGCTTAGGAAGGCTTCAGGAGGTATTTCAACAGAACCCACCATTTTCATACGCTTCTTTCCTTCTTTTTGAGCTTCTAATAATTTGCGTTTACGAGAGATGTCTCCACCATAGCATTTTGCCAAAACATTCTTACGCATCTGAGAGATATTCTCTCGGGCAATTACTTTAGATCCAATACTGGCTTGAATAGGAACTTGGAATAGTTGACGAGGAATAATCTCTTTTAGATTTTCAACAATTTTCTTTCCACGAGGATATGCAAAATCTTTGTGAACAATTAAAGATAAGGCATCGACAACTTCTCCATTGATCAAGATATCCATCTTAACAAGATCTTGAGCCTTGTATCCACAGAGTTCATAGTCAAATGAGGCATACCCTTTGGTACTAGACTTCAAGCGATCAAAAAAGTCATATACTATTTCTGATAATGGCAAATCATAATGAATATTTACACGAGTGTCGTTAATATAATCTAGTGATTTATATATCCCTCTTTTATCTTGGCATAGTTCCATGATTGGGCCAATGTATTCACTTGGAACAAAAATATTAGTAGTAATAAATGGTTCACGTATTTCTTTAATGCGCGCGCGATCGGGCATCTTTGTTGGACTGTCTAATAACATCTCTTCCCCGTTAGTTAACTCGATTTCATAGACTACCGATGGTGAAGTTGCAATTATGTCGATTCCAAATTCACGAGTTATGCGTTCTTCAATGATTTCCATATGAAGAAGTCCTAAGAAACCACAACGGAAGCCAAAACCTAAGGCTTCAGAAGTTTCTGGTTCGAAAGATAGTGAGGCGTCATTTAGTTTTAATTTTTCTAAAGCTTCTTTTAACATTTCAAATTTATTTGGTTCGATTGGAAATAGTCCTGAATAAACCATGGGTTTCATTGGTTGGTATCCTGGTAATTGTTCTTTAGCTTCATGAGCTTTAGTAGTTATAGTGTCTCCAACATTAACGGTATCAATTATTTTTATTGAAGCATTAATCCATCCAACTGTTCCAGAAACAAGTTTATCTAATGGCTCAGCTTTTGGCGTATTAACACCTAGTTCCACTACTTCATATTCAGCATTTGTAGCCATCATTTTAATAACATCTTTTTTAGTTATCTCACCAGAAAATACGCGAATAGAAGCGATAACTCCGCGATATGGATCAAAGTATGAATCAAAAATCATGGCTTTTGCTTCGTTTGTATCACTTTTTTTAGGAGATGGAATGCGAGTGATAATGGTATCAAGTAACTCCTTAACACCAACACCAGTTTTTCCTGAACACAGTAAGATTTCATCTTCTTTGAAACCTAGAACATCAACTAATTCTTTCGTTATTTTAGGCACATCGGCATTTGGCAAATCTATTTTATTAATAACAGGAATAATCGTTAAATCATTATTCATAGCTAAATATAGGTTTGCTAATGTTTGCGCCTCGATTCCCTGTGCTGCATCGACGATTAAAATTGCGCCTTCACAAGCTGCTAAACTCCTTGATACCTCATAAGAAAAATCAACATGACCGGGAGTATCAATTAAATGAAGAACATAATTTTCATTGTTATATTCATAATTTAATTCTACAGCATTTAATTTAATAGTTATACCACGTTCACGCTCAAGATCCATACTATCTAATACTTGATTTTTCATATCATGCTTAGAAACAGCTCCAGTTAACTCTAATATGCGATCAGCAAGTGTACTTTTACCATGATCAATGTGAGCTATTATACTAAAATTTCTTATATGATCTAAATCCATATCAATCACCTGTATTTGTATTTTAACATAGATGCGTTATTTTATAAAGTAAGTTAATAAAAAAACAGATATGCAATTATGCATACCAGTTTTAAACTGAAGTTGAGCGAATGGAATCAATGATATTCTTTTTACGAATTTTCTTACCAATAAAAGATGTTGCAATAAAAGTTATTATAATCGTGATAATAATAGAAATTCCAATATATATCCAAGGGAACTCGATTAGTTTAACTCTAACGGTTGGATCACTTTGTAAGGATGATGCATACCTTAGAAGAAGAATTAAAATGGATGATACAGGGATGCTTATAAGAAGGGTTTTGACAAGGATAAAAACACTTTCAAGTTTTAACATGCGAGCTAATCTTTTTTTGCTAAAACCAATACTCCTTAGTATGGACATTTCCGTTTCTCTAATATTTAAGTTAGCGTTGATGGCGCTTAGCATTCCAGTAAGACTAATTATAGTTATAAAGCCTAAAACGGAATATATAATGACACACATCGTCGTATACTGCACTATTTTCTCATGATTTTCAAGGGCAGTATTGCTATAGCTAATTTCAACATTAGGATAATTTCTGATAATTGTTTGCATCTCGTTATCAAATTTTTGGTATTTTTTAGAATTAATGTAGATTACTACACTATCAGTTGAGTTGTTTTTATTTGCTGATAAATATTCTTCATATATCTGATTATAAACTCTTTCGCTTAAAATAATAGTTGGCATTAGAAATAAGTCTTTGTAGGTTTTATCAGTGATGGTTAAATTATTAAATTCGTAAAAGCAAGTATCGAGATTACTAAATTCTCGACATATTTTTATGCTTTGGTTATTGATATATTGATTATTCGAAGATGGATTATAAAGAATTGCCTCATCAGTAGTAATATTAAGTTCGTGTTTGTATTCTCTAAGAGATTTATCATCTAAACTGATGATGTTAACCATAGTTGAGTCAGTTAAAAAGTTATCTGATGATACACTTCTAATGGAGGAATTCATTAACACTAACTCTTGATATGCTTTAATACTTTTTATGCGATTAATTATATCTTCATGATCAGTCATATAAATAGAGATATCATAATTGTAATCACGTTCGTATTCATTTGTACTTATTATGTAATTGATGAATGTTGAAGTTATGATAAATAAAATAACACTTATTGATAAAGATATGATTGTTGATGTATATTTTTTACCATTTCTTTTAATATTTTTATAAGCTACTTCCCCTTCTGTTCCAAAAACTCGTTTAATAAAAGGATAATGCTCTTTAGATTTTTTTACTCGCATATTATTTTGCTTAGTCAAAGCAGCAATCGGGCTTACTTTGCTAGCGGCACGAGCAGGCGTGATAGCTGAGATAATGATAGTAAATAAAACGAATAATAAAGATAAAAGTAAGAATGATGGATAAATATATACCTCTATGGAAGTTTTTATCATGGAATTTATAAAATTAACTCCTAAATATATTAAACTGTAGCTAAGTAGGAAGGAGGCCGGAATGCTAATAAGACCTAATATAGTAATTTCTTTTATAACAAGGATGCGAATATGATTGATTGATGCGCCAATACTTCTTAAGGCTCCAAAACTACTCTTGCGTTCCGATAAGGATATAGAAAATGAGTTATAAATAATAAGAATGCAAAACAAACTCAAAACGTAAAGGATGACGGCTAAAATGAGTTCTGAACGAATGCGAGCAAGGTCATCATCAGTAACACCATAGGCCTTAAGAATTGCAGTATTGGGTGATATATGGTTATGACTACCAAGCGGATCTTTGTGATTATCAATTCCTAGCATTATGGCGTTTTCCTGAATTAAGTTGTAAGATTCGGAAATATTTTTGTAGGTTACATAGAATGTTGTATGCTCGTTTGTGGGATTTATGGGGTATCTACCATATGCAACAAAACGATTTTTGATAGTTTTATCATATAAAATGGTTGTGTTATAGATGCCAGTTATCGTGAACTCGTCTATTCGTTCCCCAATTTGCAACTGATAATTAGAAGCTGTGTTACTAGATATGATAATCTCTTTATCATGCTTCGGAATATTCCCTGCTAGCAGATGAAAGTATGGTGTGAGGTCTTCTGGTGTGGTTATAAGCGTTATATGTTCATCACTTTCGTTAGTAAAAATAGAGCTATGGTTTTGAAACACTTTTATATCTTTTATATTCGAGTCATTATTCAGATACTCATAGTTATCTTTATAGGCTATGTCATTAAATTGAACATGATAAGTTCCTCTGTAGGCAATAGATTCTTTAATGTTATTATTTTTGAAAGTTGAAAAGGCAATACCAATGGAAAACAGTAGGATACAAGCTAAACTGATGCTGATTAAAGTAGTAAATGTTTGCTTTTTATTTTTAATTAAGTTATTAATAACTAATTTATTTGGTATTCTCATGCTAATTCCTCATCACTTATGATAACTCCATCTTCTATGTGAATAAGTCTATTCGCATAGTTAGCTAATGATATATCATGAGTAACCATAATGATAGTTTGGTTGTATTTAAGATTAGCCTCTTTTAGCAGACGCATTATTTCTTGACTATTTTTAGAATCTAGATTTCCTGTTGGCTCATCACATAATAAAATAGCGGGATGGTTAATCATAGCTCTAGCTATTGAAACACGTTGCTGTTGTCCTCCAGATAGCTCGTTTGGCAAATGCTTCTCACGATTTGTGAGTTCTAAAAGCTCAATTAAGCTCTGGAGATAATCATCATCTTTAAACTTACCATCAATTTCACTTGGTAATATAATATTTTCACGAACATTTAGGGTTGGTATTAAATTATAAAATTGATAAATTAACCCGATTTCTGTTCTTCTTAGTAAGGATTGTTTATTGTCATTTAGGGCATATAAATCTTCCCCATTTATGTAAACTTTGCCACTTGTGGGATTATCAACACCACCAATAATATGTAAAAGTGTCGATTTACCAGAGCCAGAACTACCGATAATCGCGATAAATTCTCCTTTTTTCACATCTAAATTAATATTATTTAAAGCTTTTACTTCATTTCCGTGAATCCCATAAATCTTAGATAGATTTTTTACACTTAAAACTTCCATTATTATCATTCCTATTCTTATACTCATTATAGCATGTAATAAAAAGAGAGGAAATATTTTCAATAGTCAGTTTTGCTAGTTTCTGACTATTTAATTTTATTCCCTCGGAAGTTTATCTGCTGATAATTCTAATTTGTGAGTTTGCCCTGCATAAATAGGATATAGTTTTTCGTTTAAAAATTGATTTATTGCCTTTGGAATTCCACGATAGCCACTCTTTTCCTGATAAGCAAGTGCCGCTATTTCATCTATGAAGCTGCTTTCCACAGCTAAATCAATACCATATATTTCTAAATATTCACGTAGTAATTCTAGATAACTATATTCTGATGATGTTATTGCTGTTTTAAGGTCTTCTATGGTCGGTTCTTTAGTGGCAATTAGGCAATTTAAACGATTGGCTAATTGAGGTATCATACCATATTTAACAAGAGATTCATAATCGATTGACCCTGTTAGTTCTTCGAAGGCTCCAGATAAAACAAAGGTCATTTTTGATGTATCAATGCTAATGACTTTTTCAGTTAAACCGATACGCACCTTTTTGTTAATAACTGTCCCTTCCATAATTGTTAGCAAAGTATTTTGGACACTTTCTCTTAAGGCATTATCTTTTGGGTCTCCTTTTTTACATATTTTATCGAATTCATCTAAAAAGATAATGCTGTGTTCATATAATTCTTTATTCTCATCGTTTTGAAAATACAAATTGACTAAAATGTTTTCGATGTCTTCGCCTTGGTATGCATTTGGTGTATAACGCGTTGCATCTTCAATGGTATAAGGCACATCAAATTCCTTAGCAACATTTTTAATCATAAAAGATTTCCCTGTACCAGATCCACCAATTATGATGATGCCGCTTTTTAAGATTTGGATTTTGTCTGGTGTTAAGCCAGAATATGAAAGTGTAATATTTTTAGTAATATTAGTAAGTAATGATTTTAATTCTTCATCGAGCCCGATTATTTTGCGACGCAATGAAGCATATTTTTCCTCTACTTTATAATCTTGAAAAGATTTGCGATGGGTATTAGCATCTTGAGTTAATAGACTGTTCGTCTTATTTAGAAGCTTCGAAGTAAGACTAGCAGGAATAGTAAATGAGTCGCTCTCACTTCCGGCTATTAAACTCGTAAGTTCTTTAGCTGTAGAAGGTGCTATTGCTTGGGCATATTGTTCGATTATTAATTTATCAAATATTTCTCTTTTGGATAAACGTTCTAATTCTTCATTGTATTTTAGTTGATAATATTCAGCTGCTTGAACTTGAGCAATACTCTCTTCTAATGATTCGTATGTTTGCTTTTTTGCTTCGGCAAGTTTGATTTCAGCGTCGGTTACCTCCATTGCAACAAAATCTTGATTCTGGAAGTTTTTTGTCAATTTAGGAATATACTTTCCTTTATATTTTCCAGATAAAATTTCATATTCATCCTGATTTGCTAGATTTGCTATGGCATTTGCTACTTCTTCACGATGAATAATATCGATAATTTGATCTTTATATTTTATTTTTTTATATGAATAGATATGTATGTACATAGTATCCCCCTAGATTAATTATTTTTTATTATCGATTCGGCAACTTTCATGCCATCAATTGCTGATGTCGTTATGCCGCCTGAGTAACCAGAACCTTCACCAGCTGGGTATACTCCTTTGATGTTTGCACAATAGGCTGCATCTCTTATAAATTTAATTGGTGATGAGGTGCGCGATTCAACGCCAGATAAAACGGCATCTTCGGTATCAAAACCTTTTATTTTTTCGCCAAACTTTAAAATTGCCTCTTTAAATGCTATATTTAACTCACTCGGCAATATCCCGTTTAAGTCGGCAAAAGTGTACTGGCCTTTTATCTCTGGTTTTACACTTTTAAACGCAGTCGATATGGTGTTATTTAGATAGTCTCCTAATAATTGAACTGGTATCTTGCCTTTACCGATTTGGTAGGCTTTTTCTTCGATGTTTTTTTGAAAATCTAGCCCGGCAAATAGCGAGGTTCCATAAATATCTTTATTGACTGTAACGATGATGGCACTATTAGCATTTTTACTATCGCGTTTATAGTTACTCATCCCGTTAGTGGCAAGGCGTCCTTCCTCACTGGATGCATTAACAACGTATCCTCCTGGACACATACAAAAAGAATATACACCATGATTATTACTACTTTGATAAGTTAATTTATAAGATGCTGCCCCTAAATGATCTTTATACTTTAGTCCGTATTGGCTTTCGTTAATAGCGTCTTGTAAGTGTTCGATTCTAAATCCGACTGCAAAGGGCTTAGGTAACATTTCTAGCCCGTGTTTACGTAGCATCAAAAAGGTGTCGCGAGCACTGTGGCCGATAGCAAGAACTAGGCATTCGCATTTAACCCATTCGCTATTATTTAGTTCGATTTCTGTTATTGTTTTGTTATTGCATTTAATATCTGTTAAACAGGTGTTATACCTGAATGTTCCACCCTTTGCTATGATGTACTCACGCATGTTTTTTACAACGTTTCTAAGGATATCAGTTCCAATATGGGGTTTGTAGCTATATAAAATTTCTTTTGGTGCTCCAAATAACACAAATGTCTCTAAAACTTTTTGATGAGCCCCATCAGTGTCCTTAGTTAAAGTATTTAGTTTGCCATCAGAAAATGTTCCTGCTCCACCTTCCCCGAATTGAACATTAGAATTAGGATTTAAAATTGAATGCTCCCAGAAGGATTCAACGGTTTTAACTCTTTTGTCGATCTCCTCCCCGCGTTCAATTAATATTGGTTTTAGTCCAGCTTCAACAAATGCATATGCAGCAAACAAACCTGCAGGCCCAGTACCTATGATATATGGCTGGATAGATGCGTTATGAGCTTTGGTAGTGAGATATTCGTTTCTAGAATAAGGAGTAATTAAATCGTTAAATTTTATTGACACAGATCCTTCTTTAACAAGGGATACTATTACATCATAAATATACATTATATGATTTTTATTACGAGCATCAATGGAAAGTTTAATGATTTGATAACCAGTGAGCATACTTTTGTTAATGCGTAGTAGTTTGCATATTTTCAATTCGAGCATTTTTTCTTGATCTTCACAAACTTCAATTTTGATCTGACGAATTTTAATCATGGCTAATGCTCCTTCCGCAAAGATATCCGGAAATGAAGGCAAACGCTAAATTGTATCCTCCACAAATACCATCAACATCGAGTGTTTCTCCAATAACATAGATATTAGGATATTTTTTTAAAGAGAAATCTTGGTTTATGTCATTCAAGGATACGCCGCCAGTTGATACTTGGGATTTTTCATAATCACATGTGTCTTTGATGAATACTGAGAAGTTTTTTATGGAAAAAACAAGTTTTTTTATGTCTTCATCAGTTAGTTTAGAACCCAAGTGCGCCTTGCGAATATTGGCTTTATTTAGAATAATGGGAATTAGTTTATAATTTAAAACAGTCTCTAGAATTTCTTCGATAGTATGATTTTGACTAAATGTTGTTTTAAATATTTTATCAAGATTTGCATCTTGGGGAGCGAAATCAATGTATAGCGATGGCGTTATTTTTTCTGCAAGTAAGCGAGATACTTTAGAGCTGATATTCAAGGTTACGATTCCACTTATACCATAATCAGTTAGTTGAATTTCCCCTTCTTCTTGACAGATAAGTTCTTCTTTATCTTTTAGAGTTAATCTTACGATACTACGAAGTCCAGAACACTTAGATAGATGACTCTCTTCTAATATAAGTGGCACTAAAGCAGGACGTAAAGGATTATAGGAGATGTTTAAATCATTTAAAATAGGATATATACTTCCGTTAGATCCGGTTTTAGGTGAAGCAAGGCCTCCACATGCTAGTATGACTTTATCGACTATTAGTTCTTCACTATTGGTAAGTTCTAATTTGATTTTTTGTTTTTCTATTTGAATATTCTTTAAACTTCTATTATAAAGTATTTCGATATTTGGTCTATTTAGAGCAAGTTCAAAAGTTTCGCGAATGCTACTAGCTAAATTGGAATTCGGATAATAATAGTTATTTTTATGATAAGAATATATCCCTAAATCGTCGATCAAGTATTTGAAAACTGAGTCTTGATGGGATAAAACACTATCTAAAACGGAAATGTTATCAGTGTTATACTTGGTTGTATTTATTTCTTTATTCCAAAAGTTGCATTTCCCATTTCCAGTAACGAGAAGTTTCTTGCCTATTTTATCATTTTGTTCAATTAAAATGACATTGTGGTTCTTTGGGATATTTAAGGCTGCTAGAATTCCACTAGCCCCTCCTCCAATTATGGCGATTGTCATTTTATCGACTCCTTTCAAGATATTTCCTTAATCGTTTAATCTCTAAATCTAGTTTTAGTTGATATTTTAGCTTGTTATTGGGAATGAGTTTTTTTATTTTTAAACAGTTGTTTAACTCAAATTCTAAGTATTTAGGATCGTTTTTTAGGAATGGCCCATAATGCAAATCGTCTTTGTGATATTTCTTGTGTCCACGTTTAAAAACGATATTAATGTAGTTTTTATTAGCATCAACAAAGTATTCCTCATCAGTAATATAAAAGCCCAACTTGATTACATGTGTTCTTAGTTCAGCATGATTATTATTAGATTGAATAATTAGCTTATTTATTTTCTCTAAATAGTCGTTATTTAATATTTCAATAATTGTATTAGTCCCCATTCCTGAGATGATTATGGTATTAATATCGTCTGATTCAGATAAAACTTCTAATCCTGCCCCTAATCTTGCATCAATTTTTTTAGTTAAATTAGCTGCTTTTATGTTTTTTTCTCCTGATTCTAAAGCAAGCTTGTGAATATCAGAGACAATCATATTGTTTACATAGTTGTTTTTTACGAGATCGATATCTAAAAGAGCATGATCACAGCCAATATCGATAATTTTATCTTCTTTTTCTACAAACTTTATTAATGATTTTAATCTATAACTGAGCATTCTTTTCACCAACTATATAATAGCATATAAAAAGACAAGTTTCTAACTTATCTTTAATATTAGCTTATTTTACGACAAATTTCTTTAATAAATGATTCGTAAGGAGCCATGTATGTAGCAAGATCTTTTTTCTCTTCAATGCGAACGTTATCAAAGTCAAGTCCTAAGTCATTAACTGGGATAAGTTCATTATAGGATACATATGGAGCAGAAATTAAAGAGGCATCCCATGATGATTTGTTACACCCATCAATCATGATCTCTTGGTCATTTAGAGTAAATGAATATTGGTAATCACCTTTTAATGTTAAGTAACTAAGACTTGAGGTTTGACGACTATAGGAAGTGCTAATACCATAATGGTCAACTAAAACTTGATTGATGTAAAAGTCCTTCTCACCAGTTAGTTTTTTTACTTCTTTAGTTTCGTAATTATAAATTTTAATTAATGGTAAAGAACCATCAAATTTACGATGCTCTAAAACAAGATATGGACCGTATTGATGAAAATATAGGTTATACTTGTCGCTTTCTGTTAATTCATTAGCCCAATTGATTTTAATATCATTGATATAGATATTTAATTGAGAAAACTCTTTATCGATTGCCTGATATTGAAAGTTAATGATAAACATATCATTTAGTTTTACTTGTTGCCATTCTTGTGTTTGATAATCAAGAGTCTCTTTTTTTAATTTGTAGGCTGTATAGTTATCCTTAGTTTCAATTGTTTCTACATCGAGCTTTTTATAGTTGATTTCAGGGCTTGGATAATTATCTTTAATAGGTTCTCTTTTTACTATCGGTTTAATCAACAAGTAATTAACGAGAACGAATAAACCAATAGCAATGACAATATATAAAATATTATTTAGTTTTGTTTCCATTTAGCACACCTCTATTATGTTTAAATTATAACACAAATAACGAAAAAAACAAGGCACTAATATGCCTTGTTAGTTAATCTGCTATGAAATCTTTTAGTTTTTTAGCGCGCGATGGATGACGAAGTTTTCTTAGAGCTTTAGCCTCTATTTGTCTTATTCTCTCACGAGTTACGTTGAATCGCTTGCCTACTTCTTCTAATGTATAACTAGTTCCATCTATTAATCCAAAACGAAGCTCAAGCACTTGTTGTTCTCTAGGTTGAAGAGTCGATAAAACTGCTTTGATCTCCTCTTTTAGAATTTCGTTAGTTGCGTATTCTTCTGGAGATAGTGATGACTCATCTTTAATGAAGTCGCCTAAGTGTGAATCATCTTCTTCGCCGATTGGAGTTTCAAGTGATACTGGATCTTGACTTATTTTGATAACTTCTCGAACTTTATCTACCGATATTCCCATTTTCTTAGCAAGTTCTTCTTCACTTGGCTCACGATTTAATTCAAGAGTCATTTGGCGCTGAATGCGAGCCATTTTGTTAATTGTTTCTACCATGTGAACTGGCACACGAATAGTTCTTGCTTGATCAGCTAAAGCACGAGTTATAGCTTGGCGAATCCACCATGTAGCATAAGTTGAAAATTTAAAACCTTTTCCAAAGTCAAATTTTTCAACGGCTTTCATTAGACCAATGTTTCCTTCTTGAATTAAGTCTAGGAATAAAAGCCCACGCCCAACGTAACGCTTAGCGATGGAAACAACAAGACGTAAGTTAGACTCGGCTAAGATGTTGCGAGCTTCTTCTTCGCCATTTGATACTCTTATAGATAAATCCATCTCTTCTTCAATACTTAATAAGGAAATACGCCCGATTTCTTTTAAGTACATGCGCACTGGATCGTTGATGTTGACATCTTTAGTCAAATCTTCGTCATTAAGGACAACGACCTCTTCTTCTTTTTTGCCTCCACCAGATTCTTCATCTTCAGTTATTACGCTGATACCAGCTTCAATAAAAGAATTATATAACTGATCTAGAGAATCAGCATCCATATCTAAACCTTTTAAGGCATTTGCTAATTGCTCAAAAGTTATATATCCTTTTTTCTTTCCTTCCTCGATTAATTCATTTTTTCTTTCTTCAAAAGTCTTTATTTCGTTAACTTTCTTCATTTTGACACATCCTCTTTTTCATCTTCGCTATTTCATCCATTAATTTTAGCTTTTCGTTTATATCTGTAATGCTCTTAAGCTTTGCTTTTAGTTCGTTGATTTTGTTTTCATCAATCCACATTTTTATTTTATTAATAATTCCGACGTAATCAGCATCATTTAATTCAATACGTATATTATTATCGACGATAGCTAACACTTGTTCGTATTTATCACTGCTAATTTCATAAGTAATAAAATCTGCTATATTAATATAATTGTATTTTAGGAAAAAAGCAAGTAAATCATTAGCAATATCGAGATATTTTTCATCGGGAATAAATCCTAATTCTTGTTCGTATAGTCTTATATATTTTGTATCATTCATCATATAATATAAAAGTATACTTGATAATTTTTGATTTTTTGATAATTTTTTTTCTTTTCGTGGCTCTATTTTATTGACTTTGACGGGTTCAACTTTGATAATTTGATTAAGCAAAACATTTTTGTCAACTCCATATTCTTGAGATAATTCATTAACGGTTAAGTCAATTAAAACTTGATTATTGCTCTTATTGAGTTCAGCTAGTACTTGGTTAATGTAATTAGAAACGTCTTCTACTTTGTTAAGATTTTTATCTTTTTTATAGTAACTTAACTTAAAATCAAAATATGTTGCAGCATGTTTTACTGCATCCTCAAATTCTTCTTTAGAGTGTTTTAATATATATTCATCTGGGTCTTTAGCGCCAGTAATTCGCAAAATGCTCAAATCTACATTAGCTGATGATAAGGCCTCCCCATTTTGAATTGTAGCTTTTTCACCAGCGGTATCGTTATCCATGCAAAGAATAATTTTGACATTTAATTTTTTTAATAATTTGATATGATCATCGGTTAAGGCAGTACCCATGGTTGCAACAACATTTTTAATGCCGCTTGCATATAGCCTTATCGCGTCCATCTGCCCTTCTACTACAATTAAATATTTGAGTCTTCTTGCTTCATTCTGGGCTCGATGATAATTGAATAGAATTTTACCTTTTTTAAATATAGGTGTCTCTTTAGTATTGATGTATTTAGCTTCATTAATATCTTCATAAATACGCGCTGAGAAACCGACTGGTTTGCCGCTTGGGTTGTGGATAGGAAAAGTTATACGATTCCGAAATAAATCATACAGAGTATTTCCGCGATTGGCAAGTCCTGTTTCAACCAATATTTGCTCATCAAAACCTTTGGTTGTAAGCAATTTGCATATAGTATCGTAGTTGGTTGGCGCATAGCCGATGTTAAACTCTTCAATTATTTCATCATTAATACCACGTTTATTAAGATATTCTCGAGCACTGAGACCTTCTTGACTTTTTAGATTGTTTTGATAAAACTTTAATGTTAATTCTACGGCTTCATAGTGTTTACTATAGACATCTGTTTCTCTGTATCCAGTATCTATTTCGATACCAATTTTACTGGCAACTATGCGCACAGCTTCGATAAATGATACATTTTCAAAGTCTTGAACAAAGGAGAACACATTTCCAGTTTTATGGCATACAAAGCAAGTGAATAATCCTTTTTCCTCACTGACACTCATGGAAGGATTATGGTCATCATGGAAAGGACAAACGCCAAAATAGTTTTTTCCTTGTTTCTCTAAAGAAATATAGGAACTGATTATTTCGACAATATTAGCCTGTGATTGAATACGATTAATTTCTTCATTTGCTAATCCAGCCACAAAATCACCCTCTATATATACATATTAACGGGTATTACTATTTTTACTTTTATTTTTTACTTTTTTTGACATTTCACCTAAAAATCATACAAAAAAGGCACAAAATTGCACCTTCATACTACTCTTTTATCATTACATTGGCTGTTGACCAAGCAGAGGGACGATCGCCGACTTCTAAATTCAAAATCCATTCTTGAAATGCAATATCTTTTACATAAACTTTGGCATTATCTGGCATCGCAGAGAACATATTAACATCATCTATTACATTACTAGTATCAAAATTGCTTAAGTCCAAACTTGTTAAATTACTACAACCATCAAACATACTTCTCATATCACTTACATTACTTGTATCAAAATTACTTATATCTAGACTTGTTAAACTACTACAATGAGAAAACATATAGTTCATATAACTTACATTACTTGTATCAAAACTACTTATATCTAAATTTATTAAATTACTACAACCATAAAACATATAGCTCATATTTGTTACACTACTTGTATCAAAATTACTTACATCTAAACTTATTAAACTACTACAACCATTAAACATATAGCTCATATTTGTTACACTACTTGTATCAAAATTATTTAGATCTAAACTTGTGATCTTACGACAACCAAGGAACATCAAAGACATATCAGTAACATTTCTTGTATCAAATGACTCTAAACCAACTATGTCACTCAATAAAGGATACGTACTATAAGCACCATAAACACTAAACATCCCACTCATATTTACTACTTCTGAAGTATCAAAATTTGAAACATCTATAACCTGTAATTTTTCACACCAACCAAACATATTACTCATATTAGTTACATTTGAAGTATCAAAATACTCAAGCCCATCAATGCTCTCCAAACTAAAAAATGAAAAAAACAAATATGAACAATCTTTAGGAGCATAAATTTTTCCATCCGCTTGAATATACAAAGTATACTTCGAAGAAGCCCCCTCATTTTTAACCAAATAACTCATAACACTTTTATCTTGATTAGCAGATACATCAAAAATTAATTCATCAAGAGTTTCATGAGCTTGCATTTTATTTTCAAAAACAATCTTTGTTATATCAAATTTATAATCCCAAAAACACCCAACTCGATGAGTTATATCAGTATCACTATGTGAATCAAATTCAGTAATCAGCTCCGAATTAGTCATTACGTTATAATTGTATGGAATTGCTAAATGTTCCTTTTCAATTGGTGTAGAGATTATCTCACATGTTAAAGATACTTCTTTACTCTCAGTTAATACTTTTATTAACTCTACTTCAATGGTTCCTTTTTTACTTGTTCCAGCTTCAACTATCATTTCACTTGGATTATTTCTTACATAAACGTACTCACTAGTATTACTATTTATACTACAATTTACACTTACATTTGCATCATAATTTCTGCTTGTGTTTGCTACCATATACTCTAATGTAGTTTTATCATTTAGATCTAATAACTCTTTTGACTCAAACGTTATTGTTTTCTTATCACTACTTATTAAACTATTATCTTTTCTTCCATCTAAGATAGCCTCAGTAAATATTATCTTAAAGTCATCTGCCTCACCTACTAACAAACCACCATTTAATACTAGTGTTGTTGTTACTGCAGCAAAACCTATTACCAAGATCAATACTGATAAAATAACAGCTATTCTTTTACTATTTTGTGTCATATCATATCACCTTTTTTGTTTATAATTAAACATACTTTCCTACTATAATTTAATCATACCCCTCCCGAAAAAATCAAGAGACTTGTTGAAAAAAGGGACAATTTGACACACTTCGTAAATTACGCAAATTATTTATTTAACGTCACGTTTTTGTTGACCTGTGACGTTACCATTTAAATATCGTGGGGAATATATAATGCTATAATATCTTATTGTATTTTGGCTTAAGTTTGAAAGGAGCTTATCATGAAAGCTAAAAAATACAAGCATTTATCTTTCGAAGATAGATGCATTATCGAAGAATACCTTAATCATAATTATAATTTCACTCAAATTTCTAACAGACTTCAAAAAGACAGAACATGTATTTCTAAAGAAGTTCTAAAACATAGATTTTTAAGAGGAACTGCCTCTGCCGAAAGAGCTTGTTGCTTTGAATCTAAACCACCATATATTTGTAATGGCTGTGACAAATTTAATCATTGCAAAAAGCAAAAATACTCTTACTCTGCTCATATCGCTTACAACGAATACAAGCAAACTCTTATTTCAGAAAGAACTCATTTAAATATTACAAAGGAACAAATCGCTTCCATTAATGAAGTTATTTCTCCCCTTATGATTTATAAAAATCATTCTGTAAATCAAGTTTATATGGAACATCCAGAATTGCTGCCTTTTTCCAAACCTACTTTTTATAAATATATTGATTTAGGTCTATTAAACGTTAGAAATATTGACTTACAAAGAAAAGAACGATGGAAAGTTAAAAAAGAATATGATTATCATAAAGATAAAGTAAATACTTCGATCAAAGTAGGCCGCTTTTACACAGACTTTAAAGATTTTATGGAATTTCATTCAAATGCCTCTGTCGTGGAGATGGATACCGTAATTGGAACTCAAGGAGGACAAGGAGGTAAATGTATGCTTACCTTGCTTTTTAGACAATTTAATTTTATGCTTATTTACTTAATGCCATATAAAAAATCTGTATATGTAACTGAATTATTCAATCATCTTAAATCTATTTTAGGCATTGAGGAATTTAAACGTTTATTTGAGGTTATATTAACTGATAATGGTACTGAGTTTTCTGATCCTGAGAGTATCGAAATTGATTTAAATACTGATGAAAAAGTTTGTTCTCTATTCTATTGTGATCCTAATTGCTCTTGGCAAAAAGGTTCTATTGAAAAGAATCATGAATTTATCCGATATATTTTGCCTAAAGGCACTTCCTTTGCATCTCTCAGCCAAGAAGATTGTTATTTAATCTCCTCACATATAAATTCTACTCCAAGATTGTCTCTAAATAACAACTCTCCTTACGATTTGGCTTTATTGTTCATTGGAAAAAATAATATTAACAAACTTCAAATAAAAAAAATCGATTATGATAACATCGATCTTTCTTACAGATTATTAAGAAAATAATCTAATATTAAAAAACTATTCAAGCCAAAATACAAACAATATTTCCTAACTTTTTAACGGGAAGTTACATTTTTCCAAAAATTTTTTTTCAACTTCTCGTTCCTTTTATATGCAATAATTTCGGTTTGATTACTCTAAATTTTATCATTTTTTTAGATTTTTTCAAGTTTTTTTATTAATTATCTCCCAAAATCACGTTTAAAACGAGACGTTTTCAATTAAAATACCTATTACTTTTTAGCGAGACATTATATTTTAATCTAACGAATTTGACACACTTTGTGTAATGGCAAAAAGCCATCTTGTTTATAATAGGTATTTTATTTTTGATTATTATAAAATAAAAAAGTGATATGTCTATTTTGAATATATCACTTTTTTAATAAAAATATACCTTTTAATTATGGATTATAAATACCACAATTTCTGATCGTTTTTGCGGACTTCTTTAATAATTCCGCTTCCTAAACACTGTTCTCCTAAATATAAAACACAAGCTTGCCCAGGAGTTACAGCCTTAACTTTACTTGGATAGCGTACTCGTATTTCTCCGTTTTCTAAATATTCTAACATTACTTCATAATCTGGCCCACGATAACGAAATTTAGCTGTGCAGAAAGCAGGATGATTTGGAGATATGAAGTTGATATTATCAATGATACATTCATCAGAATATAGAGTTTCTGGATCTTCGCCAAAAGCAACATATAATTCGTTCTTCTGAACATTTTTTCCAACAACAAAGTGCTTATCAGCATACCCTGAAATGCCTACATTACGACGTTGTCCAATAGTATAATTCATTAATCCATCATGTGTTCCGATAATTTCTTTGGTATCAATATCAACAATATTACCTGGATTTGGTTTTAAGTAGTTTTGAATAAATTTTTGATAGTTGCGTTCACCAATAAAACATATTCCAGTTGAATCCTTTTTCTTAGCAGTTGGAAGGTTAATATTTTCGGCAATTTTGCGCACTTCGCTTTTGTCTAAATCACCGATTGGAAATAAGACGTCTTTAAATTGCTCTGCAGATACTTGTGCTAAAAAGTAAGTTTGATCTTTGTTTAAATCGGCTGCTCGATATAGTTTTACCCCTTCTATGCGTGCATAATGGCCAGTTGCTATATAATCAGCACCTAATTTGCGGGCTTCTTTAATAAAGACATCAAATTTAATATATTTATTGCACATTAAATCAGGATTAGGTGTTCTGCCTAGTTTTAACTCCTCTAAAAAATAGGTAAAAACATTGTCCCAATATTCTTTTATAAAGTCAATACGATGTAATTTTATTCCTAAGTGATTGCATACTGCTAAGGCATCATTGTAGTCTTCTTCCTGTGGACAAATATTGTTACCTATATTAGGATTTCCTTCGATGTCATTGTTAATCATCGAATCCCAATTGCGCATAAATAATCCAATAACTTCATACCCTTGTTTTTGTAAAATATGGGCAGCAACTGATGAATCAACTCCACCAGACATCCCAATAACTACTTTTTTAGCCATAATGATCACATCCAGTTTGATTATAACATAAATACAAAATATTTTAATACCTTATTGGCAAAAAAGAAAATTAAAGTATCATTTAGTAAACTAATGACTAGTATTAAAGCATATTTTTTTATTAAAGGTTTTATAGAAACGTTGACCGAGTCGTTACTTTGTCCAAGAAGATTTTTTAATATTCTATTAATATACTTATATCCAACTATATATAGATATATTAATATTAGGATATATATTCCTTTATTTAGAAGGACATTAATTAAAGCGTATAATACGCCTGATAATTTATAATTTTTGTAAAAAACGGCTAATATAAACCCAATGCTAATTCCTTCAATGCTTAATATCACAGATTCAATTATCATATTAATCAAAGACAATGTACTAAAGAAGATAACAACAATTGCAATCGTATGAATCAAAAATAAGGCATTGTTTCCGTTTAGAGTGTCTAAGTAGCCTTTTATATCAATACTGCTATAACTTCCATAAATAAATCCTGTTATTATAGATATTGTTAAAATTGTTGCTGCGATTAATGCTATTATTTTACTCTTTTTCATAAATTCACCTAATAAATATTATTAAATACTTTAAAAGTTATGCTAAATATTATATAATTTATCTAGGTGGTCTTATGAAAAACGAAAAAGATTATGAATTAGTTGGCGATATCCGAATAAAGGAAAAGCCAAAGAAAAAAAAGAAGAAAAAAACTAGTGATTCTTCTCTATTAACAAAAATATTTGTATGGTTTATGTTTATTGCTATGTTTGCATCATTTATCGTACCTTTAATATTTTATTTAGTTACAATAATTAGTGAAAGCTAATTATTTTTTTAGCTATTAATGATGCTTTCTACTTCTCCAACTGTTAAATTGGCAGCTTTAGCTATCGTCTCGATTGATACTTTTAGTGCATAAAGTGATTTTGCCATTTCTACACTTTTTCTTAACATTCCTTGCATTACACCTTGATTTAAACCTTCCTCGCGGGCTTCATAAAGTGCTGTGTTTCGGTCCATCTCATTCATCTTCTCAACACTCATATATCTTTGGAACTCTTCACTCTCATTCATTTTTTCTAATTCACTTTTAATTCATTACTACTTCGTCCCCCCCTAATCTTATCTAACTCTTCTAAGTTCATATCTAACATGGCTATATACTTTAGCTTTTCATCGTTATAACAATTCTTCTTTATATATTCCATATTCGCCTCAATTATTTCTACATTATTTATATACCTTTTTCCTTCCGAGTTTTGGATATAATAATTATACTTGGCATAATTACCACTTACGCCCCATGTTAGATCAATATGAACATACTTTCTACTACTATCATAATATTCTGCTCTCCTTGTATCATTTGATATTATATTACTGAAAAAACAATAATTCCTAAACTTAGTTCTCTCACTTTTCGAACTATTTACTTCTACATGTATTACTTCATTTTCTTTTGTTTTTACAACCAAATCGACCATTTTGGTTCTACTACGAGTATTGTCAATATCTAACTCACTTTTCATGAATGTTATTATTTTATTTCCTTCATTACATATAATTGATTTAAATACTCTATCTGTCTTAGCTGTATAAAATTCAGTTGTGTTTACCTTCATCTCCTTCTCTACTATTCTTATACCCGATGCAAGTTTATTTTACTTCAAAAAAGCACAAGATTTTTCTTGTGTTAATAATATTTATCCTAAAAGAGTAATTCTTGAGCTGCGATCGAAATATAAATTACCTGGCATTGGTGCAAAATGAAAAATCCCAGAACTAACTTGTTCCCTGAACCCACCTCCACGAAAAAACCATGAATTTGTTGCCTCTACAAAAAGAGAATAATCATTGTACCAATTATTTTTATAGTTATCAGCTTTATAAAACGGTCCCATTTCTCCTGTTGCATCTCCTAGTATTCTTTTACTATATGTTGTTGCTGTTGAATTACTTGCATATACATCTATATACTTACTATATGTGTTTCTTATCTCGGTTAATGTTAATCCACTATTTCCTACTGTTCCATCTCGGTATCCTGCTACATATTCCCAAGACCCACCTGACATATCATAAATCCCGCTTATATTTCCGGTTGTACTTGCCAAATACCCTGTTTCTGTATTATATGGCTGGTTATTAGTTGTACTTTGTCCTGCATCTTTTGTATTTGCTGCATACCCTGTTAGAAAGTTAGAATTATTATTTATTCTTACTTCTGTGTTTATTCCATATCTTGAATGACTTAAATATGCTACTGCTCCCCACTCAGTATTCTTCATCATATGCGAATCTAACTCACGATTATAATTATACATGGCCTTGAAGAAATTCCCTAATGGATTGCTTCTCCAACTATATACATTTGGTTTTACCTGTATCTTTGATGGGTCGCTTGAGTTTACTTGTGCTGAGGTTGTGTTTATCGCTCCTTTATATCCGGTTTCAAATTTACCTACCCATATACCATTTACATCGAAGTTTGTGAAAGCTGGATGCGTTAACCATTCTCCATCTTGAGTACCAGCAGATACAGGGGTTTCCTTACCTTCAAACTCAATCTCGATTTCTTGTGCTATGCTTTCTGATAATTTGTCAGTTACTCCATCTGCTGGATTCGCATGAAATAACTTATATTTATATCTTGGGATCCACACAAAGTACGATTCAATATCATCTTCAATTATTGTATCTCCTACATTGTAAGTTTTACTTGGACTATCAACTAGTATAACTGCATTAGCCCATTTTTGTTCACAATAATTATACTAAGAATCACTCTCATCAGAATATGTGACAACTCCATTATCAGATAATTCAATGGGTATTAATTCTCCATTTATCACAGGCTCTGCTCCATTTAATGCATTGACACATGTATCTGTTATTACACCTGCTTCTTCTCTTTCAACTGGGATTGCTATTAATTCACAGGTGAAATTACCTTCCATACTTTCAGTTACTACACTTTTTAACTTTACTTTTACTTCTCCAATCTCAACTTCATTTGATGCTAATGTAAAATTACTTGGCTCAATTGTTACATCGACTAAATCAGTTAAGTTACTAGAAGTATTATTTAATTCACAATTGATTGTTACATCGGCATCATACTGAGTATTCTTATTCTTTACCCAGAATGTTAAAATGGTTTCTTCATTTATATTAGTTAATTCTTTTGCTTCATAACTGATTGTTTTACCATCTAAACTAATTGATGCTTTTCCATCAGTTTTAGTATTTATGAATATAACATCATCTAGGAATGCATTGTTAAAACCAATATTTAAGTTACTATTAATTATTAAGTTAGTTACGACACTAGCAAAACCAATTACAAGTACGATAACAAAGAAATATATGATACTTTTCTTTTTCATAAGCAACATCCTATTCTGGTAATATTGTATCATAAAAAGAGCCTCTTTTACAACGATTATGGTGTAGTATTTTGTCAAAAAAAGAATGTATAAATTATTTATACATTCATTAATTCTGTTTCTTTTTCTTTTATTTTTTCATCAACTTGTTTGTTATAAGTATTTATTAGTTCTTGAACATCATCAGTTAATGATTTTTGTTGGTCTTCAGTTAGAGAATCGTCTTTTTTAATCGCATTATTAGCATCTTGACGAGCATTGCGTAGTGCTATTTTGGCTTGTTCACCCATTTCACTAACTTGTTTAACGTAATTTCTCCTAGTTTCCTCTGTTAGTTGAGGTACAGTTAAAATAATCATTTCTCCATTATTAGTTGGAGTAATACCAATATTTGCTTCATTAATAGCTCTTTCAATATCTTTTAAACTAGAACGATCAAAAGGTTTAATCATTAATTGACGAGCCTCAGGAACAGTGATATTAGCAAGAGCATTAATTGGTGATGATGCACCATAATATTCTACCATTATTCCATTTAGCATACTAGCATTAGCACGTCCAGCGCGAACTGTGATTAATCTTGCTTCTAAGTTTTCGATTGCTTTTAACATACTCATTTCTGCTTCTTCAATATAATTCATTATCTCTCTCCTTAAAATATATTATACTTATTTTATAATTAGATATCAAGTCTTAAGAACATGAGGATAAACATTGCAATAGTGATTATTTCTAATAAAACTACGATGGTAGATATTCCCATATTGCTATGTTCCTCTTTTAATTCTAATTTGCGTTCAAGACCATGATTTAATCCTAGAGAATTAGCTTTTTCCTTTTGTTTAATATATATTCTTGCAAATTCTTTTTCTAAATCGGTTAGTTCGTTTGGTTTTAATTCACCATCTTCAATGGATTCGAATGTAGCAATAATCGATGCTTTAGCGCCACGATTAGATTCCATTATATTAGTGATTAGTTCACTTGTGTGATTAGCGATATCTTTATTGTTTATATCTCTTTCATGTTCCTCTAAAAGATATTTAACATAGACGTTAATAAGGTGTTGTTCATCACTTGATAGTTCTAGCTCGTATACATCGCGTTTAGATATCATGTTAAGTAACTCTTCTTCATTAAATGATTCTGTATTAATGTTTTCGATAGATGCGTATGAATCTGCTGATATTGCAGGAGGTTCTTCTATTGGTATTGATGTAGTTGCACTTGGTTCATCTAATTCTTGCAATAAGTCTTCGTATTCCTTCTCTTTATTGATTGTTGGTTGTTTTAAAACTTCCATTTCACGAACTTCACCAACAGTATGGAAGGTTATTAAGCCGTCTCCTATACGATAAATGCGTTCCCCATTATAGTCAATTGCAACATCAATAGGTTCTACTAAACCATATTTTTCTTTGTATTCTTCTACTCTATCTAATTCCATACGCTCCATTTCGGGATCATTTACAATAGCGTTTTTACGTTTTTCACTATCCTCTTGTAAGGAAGATGGTGTCATGAATTCTACTGAGCGATGAACATATTCTTTGAAGTGATAAAAGATCTCTTCAGCGCTTAAACTTGGCAACTTGGCAACATTGGCTTGGATAAAGTTATTTAATTCGTTTTGTCCTTCACAGACAAGAAGGCTTATTTGCCCAGATGGATCAGTATAGGTAAGATAATCAATATATTTACCAGAATCATTTTTAGAAGGCGGTGAACTAATAATACCTAAACTGCTATAGTTTTCACTGGTACCTTGAAGCATACGCAAAGTACTTAGGTTATTTTGTTCATGAGCTAAAGTCTCAAACTCAAGTATTTTGCTATCAATCAAGTTGATTAATTCCCCTTTGTTACTTATATCGCGAGTAGAAAGACCATTTTTCAAGGTTTTTAAATGTTCAATTAATTGAGTATCTAATTTAGCTGTATTCATAAAATTGATGACATCTGTAAGATTAGTTATTTCATTGTCTAAAATATTAAGATCTATACTTTGATTAGGCATCTTTGTTTCCTGCTTTCTTGATATGATTTTCAATAGCGACTCTTTGAGTTAGCGCTAGAAGAACTAATAAGTTAATCATGAAGCTTCCTCCATAACTTAAAAATGGTAGTGGTACTCCAGTTAGAGGTATTAAAGCTAGAAGGCCACCGATATTAACGATGATATGGACAAGGATGAATGAAAAAGTTCCAAAGGCAATGATACTACCGCGTAAGCTTTTAGCATTACGAGCAATAACAAGAATTCGATAAAGAACGATTATATAGAAGATAAATACCCCGAATCCACCTATTAGGCCTAGTTCTTCTATAATAATGGGAAATATAAAATCGGTGTGTGATTCGGGTAAATAAAGGTTTTTCTGACTAGAACGGCTCAAACCAACTCCGAAAACACCTCCGTTGTTGATCGCGATATAACCATTACATACTTGATATCCAGTTTCCTCTAAATAACGCTCACAAGGTTTTTTAAAGTTAAAACGACTGGCTTGACTCGATGTTAATAGTTCAGAGTTGCCATTTAAAAAAACTAATCCGCCAATACAAGTAATTATAGTTATTACTTTTAGAGCTGTAATAATATAATTTTTACTAAATGGTAGTGAAAAAAAGATAAACATGCAAATAAGAGCAATTATGACTGCTGTTCCTAAATCTGGTTCACTAGCTACCAGGAAGAAAATTATTATACAGGGAATAAGAGGAATGAACACATCATAAATCGATTTAAACTTCTTTTTAGCACCATACCAACAAGCTAAATACAAAATAATTGCCGTCTTAGCAAATTCACTTGGTTGAAAGGAAAATCCCATAATTTTAAACCAGGATCTTGCACTATTGGTGACAGTACCATAAGTTTTTAAGGATATTAAAACGACTATTATACCTACTATTCCAAGGATGGAGAGTTTTGAATACCACTCCGTTGGAATCAAGTAAATTATCAAGCTAGCGACTAGTCCCACTGCAATAAATAAAGCTTGTTTATTAAAGAAATAATATTCTGTTTGCTTATATTGTAAAACGGCAGCAATACTCGATGATGAAAAAATCATAACTAGTCCAAATATCGAAAGAACAATGGTTGCAATTAGTAAGGTTTTGTCAGTTTTCTTTAGAAGCTCTTTCATATTCTCACCTAACTATAGTTTATCACAAATAAAAACATATTAAGATAATATGTTTTATATTTTTGTTAAGTTAATGTTAACTAATCGATTAATTCATTACCATCGGAGTCTTTATTGATATTACCAGTTAATATCATGATTCCTTCAATTAAGCCCCAGATACTCGCTACCATTGGTCCGATTCCACAAGCAATCCAGCCAACTAATGTAAGTAATAATTGAGCAACAGCTTTTGATGTGAATCCTAAATAGAAGTTATGTACTCCTAAACTTCCTAAAAATATTCCTAGTAATCCAGCACAAACTTTACTTTTTGATGATTTTTTTTGTGTATTTGGTGTATTATTAGTGTCAGTCTTATTGTCTTTCAAGTCCTTTCCACAAGATACACATTTATCTTGATTTTCTTCTAATTTTGCTCCACAATTAGTACAAAATTTTCCCATTTAATTTACCTCTTTCTATATTTTTATTTGCTTATTTTTCTACAAATACGATCAATTAAATTATTAAGTATACTCACGATGATAATCGCGATAAATGGCGCTAGAACAGGATTTAAGAACCAGAATCCAAAGGTTATTAAACCGATTAATATTCCAAAGGCAATTTTGCCATAATTGGTATAAGAACTAGTGACACTATCAGTTGCTATGTAGCTATAAATAAATAAATAATTATTTAAGAATAACATATTCAATATGCTTCCCTTTGTAATTATAGCATATATTATAGCAATTAGGCTATATGTAAATATTGAAGCAATAGTAATTTCTGTTTTATTATTGTTTGTTATCGCAAGTGCTACAACAGATATGAAAAGTAAGATTATATGATTAGAAGCGATTCCGCCAGGAGCTCGCCCAATTAAATAATCAAACAAATTAAGAGAGAATGTTTTACTTAGTTCATAGCTACTTTCGAATATGTATGGTCCCATCGTCAAACTTATTAGGTAGATGGCGATAAAACACACAGCCATGATGTTAATATGATTATTAAAGAACTTGGATATAAAGAACAAGACAAATAGACAACCAGCAAAAATAGCTAAATTAGTATTAATACTGGATATACAGCCAAGAACAACACCATACTCAATATGAAAAGATGAAAATAAGATCTCAGAAAGCGAATCCTTTTTATGTTTAATTAGTAATTCATATATTATGTTGACAATACCACCAATGAGTGCTCCTGTAAGAATAAGAAGTAGCGGTTTAAACATCATTAATAGGCTACAAAACTTATGAGTATATAGATATATTCCTGTTCGATAAAATCCATATATTATTAAAGGAACTAGGCATAAGATGCGCATGAGTGATATAGTTTTTATCGATTTTTTATTGCGAATGTAGACATTATTCATTTTTCCCTCCTAAAAAAGGTTTAAAATTTATTTTAGAAGGACAAATATACGTACATAAGCCACAATTAATGCATTTGCTTCGATCAGCACGTTTATGTTCTTTTATGTATTTAGGATTTAAACCCACAGGACACTTTTCATTACATAAGCCACAATTGATACACTTTTTTTCACTAGTAGAACATTCACTATTTAGAAAAATAGAGTCGATATCATTTGTTAAGGGAGTATTAGCTGTAAGAAGTGTAGTCCCGGCTAGTAGACCATTCTTTACGATATGATATTTTTGTGATTTAATGTTACAACAATTTTTGATGATATCATTTAAAGAAACCCCTATTTTAGTTTTTATGACTTTGCCAGTTTCGATGGCATCTCCAGAAATAGTTATGTATTTTTCAATAATTGGTCGACGACGCTTTAAGGCGTTATATAAATTTAATATATCGTCGATATTTAAGAATATATATCCTTCTGCCAATTGTTTTTTATTTAAAACAGTTGGTGCTAAAAGTTCTTCTTTACTTATTGGATAAGATTCTGATATAAGTTTTAATTTAATATTGGGATATGTGCCAATATTATTGGTTAGATTGGTAACATTGTTGCTATCGTGATTGCTAATAGTAAAAATGGTAGTGCTAATATTAAATGTTGTCACTATTGCATCGATAGTTTCTAGCAATTTACTACAATATTTATTTATAATAGTGCTATATGTTTTTTCGAACGGGTCAGAATCAATCCCATTTATAATGATATTCTTTTTAGCATAATTTATCTCAGCTAAAAAAGGACAGTAGGTGCTAATAATATCATATAGTTCTGTTTGGGAATACTCATTGATATATTTAACACATCCCTTTTTGTTTTTAATTTTCTCACGAAAGTCATTTTCAATTGCTAGGCAAGGTGTCGTCTGATTATTGATAACTAAAGTATTTATTTTCCCAATAATTTTTCCAGAAACAGGACTAAAAATTGTTTTTTCTCCGAATTTTAAAACAGGATCTTCCTTATAGATAGTATCCCCTATCTCGGGAATAATTTTAACATTTTCGTCAAGTGGGAAATAAATATAATCAGGATTTAAATACTCTTCAACTTCCGGTAAAATAGTAAAATTATTTTTTATGGTTACTGTTTTATTCATATTTGCCTCTATTTATGATAATAAGCAAGGATGTCTTCGTATAAGTGAGAATTAAAGCTCTTATTTTTTATCATTTCAATTTCTTGTTTGTATGGAGCATAATCTTTATTTACGTAAGGAGTTTCTAATATTTTGGGAACACTTTCTAAACGAGGGTTATAAATTACACTCATTAATTTATCAAAGCCAATTGTACCAAAGCCAATATTTTCGTGACGGTCCTTATGAGAGTTTATTGGGTTTTTAGAATCATTGACATGAATGCAACCAATCTTGTTTATTCCGATCTCTTTATCAAACTCATCAAGATAAGCATCGAATTCACCGATTTCAATACCTGAGTCGTTTAAATGACAGGTATCAATACATACCCCTATCTTATCTTGGTATGCAATATTAGATATTATTTCTTTTAATTCTTTAATATTGATTCCTAGTTCAGTTCCTTTGCCGGCCATAGTTTCAAGGAGAATAACAATATTATCTTCGGCTAACAAAATGTTATTAAGACTTCTAATAATGTTTTTAATAGCATAGTCACGATCTAGTTTTGTTGCACTTCCTGGGTGTAATACAATATATTTAACGCCAAGAGTGATGCAGCGGTCGATCTCTTTACGAAGGAAATCTTGAGCAAAAAGAAATTTCTCGTTATCTTGATCATTAGCTAAATTAACGATGTATGGAGCATGACATATAACGTGTTCTAAGGCAATATTATTATCTTTTAAAATATTTAAAGCCTCATAAGTTTTTAAATCATCTATTACACCACGCATAGTATTTTGCGGAGCTCCTGTATAGAACATGAAGGCATTAGCTCCATATGATAAAGCCTCTTTAACGCTTCCGATTAATTGTGTATCATTTTTATAGGATACATGACTACCTATTATTAACATATTACCACCTAAATTAGATTATACCATAATTAAAGCAACTATTATAGTTGCTTTATGTTTTTTTAATTTGTTTTTTATTATGGTGCTTGAATTAACCAACCATTTCTTGTATAACAAGATGTTCCACCAGCATTATGACATGCAGTGTATGGATGATCAGCTGGAGTTGTTCCCTTACCATATGTAGTTATTTGTGGAGTGCTTGGTGTAGGCATTCCGTAGTCATTAATATTGTAGTTGTGTAAGATGTAGTTATCATCATATAATTCGATAATATATTTTACATCATCAACATCCATGGCATTAACTATTACGAATCCTTTATATGAGCCAGTTCCTGAATATCCTAAATCTTTTTGAATATCATATACATAGAATCCTGCTCCTGCTATTGCTCCACTGTTAGAGTCATATACATATTGCTCTTGAGTATTTAAAACTACTTTTTGAGCATACATAGAAAACGACTTCTTACGAGCTTGGTTCATTACATCTAGAACCGATGGAATAGCCAAAATCATTATAATAGCAAGTACAACGATAACTGCTAATAACTCAACTAAGGTAAAACCATTTTTCTTCTTCATAATTCTTCCTCTTTCTATCATAATTTTATTATATATTTGAATACTATTTTAGTCAATATCATTTGTATTTATTTGACAATCTAGACAATATTATCTTTTTGGTCATTTTCTGCGTTTTCGCTTTTATTTTTCTTTTTAATGACACTTAATTTTTGATGTTTATTAGCACGAATGATTATTAAACTCATAACAAGTATTACGCCTAAAACGATGGCGATATTGCGCAAGTACTTAGTTCTTGCTGAAGTCTTACGCGAATATCTTATAGTAATTTTATATGTTTTCTTATAATAACCATTTGGACTTATTACATCAATTTCAACTACACTTCCATCTTGAAGATTTTCATTACCATTAACGGATGTTAAGGCAGCTTTAGCCATAGGCTCAATACTTAGGAGTAAATCGTCTAAAGTAAATACGGTTAAATCGTACTCATAAGTATTTGGATCAAAGGCAAATGAGTAGCCTGATGCCGTTAGAAGACGAAGTTGAGCATTTGATTCATCAAGGGAAGGATCAGGTAATCCTGAGTCCGGATCCCAATCTGGCTCAACAGGTTTGGTTGCTAAAGTCACTTTATTTCCTTGAACATCTAGGCGGCTAACGACAATGCGATAAGTATTTTCTTTTTCTGTCGTCGCATTTTTAAGTTTGATTAATACGACATTATCCCCTACTTTTAAATCTGTATTACCAGTTATCTCAACTGATGTTACATCTGGTGTACGAGCAACAGCATGAACTCCTATACTGGTTTGACTATTTGGAACATTTATTTCATAACTGAAACGAATTGAGATGAATGGTAGCGCATAACCATCAACACTTAAATTCTCTAAAAGAATGGTATCATCAGTTAGATCGACTGGTTTAGTAGTGGTTGTATAATCAGTTGTTATTTGTTCATTCGCTGTAGTTGTTTCTTGAGTATAGGTTCCACGAGTTGTTGATGTATTTGTTTCATGTGAATATGTTGGATTTGTTGTTGGCGGTGTTGTTTGATGCGTATACGTTTGTGTTGATGTTGAAGTGTTATTTCCTGTATATGTATATGTTTCACGAGTATCTGCTGTTGTATTATCATGGATATAAGTTTGTGTCGTTGATGTTGAAGTGGCTGATTCATTAAGACGCCATTTAGCATATAAGTACACGTTTTCATAACCGATGACGCATCCTGCAGTATCCTTTTTCTCGACTTTTTCAACACGATTAGATTGATTTCCGCTTAGTTGTTTATTAAATGCTTTGTCATAATACCAGCCATCAAATACGTAACCTTTCTTCGTTGGTGATGGAATTGTAGTATTAGCTTGACATCCTACGCATTGATTTATGACATTGTTGATATTTGGTGCGAATTCTCCACTGTTGGCATTTAAGACAATATTGAAATTCTTAGCAGAATCTGGAACGGCTGGACAATTACGATTAACTGTCGTTGTTGTATTTTTATTAACTCTAGTTGTCTTAGTCGTTGTTGTTCCTTTATAAGTTACTGGATCCCCCGCCTTACAAGTTGGAGAGGCAATCGCCATAGGATTAACTTTAATAGTTTTAGATTTTTCTTTGAATTTGTCGATACTCTTGTAAAAAGCAGTTTTGGTAGCTTGATTTTCGTCATTAAGGTTGACGTTTTCAACTCCAAAATCACGACTCTTCATGGTTACGATAACATCATAATCATAATCGGTTACAATGTTAGCTGCTGCTCCATAAGATTGGCACTTTTTAGCAGAATTTACTAATTTCCCGTTTTCGCCATATTGGTATAAGGCACACATAGTTTGGTTCTCACCGATAGTTTGAGTTATGGTGATAATTTTAGCTCCCTCTGGAAAACTGTAGGATGTATCTGGCGTACACGTACTGCCTTGAGCAATACAATAACGCACATATTCGATAGTTTTAGATGATGACAAGGAAACTGTGGCACTTTTCTTTTTGGAATCATTAATGGCGCGGCGATTGACTTTAACCCATCCTTCAAAGTCTCCTGTATTTTTTATATCTAAATCGGTGCTAATATCATACACATTACAATCATTATTGACTGTGTTATCATCCATATCCTGTGTATATTTGGCAATGGCTTTACTTTGTAGGCTTTGTGCGTACTGATAAAAAGTTTCTTTTTTAGCTTTGTTGGCTGTCTCTAAGATGGATGGTATGGAAATAATTAGTATCAAAGCTAAGATGACGATAACTGCTAGCAATTCCACTAAAGTAAAACCCTTATTATGTTTCTTCATATCTCTTACCCTCTCTATTATATTTTTATTATAGTTTATTATCTTTTTTTTTTCAATATAAAAGGAATAATTATTCATTATTCCATCATCTTTATGACATTTGATATTAGTTCTGCATTGTCAATGGCGTTATTGATTTTATCGAAATGATTACTACGATTATATTTTTTATACTCACTTAATAATTCATCATAATATTTGGGGTTACGATTTAATTTTATATAATAGTAAGAGTGTTCTTTTAAATAGCGATGAAGTTTTTCATTCTCTTTAATTTTCAATGCTAGACTTACTTCCATTTAATCACCATATATTTTATTAATAGGATTTTCAACACTTATGGTTGCCTCTGGTGTTTTCTTGGTTAGTTCTTGAATTATGCCAATTACTTTTTGAGCGTTATTAACGTGGTGCTCAATTGAGTCAATATTGATATTTTTTAAAATACTTCCTAGTTCTTTAATACGAGAGTCATCCTCCTCTACAAAATATTTACTCCAGGTCTTATCATCTTCTCCATATATGTCATAAATTTGATAAAAGTCTTGAAAAGTCATCTCTTTATTTTTTACGTATTTTAATAGTTCAGGATGTTTACCAATAAATTCTTTGAAATTTGCTTTTTTATCCATATAAAAACCACCTATTAATATATATTAATAAGCGGCTTAATTTATACATTATATTTTAAAGTCATCGATAAATTCTTCTTTAGTGGTTGTTTTTTTCGCGTCCACTTTTTTATCCGCGATTTTTTCAATCTCAGTGAATTTGAAAGCATGATCAAATTTCTTTTTGGCTATAGCACTGCCAGTTGAGGCTAAATCCATGATTGGAATATCGGTATTTTTTACAATGCCAACATCTTCTAAATAGGAAAGCCCGATGGTATCTTTAGTATTAGTTATCAAGGCATTAAGTATTTCATAATTCGTCGTTTTAACTTTCTTCATTATCGTGCTTCCACGTTTAGCACGCGATAATGCCACAAGATCACCTAATTTAACACGTTTAGCCGTTTTTTGATTAGTAAATACGTCTAAGTATTCATCAGTTTCATTATAAGTTAGTCCAGATGTCACTTCATCGTCTTTTAAGTTAATGCCTTTTACACCACTAGCTTTACTAGATGCATATGGTATTTCCTCAGTCTTGTATGATAGATAATAGCCAGTCTTAGTAACAATCAATGTATTATCTTTAGTTGATACAATATTGACAATTTCATCGTCGTCTTTTAATTTCATAGCTGTATATGACTTTGTATAACGGAAAACAATGAAATCCGACAATTTGGTCTGTTTAACCATTCCAGTTTTGGTAAACATGACAACAGAACCTTCGCAAGCTGATTCATTAATAATGTATGAGGCAATTACTGCATCATCGGGAGGAATGGTAACTAAGTTACTTACGTGTTTTCCTAAATCTTTCCACTTACACCAAGGGATATCGTTAACAGGAATATATATGTAGTTGCCTTTTTTGGTAAATATAATCATTTTATTTAGTGTAGTAGTATCGTATATGCTAATTGGATAGTCCCCTGGTTTAACGGCTGTTTCATCTCCGTTTGCCGATGCATAAGATTTCATTGGGACTTTCTTTATATAACCCTCATTTGTTAAAACAATAACGACATTTTCTTTGATGATTAAATCCTCTGCAGAAATAGAAATATCTTTGATAGTAGCTGATACTTCGGTTTTACGAGGAAGCGCATATTCTTTTTTTATGCGTTTTAATTCATCTTTAACGATACCAGATAGTTTTTCTTCACTACCCAAAATAGCTTCTAAACCTGCAATGATCTTATTAAGAGCGGCTAGACGTTCTTTAAGATCGATTATATCTGTATTGGTTAATTTATATAGTTGCAATGTTAAAATTACTTCGGCTTGTTCGGCAGTAAAGTCATACTTACTAATTAAATTCTCTTTGGCATCCTTTTTGTTTTGACTACCACGAATAGTTGCGATTACTTCATCAAGGATACTAATGGCTTTTACTAATCCTTCAGTTAATCTAATCTCTTTTTTAGCTACATTTAAATCATATTCACTGCGCTTGCGAATAACTGTCTTGATATGAACGATGTAGGCATCTATTAGAGGCACTATACCTAATAATTTAGGACGGCGATTAACGATTGCTACCATGTTGTAGTTGTAATTAGCTTGGCAATCGGTATTTTTAAGTAAATAGTTCATGATTAAATTCTTATCAGCACCAGATTTTAAATCAATAACTATACGAACTTTAGCATCTTTATCGGATTCGTCACGAACCTCGGCAATACCAGCAATTTTATTATCAAGACGAATATCGTCAATGCGCTTTACTAGTTGTTGTTTATTGACTTCAAAAGGAATTTCACTGATGATTATTTGTTCTTTTCCTTTGTTTTTTTCAAACGTGTAACGACAACTAACTACGACTTTTCCACGTCCAGTTTCAAAGGCTTGACGAATACCATCTAATCCTTCGATAATTCCCCCAGTTGGGAAATCTGGCCCTTTAACGATCTCTAAAATGGTATCTAACCTGCAATTAGGAGAATCTATACGTTTTATCGTTGCATCAATTATCTCCCCTAAATTATGAGGAGGAATATTAGTTGCATATCCAGCGGATATTCCTGTTGATCCATTTACTAATAAATTAGGGAATTTAGCTGGTAAAACGGTTGGTTCTAAGATGGTATCAGAGTAATTCAATACCATTGGAATAGTCTCTTTATCGATGTCTTTTAATAGTTCATCAGCAAGTTTAGCTAGACGAGTTTCTGTATAACGCATGGCAGCTGGTTGGTCTCCATCAATGGATCCGTTGTTGCCATCAACTTCAATTAGCATGTGACTTTGCTTCCAATCTTGGCTCATACGAACTAAAGCTTCATATACAGAGGTATCTCCATGGGGATGAAATTTACCTAAGACATTTCCAACTGCATTAGCACATTTTTTGAACGCTTTATCATGAGTATTATGGTCAATAAACATAGCATATATAATACGACGTTGAACAGGCTTTAAGCCATCGCGAACATCAGGAATTGCACGATCTTGGATGATATATTTGGAGTACCTTCCAAAACAGCGCCCCATTATCTCCTCTATTGCATAATTATGAATTTTGCTTATTGCTTCTTGTGTATCGTTCATATTATCACCTAACTCATTATAACATAAATATTTTATTTGTGGCGAAAATTAGACATTTTTTAGACAGTAAATATCGGAGCAATAAAAAATATCCTAGCATCCAGGATATCTTTTAATCTTTAAATATAGCATCGACATAGTATATTGGTCGTTTTTCTTTAATGTATTGACGTTCAAAATCAGTAGCTACTTCTTCATCTTCGATACGACGTTCATCATTATGCAAGTCTAGACTGACTTTAGTGAAGGTATACCAATAATCACTTAAAGACTCTAGAGCTGATGCAAATAAAATCTTATTGTCAGTTTTCATTATGATATGTTTATTCTTTTTATAGATGCGATCATATAGTTTTAAATAGTTAGTAGATGTAAAACGCTTTTTAGCATCTTTTTCTTTAGGCCACGGCTCTGAAAATGTCAAATATATGGTATCAATTTCTTTGCCAAACATATCGATAATGGTCGCAGCATCAGCACAGATCATCTTTAAATTAGATAGTTTTTCTTTTTCAACATTTTTAACAGCTGTTGCTGTTTGATTAATATCTAATTCTAGACCTATATAATTGGTATTTGGATGTTTTTTTGCCATTTCGATAATAAAAGATCCCCTACCCATTCCTAGTTCTAGACATATAGGATTTTTATTACCAAATACTTCATGCCATTTATTCTTATAATTATTAGGATTCTTAATTAAATACCCACTTGAACCAACTATTGCTTGGGCATTTTTTACAACATTATAGCGCATAAGACACCACCTTTCTTAGAATTATAACATAGTTAATCTATTCTAACAAGCTACTTAATGGGTTTAAATCCTCGGTATGCCAAGTGGATTGTAACTAAGGATGTTAGTGCTAAAATAAGTTCTAAATGGCTACCATTAGTCTTAACAAGTATCGCGATGATACAAATCCACATTACACTGATTATTAGGGTAGTATATGGATATTTTATATAAATTAAAATTTTTTTAGGATCTTTCATTGTTGCATCTCCTTATATATACTTTGAAGCTTTCGCCTTTTTCATAATTGCTTAAAATATCTGACAAAGTAATTTCTTCAATAAACTCTTGAGCAATTACAAAATCGTTTGATAATTCTTCATACACACGAGGTATTACTACATAAGGATGATTTGAATATATATCGTCAAAATATTTTAAATTATATATTTCTCTTTCATAATCAGTTTCAGTTAAACAAATACTATTAAACTCATCAATTGCCTCATTAAAATCTAAAAACGAAGACGGCATAAAAATACTAACTATTCTTACTAAGCGTTTAAGAGTTTTTAAATCGCGTTTTAGATTATGTATACACTGGGTTTTAATGTTTTCAAAGCTAAAACTTTGTATTTTTATTCTCCGCTTTGTATACTTGTGCGAAAGAGCCAGCAGCGATCGGTTCTTCTGCTATATATTTATAACTTTCATAACCGGGAACAACTTCTTTTATGTTTATATATTCTCTTTGTGCTTGATTATAAACAGCAAACTCTTTAGTCCCACTCCAACCTTCCATAAATTTATGAGTTATACACAAAACTTGAAGAAATTTATTATAAACTCCACCTTTAGCTTTTAAAAAGTAAAATAATTCTTTTTTATATAGATTTTCTTTGTCCTTTTTTTAGAAAAATATATGGGGATAAAATGAAATATTAGAGATACTAAACTTTTTTTCATTTCTTTCCACCTATCCCTATTTCAAAAATGATAATAGTTGTAATATGTATCCTGTATAATTTAGTAGATAAATTAACATAGTTATAGATAGCCGTATCGCGACAATGCTTATTGTTACAAAGGCATAACGCATATTAAAGACCTCGCTTCTTGCTAATATTTTAGTATGAATATTATTTCTTTGTAAAGAAAAAGTGTTTACTTTGTTTCGTAAACACTAACTTTTTTCTTATCTCTTCCACATCTTTCGTATTTAACGACTCCTGTAACAAGAGCAAATAATGTATGATCTTTTCCCATTCCAACGTTTTTACCAGGATAAATCTTAGTTCCTCTTTGTCTATAGATAATAGATCCAGCATTGATAACTTGTCCATCAGCAGCTTTAGCGCCTAGTCTACGTCCTTCACTATCACGACCATTGTGGGTTGAACCTTGTGCTTTAACGTGAGCAAAACGTTGAATATCTAAAGAAATTAAATTAAATAATTCTTGCATGGTTATTCCTCGCTTTCAATTTTAATATTTTTAGGATATTTTGAAGATAATTCTTTAAACAAAGATAACATATTGATAATCAGTATTTCGGTTTCTTTTGTTTTTTTTAATACTTCTATAGAAACAACAAATTCATTATCTTGGTAGTTAATGCTGTTAGAGTCAAATCTAAGTAATGCATTAACGGTTGTGTACATTATCGATGATACACTAGCACAGACAATATCGTCATGATCACGATAATTGGCATGTCCTTTTATAGTTATTAAATTATCTTCTTTTTTGATAATAATCATATTAACCTACAATTTTCTTAACAACAAGTTTTGTATATGGTTGTCTATGACCTTTAGTATTACGATATTTCTTTTTTGGTCGATATTTAAATACTACAATTTTTTTAGCTTTGCCTTGTTTTTCAACAGTACATTCAACTTTAGCTCCCTTAACGTATGGAGTACCAGTTTTATCGCCAACACATAATACTTCATCAAAGCTTATAGTTGCTCCAACTTCAGCATCTAGTTTTTCAACGTAGATAGTATCTCCTTCAGAAACATAGTATTGTTTTCCACCAGTTACGAATATTGCTTTCATTACTATAACCTCCTTATAAATTTTTGAAGACTCGCCTTGAAGGTGTGAAAAATTCATCTTATGACCTTTTTAGTGCGGTTTGTAATGAATACTTACAAACATGTTAAATGTTACCAAAAATATGGACTATTGTCAATGATTTTAGCCAAACTTCTTGGTAAAATACTCGCCCTCTTCAAGATATATACTATCACATTTGATATAGTTTTTTCTACATTTATATAAATTATTTTCACTATTTATGTATTTTTTATGATAATAGTTAGGTGGGTATAAGTATCTTTCTAGTTTAAATTTATGAAATATGTATTTAAAATACATAATATTGTGAATATTCATATAGTAAAGGATGGTAAAAATGAAGATGTTTTTAGAGATGATGAAAAGGATGAAAAGGCAAGCAAAACTGATAATATTGACTATTATCAGAGTATAACGATATTTAATTGTAGTTTCAATTATACTTGTCAATATTTTACTACCATCACTAGGAATGATGGGGAGTAGATTAAATACTATAATACTTAAATTCAGTTCCCGAAATATTTGGTAATTGTAGCTTGGGGCTTTAGGGCATACTAAAAGTAGCAGAATCTGCATCACTATACCAGCTATACTTATCAAGAAGAGTTTGGTTGATGGCAAGTTATAATTGATATTAGTTTTTATTATACCACCAAAAGGATAAATATGAATACTATCGATATGTAAGCGAAATATTTTAATCATTATGAAATGACCCATTTCATGAAAAAACATGATAATGAGATAGATGATGAGATAATTTATATATCCAGACAAAATTAAAAGAAGATAAAAAAGATAAGTAAATATACTTATTTTATAAGAAGTCTTCATAGCTCAAATAGGTATCGTGATTTTTAAATTCTAGGTATAATTTATTTGTTATAGTGCTACCAATGATAGTGTCTTTATGGATGTAATCATATAATTTAACATTTATGTTTTCTAAGCCATCGTACACGATATTTACTCCTTCATCTGAATTTATGATAATAGATGTCCCAAGATCACTTTTTTTACCAATAAATATTACTACCCCATTTTTAATACTTTTAATGACATAGTTTTTATCAACTTCTAATAAGTAACCATTATCTTGTTTAGATATATTTTTGTAGTTTATTTTTTCACTAGAAACATATTCGTTTTTTAAACTCTTCCCAAAAAGAATGCTACTCTTACTGCGGATATATGAAAAATCAATAAAATTATCAAAGAGAAGATGATGAGATATGATTCCTTGATCAATTAAAATGCACAACAAAAAAAATAAAATGAGTGATGCAAGCATGCGCTTTAAGAAATTTTTAACTTGATTTAATTTTTCCATGTCCTCTCCTACTACTAACATGATATTTAGTTAATTTTAAAATTATAACTAAAAAGATATTGAGAACAAAGAAGATGTCAATCTTATATAGGATATAATAAAAGCAAGCATAAAGGGCAAGTTCGAATACAAATGAACGATTAATATATTTAAATATTAAGATATTAATGGTGTACATGATGGAGAGAATAATAATTAGGTTGATGTTTTCACTTAATAGAAATAAGATGAGTGATGAAGTAATATACTTTTTTAAATTCAAATGATTAAGAGCATATAGATATGTATTGATATTAAAACCAGTTATGCTATGGGTAAAAAAATCAATGAGAATATATTCCATATTTAACTCACTACATATAAGTAATTGATGTTATCAAAATCAACATTACTTTTAATATAAATAGTTTTACTAATATCGTGCTCGTCTATTTTGGCAACTGTGCCAATGAATACAAGTTCGGTTACATCCCCTATTTTAGCAGTATATACTTTATCATTTAAATTAATATTATCATAATTTGAAAAGTCACTAGCAATAAAGTAGTCGTTTTGATATTTACTAATTGTCCCAAATGCATCACCTATTTTAATACTTAGATTATTGATGTTTGGAAGCATTGTGCATTCGGAATAATCTTTTTTTATATCCTTTATGATACCTACTAATCCATCCTGATTTACAAGTAAGTCATTTACTTGGTAAGAAGAGCCTGTGATATAAAAATCATAGCCACTATAAGGTATTCGATAGCTAAGTTTAGTTAATGGGTAGACATTGTTGATAGTTTCATTTAATTTAGTTACCTCATTTAAGCTATTTAGAAGTTCTTTATTTTTCTCTTTTAAGAGATTTATTTCAGTTTGATAGTTATTACTTGGTTTAGTAAGAAGAGAGTTAATATTAGAAGTAAAAGACACTAGCACTCCTTTATATAAAAGAAGTAATAGTATGACTAAGTATACAATATTATTTTTTATAAAATTTGTCATAGAAACTATAGTAATCCTTTCCGTTAGTTATTAGATGATCAAGAAGTGGTATGCCGATTATGTCCCCGCATTCTTTGATTTTATTAGTAGTAGCAATATCGTCTTTACTAGGGCTTACATCACCTGTTGGATGATTATGCATGATAATTAAGGAGCTTGCATGTACTTTGATAGCTTCATTATAGATTTCACGAGGATGAACTATGCTGCGATCGATCGTACCAATAAAGATAAATTTGTAGGCTATTAACCTTTTTTTAGTATCAAGGAAAATTGCGAGTAATTTTTCTTGAGTTGCACCTAGGAAAAGAGGTGCAAATGTCTCATTGATGGAGGTGGCATTATTTAATTGCATATTGATTTCAATTTCTTTATTGAATACTCGCTTTCCTAGTTCGATTGCAGCTAAAAGACTAATAGCTTTAACCGATCCTACACCTTTAATATTAGATAACTCACGAATACCTATATCACTTAAACTATTAATATTGGCAACAGAATTTAAAATATTAGTAGCAACATCTTTGACATTGGCATCCTTAGTCCCTGTACGTATGATTATACTTATTAAATCGACATCGCTTAAATTTTCTACGCCATATTTAAGCATTCGTTCGCGTGGTTGACTATTTGCAGGCAAATCTTTAACTTTCATGAGCATTATTATACCCTTCTAATATTTTTTTATTTAATTGGTTGAAGGCAACAATTGAGGTAGAAGTCTTCATAAGGTCTTCGTATTTGTTTAGAGTGTCTTTAAAATTATCAGGAATATCAATAGTTTTAATATAATAATAAACGTGTAAATCATCAAGATAATTTGTCATTTTTTCAATATTATTATCATTGTTTAAAATCGATACATAGACATGATAATTATCATTATCAGCAACTACTATTCCCTTTTTTAAGCCAGCTTCTCTTGATGCCTCTTCAAAATCACTATATGTTCCAGTCTGAAATGCTTTAGCAATATTTCCCTCTTTTAAAACTGGTACAACGTCCTCTTCACCAGAGACGTTTAGAAAAAGTGTTCCAACGACTAGGGAGGCCATGATTGATATACATAAGTAAATAGTTCTTTTCATTTAATCACCATAGACATTGTAAGTGACTTGGCTTGCGTATTTTGTCGAACGATGTTGGCTCGATAATATTCGGCAAAAATTTTACATAAAAATGTGCTTTTATCTTCCCTCTACTCTATATATACCCGAGTAACTTTCATTTTACTTTAAAAATAATGATACAAATAAAAAAAGATCAGTTATGATCTTCTAAATCGAGTTTAGCATTAGTGCTTCTTAGATAGCTCTTTTATTTCAAATAGAATATCCATAGCTTCTTTGGGAGTAGTATTCATAGGATCTAGCTTAGAAATAAATTCTCTTAGTTCGTCATTTTGAGGTGAATCAAGGTTGAATGTTATCTGTTCAATCAAACCATCTTGTTTCTTGTTATGACTCTGGCTTTCATAATAAGCAAGAAATTCATCGGCTTTAGCTAATAATTCTTCTGGAAGTCCTGCTAAGCGGGCTACATGAATACCATATGACTTAGAAACTGATCCTGGTAACACTTTATGAAGGAATGTAATTTTTCCATTATCATTAGTAGCATCAACGTGAACGTTTTTAATAGATTTATATTTTTCTTCTAAATCAGTTAATTCATGATAGTGCGTGGAAAATAAGGTTTTAGCTCCGATACGAGTGTTAACATATTCTAAAATAGCTCGTGCTAGACTCATCCCATCAAATGTCGATGTTCCTCTTCCGAGTTCGTCAAACAAGATAAGTGAATCTTTAGTGGCGTTGCAAATAGCGTTTTTAGCCTCGAGCATCTCAACCATAAAAGTAGATTCCCCACTGACTAAATCATCAGAAGCCCCAATACGCGTATAAATATGATCAAACACTGGCAATGATCCGCTTGAGGCCGGAATAAATGATCCCATCTGAGCAAGAATAACAGTTATTGCAAGTTGACGCATATAGGTCGATTTACCAGACATATTTGGTCCTGTTATTAAAAGGGTGCTTGTATCAGAATCCATGACAATATCGTTTTTGATATATTTATTTCCAGACACCTCTTCAACTACTGGGTGAAATCCGTCAATAATATTGATTTGCGCATTTGTATTTAAAGTAGGACGAATTAGATGATGCTCTTCAGAAACAACAGATAAGCTAGCTAGGCAATCAATTTCTGCAATTGATGCAGCTGTCTCTTTTAATTTAAAGATATTTTGTTTAATTATCTCTCGAACTTCAGTGAATAGATTATATTCAAGTTCAATAATTTTCTCTTCGGCATTGAGAATTAGTTCCTCTTTTTCTTTTAATTCCGGAGTTATAAAGCGCTCAGCTCCCGTAAGAGTTTGTCTTCTTTCCCAACCAAATGATGGATCTATCTTGTCGATTTGTCCTTTGGTAACTTCAATATAATAACCAAACACTTTGTTAAAACCGACTTTAAGGTTACTAATTCCCGTTTTTTGGCGTTCTTCTTCTTCAATGCGCGAAATAAATTCTTTTCCCCCGCTGCGAATGCTTTTTAATTCATCAAGTTCACTGTTGTAACCTTTTTTTATGATATTGCCCTCTTTTATAGAGATTGGCGGTTCTGGTGCAATGGCACTATCAAGTAGATCGTATAAATCTTTATGTTCATCTAAGGAAATTTCATAGTTAAGTTTTAAAAGAACTTCATTAATGCTTGGTAAAACACCTAATGAGTTTTTTATTTGTAAAACATCTCGGCCATTTAACGAGCCACATATAACTTTTCCACATAGACGTTCTAAATCGTATACTTCGTATAAGTAATTGCGCAATTCTTCTCTACATAGGAAATTTTTATTTAATAAATCAATATAATCGTAGCGTTTTTCAATTTCTGCTTTATCCTTTAGAGGATGCATCAACCAATTTTTAAGACAACGGGCTCCAGGAGCAGTTTTAGTTTTATCAAGTAGCCATATTAGAGAATATTTTCGTTCTTTTAGGCGCAGAGTCTCAACTAGTTCAAGATTGCGAATAGTATGGACATCCATCTCTAAATAGTTATCTTTTTTTAATAATTTAACTTGGGATAAGTGAGATAAATCCTTAAGCTCTTTAATGTGTAGATAATATAAAAGTCCTTTAATGGCATGGATAATGCGTTCATCTTCTTCTTCATCATATACGTGAGTAAATTTTCCCTCTAATAGTTCATCACATATATTAATACTTATACTATATTTGTTTTTTAAGATATTAATTAACTCAACTGAGAAGTCACTTCTAATAATAAGTTCTTTTAAGTTTAAATTAAGTATCTCATTTAGAAGAGCATCGTTATTGTGATTTAAATAAATTGCATTTAACTCTCCTGTTGAGATATCGGTATAGATAAGTAAGTAGCAATGTTTAAAGTCTAGGCAATAACCAATATAGTTAAACTCTCTTTCGTTTAAGAATTCTAAATCAACTAATGTTCCTTTTGTAATAACTTCTATAACATCACGATGCACCATGGTTTTGGTAGTTTTTGGATCATCTAATTGTTCACATATAGCCACTTTATATCCTAAATTAACGAGCTTTTCGATATAACTCTTAGCTGAATGATGCGGTATTCCACACATAGGAACCCGCTCTTTTAAACCAGCGTTCTTGCCAGTTAAAGTTAATTCTAGCTCATGACTTGCTAAATCAGCATCATCAAAGAATAGCTCATAAAAATCCCCTAAACGGAAAAATAGCAATTCTTCCTGGTAACGCATTTTAATGTCGTAGTATTGTTGCATCATTGGAGATAACTCATCTCGTCTAACTTCACAAAGTTTCATATTATCACCTGTATTTCTTATTATATAAAATTATCATGATTAAAAAAAGTCCAAATTAGTTGTTTTCTAAATAAAGTAGGACATCATTAAATGTCGTTGCTTTAACAATTTCAATGTCGTAGTGATATTTCTCTTTTAGTTTAACAGCTTCTTCGTAGTTTTCATCAGGGGCAATAAATATGTCACTTTTCTTTTTTACAGCTCCGGATAATTTATATTTCACACCACCAATTGGCCCAACTTTTCCGTCAATGCTAATGGTGCCTGTTCCACTTATTTTGCGGCCGTTAGTTATATCTTTTTCTGTTAAGGCATTGTAGATAGCTAGCGATAACATTAAGCCGCCTGATGCCCCTGATTCTGATTGCTTTAGAGTATAATTTATATCAGGTTGTTTTTCATATTCATTAATAGCAACAAGACCAATAAACATCTTTTTCTCGCCATTATAATTACTAATTTTGGCAGTCGCCTCTTGTTCTTTTCCATCGCGTAAGATTGTTAAATTGATATATGTATCCACTTTAGAAGAAGCAATAATATTAGCAATACTATCAAAAGAAGTAATATCTTGATCATTTATTTTGATTATTTCATCCCCTACTTTAAGGGTCGTATCAGCCATATCGTAAATATCGACAACATACTGATGAGCTTGTCTTATGGTTATGTTTTTATTCGCGTGAGTATAGGCAACAAAGTAAGCATTACTAACACTTTGATATAGTTGTAATCGTTCACGACGAATTGAATCTTCCAATGTTTCATTATCATAAGTTATATCTTCATTTTTAACGATGTCCCACTCAGGCATAATAGCGCCTAAAATTAGACTGGGTATTTTCCCTTCAATAAAGGTAACGTATGTTAAGTTAAACGAACCTTCTACATCATATTTATCTCCAGTTAAACGTGAATCGATGTTGATTAAACCGCCCGGTGTGTAAACTGACCAAGGAAGTCTCGCATTAAGAATGAAAAACAAAACAATAACAAAAAGAAAAAAACTCAAATTTTCTTTAATATATTTGCCAATTTTTTTATATAATTTATTATCCATTAAGCATCACAAAATGATTATATCATTAGAATAGGAAATTTATGAGAAATTTTTTTATATTTTTGACTTTTTTTATGTTTATCGTGCGCAAAGAACAGGTTATTATTGGTGCTTCGACGGCTTTAAGTGTTTGGGCAAAAAGCATATTTCCTATACTATTTCCGACATTTATTGTTGCCGATTTATTACAGACTAATCAGCTACTTTTTAAAATATGCTATAAGTTAGGAGTTATTTTTAAGAAGTTATTTAAAACGAGTTCTTACGCTTTATACATATTTGTAATAAGTATGTTTTGTGGAACCCCCACTAATGCAAAGTGTTTAAAAAATTTATATGACAAAGGTCTGATTGAAGAAAAAACCATTTCCAAGATTTTAACATTTACGTTTTTCTTTAATCCCTTCTTTGTGCTATCATTTACCAATATCAAAGTTTTATTAATTCTATGGATTAGTAATATTCTTACAGGTATTATCTTAAGAAATAAGTACTCATCAGTTTATGATGTCAAAGATATCCCTAGGGCTAAGTTTAATTTAAATGCCTCAATTACTAATAATTTGCAAATAGTTATCAATATACTAGGAACTATAGCTGTATTTATGATTATCAGCTATGCTATTCCCTTTGTTAATCCTTTAGTTAATGCACTGGCAACGTCTTTTTTAGAGGTGTCTACGGCCTTATTTAAGATAAATATGTATTATAATTATGATTATTTTTATTTGATTGCCCTTAGTTTAGGAGGACTAAGTATTATCATGCAAATAAAAAGTATCATGAAAGATACTTTTATTGATTATAAATTAATTATGATATCGCGCATTTTAACTCTAGTAATTAGTTTAATTATATGTTTTTTGACATAGAGCGGCACTAGAATCACAGCGACATTGGAACATATTATTATTACTAGTTTTACATTTAAAGTAGCTATTTCCAGTGAATATGAAGCCAAAGTTTAAATCATAATGTTCGCCATCACTATTGCGAATAGGTATGACTAATGATGCAGCATTTTGAGCTGAGCCAGATGCAGCAGTATAAAGCATGTAAGCACGCTCGCTTAAATCAACCTCATCAGGATACTCTTTCATATTTTGAGTTCCGTTCTTCCACGAGGTTAAGATTGGAACATTCCCACTATACTTAGTATATCTTCCACGAACATATTGAACCATCCATGTCGCTGAATCAGGACGCCCTACATATTTTCCATTTACAACATCGAATTTGGCATAAGTATTATATATCATCAAGAAACCGATACGATCCTCAATATAGTCAGCTGCATACTCGATTTTTAGACATTTAAATTTGTTTTCATAGCCATGGTTTAGTAAATCAGTAGTTACATTAGCTTCTGATAGAACACATGAGCTAACACTTTTTATTCCAAAGTCACCTATATCATCTTCTACTTCTTTTATTATCGTCGATTGATTTATGACATAATTAGATTGAATCTGATTGGATACATCTTCATTACGAACTTGAACTAATAAATTAAATAAGACGGCCATAACTAGTGCAATAATACAAATACTTATTAAGACCTCCATAATTGTTGTTCCGTTTGGTTTACGCATTAGTTCACCTCCATTGATGCATGGAATACTTCATATGTTCCATCTAAGCTATTATAAGTTTTTTTAAACTTTACAATTAAAATGTAATAATTGCTTCCTGGACCAATTTCACGGATATAATCAATTGTCGTCGCATCAAATTTATTTAGCCATTCAGTAGAGGATGCTGAATTAGTTACTTTGTTTGGATTAAGATAGTAAATCTTATCTATTTCAAAGGCTCTTTTTAATTGAGCTAAATACCCTGAGTATGAGGGACTTGATAAATCACACGTGAAGCTTACATCAGATCCATATGTTAATTTACGACATTCACCAGATGATAGATTATGTTGCATATAATACTCAACACTATTACCTGTTCCGCCAGCAGCTATTTTATAATTATCCATTGCTTTTTTTACAAAGTAAGTTTTATAAATTGTCTCAGTTGTATCAAAAGTATTACGTTGACGTGATTTACGAAGAATATATGAATATGATGAAAATAAAAGTACTAATGTTATAGAAAGAATAGCTACAACGATTATTGTTTCCATAAATACAAATCCATTTTTCTTTACCATTACTGCTTCACCCCATTCGTAAATATGAAAGGATCTAAGTATGTTCCCTTTCCTCCAGCAATATACGTATTATTACTAGTCGTACTAAGTGTTTTTTCGGCAACTAAACGGAAATTATATAAATTACTTAACTTTGACGATAAGACATCGCTGGATTTAGATTCGGTGATATCAACGATCATGTCTCCGGCATTATGAGTATAGGCAATTGGAGATGCATAGTAACAAAAGCTAATATACTTGCTGTTGCGATCGATTGGCTCGTCTTGAACATTCATATAACCAAATGTATTACTAGATAAATACACGGCTTTAGAACCATTGAATGTCCCCCCACAATAGTTTTTTAGTAAATTCATTTGTGTCCCACTAGTAAAGTTATATTTCTTTATTTCATAGTAAGATCCGGCCGGATAAGTTATAGTAGCACCATTAGCAGCAACTCCAGTTATGGCGCTATCAACATATACTAAGTAATTTCCGCCAGGATTAAAAATTTCAGCAGCAATGTATGGATCAGTAATTTCACTACGAATTCTATTTAAAAATGATGATGTAACCATATGAATATCAAACCCACCATATTTTATAGCGTTAGTATATGCCCCATCAGCGCGTAACGTTTCATAAAAATTAACAGTTAAGGTGTGATATTTAGTAATTTTATCAGATCCAGCTATTTTATAATTTATATTGACATTTTGCGTAGTTAAATCACTAATAAAATAGTACTTTTTGTTAGTGCCCGAAGTTTCAATTTTAGCAACTATCCAAGTTCCATCAGAATTGAGGATATTATCATCACTTGTAAATTTAATATGATCTCCTACACTTAAATCAGTTAGTTTAGTGTTATTAATAGCATAAATAGTGTCTTTAGAGGAAGTGTTAATTTTGGAAATAAGGATACGATTGTGTAAATAATTAGCTATTAGCGCAACAAAAAGAGAAAGGAATACTAGAAAAAAAGAATATAAAATACTAGTTGCAATAAAGCCATTTTTTTTCATAACACCTCTCCTATTCTATAATTATTATAGAATAATAAAAAAATTTTTACAATAAAAAAAGACATGATGTCTTTTCAAATAACAATCTATTTACTTCTTCATATATTATAGTAGGTGGTATTATGTATAATAATTGTAATAACAACCATCATCATGGGGGCGGATTTATAACAGTACTAGCTATTTTAGTCTTAGCAGTTTTGATATTTTATCAAGTAATAATCACTTTAATCTTGCCTTTGCGATTTAATTTGTTTATTTTGCTAATCGAAGTTTTGTTAATGTTTTTCTTATTTTTTCGCATAATATGGCATTATTAATTTCTCTGTTTTAAAGATATAGTCAAATAATCGACGCATTGCACTGACGTTTAACATTTCGTCATTGTAGGGAATGATTTTCTCGGGAATTGCAATGTTTAGAAAAAGTAGTTTTTTTTCTTCTTCTGTTAATTGACATTTATCTAGGTATATTTTTAATAATGTATCGAAGTTAAGATGTTCCCATTCTTGATGATAGAATTTCGTGATATCTAGTATAGGTGAATCAAAGGTAGCGTTATCCCAACTTATTAGATACTCACGATTATTCTTTAATAGATGATTTAAGGTGATATTTCCGTGATTTAAACAAACCCGTTCTTTAGTTTTATCTTGAACCATTTCATACCAAGAAGAAGCCTCAGTTTTTAAGAAGGCAAATAACTCTAGTAATTTGGAGTAATTACGCAAGAATATTGTTTCACTTGGTGAGGGAAATTCAACTAATTCAATGTTCTCGAGCATACTAGCATAATATTGATCTAGGTAATTGGTATGCCCGATAAAGTTGTCATAAATGCTTTTATATTTATCTTTGCTAACTTCTTTATTATAAGAAGTTTTATTATGCAATAATGCAACAATATTTATTAGGTCTTCACCCTTTTGATAGGAATCAAGAGATAAATCTTTAATATATGGATAAATCGACTCCTCTTGCTCGCGCTTTTCATAATTTAGATAATTGTTAAAATCACGAGATGAGAGATAAGAAAATAATTCTTCATTATCTTTATCGCGTTTTTTAACAATTTCGTCATTGATAATAGATACTTTGTTGATTTTTTTTATCTTATTCATCTTTTACAGGAATTATTAGTTTTAAACCAATTTTTATCTCATCAAATTCATTATAGGCGCGAATCTCTTCTGTTGTCGTGTTGAATTTCTTAGATATTGATTCAAATGTATCATCGTTTTCACACACGTGTACATGATATGTTATATATTTTTCTTCTTTGTCAATATTTTTTAAGATTGTTGTCTCTACTGGATCATTGCTAATAATAGGTTCAAGATTTATTTCACGAGTTTCTTCTTTTATAACAGGCTCTAGAGTTTCTTCACGTGCTTCCTCTTTTATAGCAGGCTCTAAAACTTCTGGTTCACTAGCCTCTTCAACGCTTTCATTTCGGCAATCTTCTGGTTGTATTATAGTATCTTCATCGAGTATTTCTAGATTATCTTCTAATTTTGGTTCTTTTTCTTCTTTAAACGATACGATATCAACTTCATGACTCTCTAAAAAACGATTGAAAGCTTCTTCATCAAACTCTTCTTCAATTAATTCTTCTTCGTAAGTTATTTCATAATCAATATTGATTTTTAAAGTATTGTCTTCTAGTTCGTAAGTAAAATCTTCGATTTCTACTTTAGAAGATTCTTTGACTAAATTGGCTATCTCTTCTCTAAATGGTAGATCATATTTAAAACTTTTTTTGTTTAGAGATAGTTCATGCGATTTGTATGTTCCTTCAATTAAAAAGGAACCGTCAACTCGTTCATCATCTTCACTAAAGTTACATTCAAGGCTAATACTAGTTATGCTAGATACTGTGTCATCAAAAGCTAAATCCTTCTTATAGTTTATTGTCTTTTTCATATACTCAATCCTTTCTAATTTATGTATATGAAAAAAAAGAGTATAAATTACTTATACTCAAAATAAATGTTCAAATATTTCAATATAATTAGAAACACAAATGATTTCAATGTGTTTTTTGACTTCATCAGGAATACTCTCTAAATCATTTTTATTTTCTAAAGGAATATAGACTTTCTCAAAGCCATTATTGTAAGCGCCAATGATTTTCTCTTTTATCCCACCTACTTTGTAGATGTCTCCATGAAGGGTTATCTCGCCAGTAAAACCAATGCGATTATCTATTTCTTTATCTAATATCAACGATAATATAGAAGTTGTAAAGGCGATTCCTCCTGATGTGCCATCTTTTTTTATGTTGTACTTTAATGCATTAATGTGGATGTCATTGTTGCATAGGATGTCTTCTTTAATTTTGAATTTCTTATGATTGGCCTTGATATAGCTATAAGCAACTCGTACACTTTCAGAAATAGAGTCTTTGACATTCCCAGTTATAATGATATTCCCAGAGCCTTTGATAAAAATTGATTCAACAGAGATAATAGTCCCTCCATAAGGTGTGACTCCTAAAGTATTAACAGAGCCTGGATGTACTGGGCGGGTGTTATAGTAATCATGCTTAACAGGTCCTAAAATTTGCATAATAAATTCGTGATTTATAGTTTTTACTTCTTTTTCAGAAATAATCACATTGCGGCAAAGTTTTTCTAAAACACGTGTGAGTTCGCGAACGCCTGATTCTTTAGTAAAGTAATTGATGATATACAACAATTCTTCATCGGAAATTTTTACCTTTTTTATATTATATTCTTTAATTATTCTAGGAATTATGTATTTTTTGGCAATATCTATTTTTTCAAATTCTGTGTAAGAACTTATTTGAATTATTTCCAAACGATCTTTTAGAACAGTTGGAATAGAGTTTATATCGTTAGCTGTTAAAATGAATAGGACTTTAGAAAGCGAAAATGGCTCTTCAATGTAGTTATCAGTAAATGTTTTGTTTTGATTTTGGTCGAGAATGTCTAATAAAACGGCTGAGGGATCTCCTTTGAAATCACTGACGATTTTATCTACCTCATCAATAAGAATTACTGGGTTTTTAGTTCCACATTTTTTTATACCTTGAATAATTTTCCCTGGCGATGAGCCAAGATATGTTCTCTTATGTCCAGTTAGTTCTGTGGCATCATTTAGTCCACCTACACTTATTTTATAAAATTCACGATTTAGTGCTTTGCTAATTGAAATTCCCAAAGTTGTTTTTCCAACTCCAGGAGGCCCGATAAGGCATATTATTGGTGCATTAATATCTGGATTATTCTTTTTTATGGCTATATATTCAATTATACGCTGTTTTACTTCGTTTAATCCATAATGGTTCTCGTCTAGACTTTTTTTGATTTTACGACTATCAGTTTCATCTTTTGATTCAGTATTCCATGGAAGATTTAAAACTATATCTAAGTAATTACGAATAACTGATGAGTCTGGGTTTGCCTCAGAAGTATAAGAGTATTTGCGAACTTCCTCTTTAAATTTAACTTTAGTTTTAGTTGGCAAGGATAAGCCATCAATCGTCTCATTATATAGAGAAATTTCCGTTTGCTTATCAACATTAATCCCTAATTCTTCGTTTAATTTATTGATTTTTTGTTTTAGGATGTAATCACGTTGTTCTTTATCAAATGCTTCACGTAATTCATCATCGATCTTGGTTTCGATATGAATAACTTGAAGCTCTAAGTTAATGTCTTTTATCAAACTATTGGCACGAATGACATAATCAAATTCATTCATATAAGAAACTTTTTTCTTTATATCAAAAGGCATATAATTCGTAATTATATCTGTTAGCATGTCTAAATCGTCAATATTGGCGATACTATTAGTAACAGAATTTGATGCTTGCGGATTTTGAGTCATGTAGTTTTCTATAACACCTTTTAGAGTGCGTAAGATTGCTGTTTCTTCGGTTTTGTCTGATGTATCAATGTAGGTTCTTTTTACTTTAGCTTCAAGAACGCTTAAATCAATTGAATAATTTTGATAATCTTTAATCATGACACGATTAATACCTGAGATGATAACACGATAGTTGCCATTTGGTAATTCGATTTTTGATTTTATCTTAGCTAATACGCCGATATTTGGCAAATCTTTGGCAGTCGGATTGCTTTCTAATGTGTTATTTGGGCAAATAACAAGAATTTTACTATTAAAAGAAGATATAGAATAGTCAATTATTCTTTTGCTTAATTCAATATTTAATTCTAAACGTACTTCTTGATAAGGAAGTAGGACTAGTTTTTTTAGTAGTAGGACAAGTAAGTTTTCTATCACTGATAATACCTCCTTCAAGATTTGTTTTTTATTATAGTTTTTTTATCGATTTTTGTAAAGAAAAAAATGCCTTTAGCTAGACATTCTTTTGTTTGCAATATTTTTTTAATAGACATTTATCACAAAGTGGTGTTCTGCTCTTGCATGTATGACGGCCGAATAATACTAATTGATGGTGAAGATCAAGCCACTTCTCTTTAGGAAATAATGCCATAAGTTTATTCTCAATAGTTAAAACGTTATCATCGATATTGGCAAGTCCTAATCTTTTTGCTACTCTTTCAACGTGTGTATCAACAGCTAAAGTTGGTTCTTTAAATACGTTCCCTAGGACAACATTGGCTGTTTTTCTTCCTATCCCTGGCAAACTTTCTAAGTATGCTCTATCGTTTGGTACATGCCCATCGTAGTTCGCAACTAACGATTTGGCAATATCGATAATATAGACACTTTTCTTATTCATATTTCCGCAAGGTCGAATAATATCAATAATATCTGTGGGTTCACTATTGGCAAGTTTGTAAATATCGTACTCGGCAAATAGTACCTTAGTTACCTTATTTACGCGCTCGTCTGTACATTGGGCCGATAATAGTGTAGCAATAAGTAACTCATAGTCCTTTGAATACTCAAGACTGCATTTAGGATCGGGAACCATTATATCTAAATTTGTAAAAAAATCATTGTTCATCTTCTAACCAGTTATATCCGATATCATATAATTCGGATAAAATACTACTTTCTGCTTCTTGTTTTAAATTTTTAGTGATGTCAGCCTTATTTTTGTAACCTTTCTCGCGCCAAAACTGCAACTGCGAACTAATGCTTTTTAGACTACGATAACCATTATAAATTGATTCTCTTAAAGCCTCAATTATTAGTTCTTTAGTGTATCCGCTATTGAGCCATTCGTTTATTATTTCGAATTCCATCGTACTTAAAGGACGACCAAATTCTCGTTCGAAAACATCAAAGAGATTCTCTTTTTCTACTTGTGTGTGCTTTTTAGTAATGTCAGTTGTAACATAACGAATAATATTATCTAAAGAGATGACTTCTTCACGTGTACCATCTTCTTTTTTTACAACATCCATAGTTATTAAGTTAATGCTTATTAGTTTAGTGAAGGCCTCCATTATCTCTTCTTCTGATAAATAAGTATTTAAAGTGATATTTTCAATATTAAGAGTTGGAACTTCTTGATTCATAAAATATATTAAGAGAATAGTCTCTTGTAAAGTCAATTTTAAATCAATAGCAACTTTAAAGAGAAAGTTTTTGACAATAAAATCCTTTTCTTTTAAAGTCTTAAAAACCACCTCATTCATGGTTTCACCTCCAATTTTTTATGATGTAATCTTGTAAGTCTTTTGGGGTATTTTTGATAATATTATTAAGGATATTTAATTCTAGATCATGAATAATATCTTTAATGCGGGCACTTGGTTCAATATCAAGAATCTTTTGGATGTCATCACCATTTATTTGAATGTCTTTTTGAGAATAAATTGGTAAATCTTTGTATATTTCACTAATATAGCTGCGATTTAACCCGATTATTTCGCCAGCAATAACACTAGCATATAGTCCGTATTCATATAAGACAACGTTATCTATTATACCATAATTAATTATTTTTTGAATACTTTCAATTAATTCTTTTTCACTATTGGAAAATGGATACTCTTTGGAGTATTCAATTTGAGCCCAGATACCAATTGAATCTAGACAATTAACAACCTCTTTATCGATTGTTAATTCTAAAACGTCACATAGGTTTAAGTCTTTTAATAGTTTAATTCCTTTTAAACAGTTTGAAGATTTAAACATCAAATCTAATTCCTGCTTCTTACGATTATAACTTAAGGTTTGAATCAATTGTTTATTTTGTTTTATAAATAATTCTAAATTTTTTTCAAGAACAAAATCATTTACAGCAGCAAATCTAACTGCACGAAGAATGCGCAATGGATCTTCAATCATTTTCTCTTGGATATTTCCAATTACCCGAATAGTACGATTATTTAAATCTTCCATACTATTGAATTCATCATAAATACGTCCATTAATGTCCATATATAGAGCATTTATAGTAAAATCACGACGTTTAATATCTTCTGATATTGTATCTACGAATATGAAATCTGTTGGCCGTCTATTTTCATAATTTAGTTCCTTCCGAAATGTTGTGATATCATAATTGTATAATTTATCTTTGAAACTAACACTTCCATATTTATCATCACTAGGACTTGATAGTTCGAATATTTGTTTTACGTCTTTAGGTTCAGCCGATGTAGATATATCAACGTCGTAGGTTTCGATCCCAAGAATATAATCACGAACAAAACCGCCAACAACATATGCTTCATAGCCATTGTCAATTAATTTTTGCAATATATTTTTAATTTTGTTATTCACTACTTTCACCATTTAAAATTATACCATATCTACTACTTAAAATATATAATTCTAACAGAAAGTTGACAGAATACTAATCTGTTCTTTCTACTATTCTTATACACGACATATGCTAGTTTTGCTGCAAAAAAACACAAGATTTTTTTTCTTGTGTAGTATTTTATTGTGCTGTTAAAACGAGACGTGCACTTCCCGAACTAAATGGTCCTCCAGTGAATTTTCCAAACAAAAATTGCCCTGCATAAATCCCGTTGCCAAAGCTGCCGCCATGGGCAAACCAAGGACGTGCAGAATCCACAAATTCTGAAGGGTCATTATACCAATTGTTATAATATCTTTCATTTAATGTATAAAATGGTCCCATCTCTCCGGTTGCATCTCCTAATATTCTTTTGCTATATGAAGTTATTGTTGAATTGCTTGCATATACATCTATATATTTATTATATGTATTTCTTATCTCATTTAAAGAAAGTTCGCTGAGTCCCAAGGTCCCATCTCGGTATCCAGCTACATACTCATAAGCACACCCAGACATATCGTATACTCCAGTTATGTTTCCAGTAGTCGATGCAAGATATCCTGTTTCTGTATTATATGGTTGAGTTTCCGTTATACTTCCAGAAGCATCTTTTGTATTTGCTGCATATCCAGTTATATAATTTGAATTATTATTTATTCTTATCTCATCATTTATTCCATATTTAGAATGACTTAAATATGCTGCTGCTCCCCATTCAGTGTTCTTCATCATATGCGAGTCTAACTCACGCTTATAATTATACATGGATTTAAAGAAGTTTCCTACTGAATTATTACGCCATGAGTATACGCTTGGTTTTACCTGTATTTTTGTTGGATCACTTGAATTTACTTCCGAGGATGCTATACTTGTTGCTCCTTTATATCCTGTTTCAAACTTACCTACCTACATACCATTCACATCAAAATTAGTGAATGCAGGATGCGTTAACCATTCCCCATCCCTGGTCCCATTGGATACCGGTGTATCCCTATTTTCAAACTCAATCTCGATTTCTTGTGCTATACTCTCAGATAATTTATTTTCATAGCCATCTGCTTGATTTGTATGAAATAACTTGTATCTATATCTTGGTATCCACACAAAGTATGATTCAATATCACTTTCTCGGATGGTATCACCAACATTATAAGTCTTTGATGGGTTATCAACCAATATCACCGCATTAGCCCATTTTTGTTCACAATAATTATACCAAGAATCTCCTTTATCAGAATATGTGACAACTCCATTATTATCTAATTCAATAGGTATTAATTCTCCATTTATTACCGGTTCTGCTCCATTTAATGCATTGACACATGTATCGGTTATTACACCTATTTCTTCTCTTTCTACTGGTGTTGCTACTAACTCACATGTGAATGTTCCAGATTTTTCTTCTGTTACCACACTTTTTTTAACTTTACTTTTACTTCACCTGTTTTTACCTCATTAGGTACTAATGTAAAATGACTTGGCTCAATTGTTGCACCTACTAAATCAGATAAGTTACTAGAAGTATTATTTAATTCACAATTAATAGATACATCTGCGTCATATTGAGTGTTTTTATTTTTAACCCAGAATGTTAGATTTGTTTCTTCATCTTTGTTACTTATTTTTTTAGCGTCATATGTAATTGTTTTTCCATCTTCACTTATACTAGCAGTTCCTTCACTCTTAGTTTTTACAAATACAACATCATCTAAAAATGTATTATTGTATCCAATATTCAAACTATTATTGATTATTAGATTAGTTGCGACACTAGCAAAACCGATTACAAGTAACAATAAACATGCATCCTATTCTGTCATTATTGTATCATAAAATCACTTTTGTTTACAACAAATACGTTGTAGTATTTTGTCGAAGTAACATAAAAAGGAAACATGTATATGATGTTTCCTTTGAAATTTATTTACATTTAATTCCGGTTTGTGCAGTGCGAATTGCACTTCCAACTGCGCGGCCTAAACCAAGTAGTGTTGATACAAGTTTGCATACTGAATTGATTAGAGTTCCAGATATACTTGTAGCTCCGCCGATTATAGTTTGTAATTCTTCATTTGCTATATTCATCTATTACATGCTAATGGCCTTAAGTAGCCATCAACTACACCTATAACAAAAGTGATTACGCCGCCAACGATAGCCCATACACTTAGTTTTACAGCTCCGCCAGTTACATACATTAATTCTTCATTTGTTAGTACCATTGTTGCTCCTTTCTATACATTTAAGACTTTGCGAAAATAATTCTTTTTGTTTTTGTGGGAAACATAAATAATTGTTTTATCTTTATAATAGTTAAAGATATTATTTAAAACTTCATCTTCGATAGTATCGTTAACCTCAGATAAAGTTTCGTCTAAGATAAGAATTGCGAATTCATTAGCAAGTGCACGAGCTAGAATAATTAATTGTCTTTCTCCGCCTGATAGTTCTTCTCCTCCACTATATAAGAATGTATCAAGCCCGAAGGTGTGTTTAGAAATTATTCTATCTAGTTTGCAGATTCTAATAAGTTCTTGAATATGCGTCTCAGACAAATTTTTCCCTAATAATATATTATCAAGAATTGTTCCTGAAAATATTTTCTCTGATTGAGAAGAATATAAAATACTATTTTGATAAGAATCTGTATTTATATCTTTTATATTTTTGTTATCAATACAAATACTACCTGTATAATCATTTATCTCTTTGGTAAGAATTTTACATAATGTCGATTTCCCAGAACCAGATTCACCTTTAATGATTATTTTTTCTCCTATTTTGATTGTTGTAGTAAGTTTTTTTATTAAAGGACAATTATTATAATAACTAAACGTTAAATTTTTAATCGCGATATTACCATTTTTAAATGGTAATCCATTTTGATTGTTGTCAATTGGGATATTATAAAAATCATTAGCTTTGGTAAATAGATTTCGAATAAAATATAATTCTGTTGTCGACGAAAGAAGATGTGTAAGAGAATCTATGACTATTTCCATGAGGATATTCAAGATGATTAGATTTTCGAATGAAAAATTATTAGTATACACTTCCTTTAGTAGATAGAGGTTGTTTAAAAGTTTTAATAAGACTAAGGGTATTGATTTGAGTGTATCATGATTTTTAATAGAAAACATATACTCTTTTTCATGATCGTATTTTTCTTGTAATCTTAGAAGTATTTTGTCTTTAACATATTCTTCGCTTTTAGAGTGTTTAATACTTGTTAATCCATAAATAGAATCAATTAAGGTGTTATTATAATCAGTTGTAGCGTCAATGTATTTTCTTGATTTATTTTTTAATTTTTTTAAAGTTAAAATAATTATTATATAATTAATTAAGAAGGTTAAGATAATAGTTAGTAAGACTTTTATTTCAATAAAACACATTAATGGTATTACGCTTATTAAAATCAATAAATCTAAAATACTAGCCAAACCTGTATTAATAATAACCTCATTGATTAAATTTATTTCATCAACTCGTTTTACTATTTCTCCTGGGTCTTTTAAATGTAAATATTTTAAAGGGAGTCGAAATATATGAGCAAAAAAACTATTTGCAAGATTATAATTAATGTTTTTTTCAAGTTTAAATATCCGTTTATAAATGGTATTTGCTATTAAATTAATAAAAACATTTATTATAAGAAAAAATATACTTAATACGATTATATAATCGTTGTAATTAAATATTTTGATATAGAAACTGCTTATAATACATAGAACAATATATATTATGTTTATACTTATTATTTTAAAAATAGTTTTCTTATTAAAATTTAATTGACTAATAATTTTGTTACGTATTACGTTGTTATTTTTCTTTTTAGGCAATGTCGATATTGGTTCAAGAACAATAAAATGATTAGTAAATATTTTGATAAATTCTTTAGTCGTCATTTTAATTAATCCTTTGGCTGGATCCATAATGGTATAGGTATCTCCTTTTATTTTATATAAAACAGCAAAATGAGATAGAGATTTATTTATTTTTAAATGAATTATACATGGTAGCGAATAAGAAGCGATATTATTATCTCCTTTAGCATTAAAACCATTCTTCTTTGCACATTCTATTAAATTGTAAGCGTTAACACCTGAGTTATCAGTATACGAATCCATTCGTAGGGTTTCTAAATTAGCATCGCCATTATAGTATCTTATAATCGATAATAATGATGCAACTCCACAATCACAGTTTTCTTCTTGCAATACAATATATTTTTTCATTGTTTTTTCCTCCCTTCACTACACATATACCCGATAATAATTAGCTTTACTTCTTTTTTTGATTAATTTTTATAAAAAGAAGCAAAAAGAAATTACGATGAATCGTAATATAAATATAGGAAAGAAAATGTTTTTTTTATTTAATTGGAAGCATTATTTAAAAAGTTAGTATAAAGTTCTAAGGGGTATATAATAAGTGAGAAGAGATTTTAGAAAGGAAAAAAATATGTATTTATTAATTATGGCAAATAGACTATTAAAATTCTTACGTTATTTTATATAGTATAAAAATCTAATTCTTTCATATTATTTAGCAGTATGGAGGAAATAAAATATGATAAACAAATCAAAATTATGGTTCTTAACCCTATCAAGCATTATATTAGTACTAGCTATTTACTATATAGCGATTCCGACTTCAACCTCGTCTTTAGTATTCTCAAGTAATAATGAGAATAAACAAGAAGAAATTGATATTAAGGAAAGTGAAGCTTTAACCGCAATGCGCATTAGTAAAGATGAGGAAGATTTAGAAGTTCTACAAACATTACAAGAAATTCTTCTAGATTCTACTAAGACATTGGAAGAAAAGAATGAAGCTTATGAAAAGATTAAATATTTGAATTCTAATAAATCATTAGAAGGAAAAATAGAACAGGAAATAAATAGTAAATTTAAAATAAGCGCATTTGTTTCTATTAAAGATAATAATTTGCGAGTTGTAGTAGCTAATAAAGAAAAATCTGTTGAAATAGCCAATAATATTATTTCGCATGTTAATACAGCTACAGATAAAGCCTATTATGTAACTGTTAAATTTGAATAAGTTGCAAATGTTCCATACTTTCATATTATATAATAGATATATTATGAAAGTGAGGTAAAATATGAACCAAATTCTAACGCCACGTGAGAAGGAAATATTTGATCAACTTATTGATGGAAAAAACAGTAAGGAGATTGCTCAACATTTTTATATAAGTGATAAAACAGTACGAAATCATATATCTAATGTAATGCAGAAGTTAGAAGTTAAAACAAGATACCAAGCTGTTATTGAACTATTAAAAATGGGAGAATTAGAACTTAAATAAGTCGCCAAAGCGACTTATTTTTATTTTTTGTGCATATATATTTAAAGAGGTGCTGTATGCTAAAAATAAAGATTATAAAAAAAATTAGTATTGTTCTTTTATGTGTTTTAATAGTTGAAATTCTCAGAATATTTCCTAATGATAACGTTAATCAAACTTATGTTAGTGTAAATAAAGGAGTTATTTATCTTTTAGATAACCAAGATTATTTAGCACGATTAGAAATAACTTATGATGCTAAGACGGATGAAGAAATGATAAGAGAAATTATAGATATTTTAACTATTAATAAAAATTCTACAAAAATACGAGTGGGTTTTCATCCAATTATCCCTGAAAACACTAAATTATTAAATGTTTCATTGCGGGATGATAATGTTGTTTTAAATTTTTCTAAAAATTTCTTAGATATTGCAGAAGCTTATGAGGAAAAACTAATTCAAGCCATCGTATTTAGTGTAACCTCTATTGAAAAAATCAACTCAGTAACAATTAAAGTAGAAGATGTTTTGTTACAGAAATTACCCCACTCTTTAAAGAAAATCCCTGAAATGATTGATCGTTCAATTAAGATCAATAAAGTATTTGATATTACCAACTTAGATAGTATAATTAGCACAACGGTATTCTATCCCGCCAAAAGTGATGATTATATGTATTACATTCCAGTTACTAAATATATGAACTCCAACAAAGAAAAAATTGAAATTATAATAAATGAGCTAGAAAGCTCAAATACTTATAATTCCAATATTGTTAATTATATGGATGCTCAAACAAAATTGATCAATTATGAGTTGTTAGATAAATCGATGCTATTAAATTTTAACGAGGCAATATTCAGCGATATAACTAGCAAAAACATAATTGAAGAAGTTGTTTATGCAATTAATTTGTCAGTTTCAGAATCATATGATAATATTGATACTGTTATGTATTTAGTAAACGATGATTTATTAATGACTCACTTTTTACTTCTTGGGTGAGTATGAAGATAAATATCTTTAATTCGATCATTTGTAATGTGGGTGTATATACTTGTAGTACTTAAATTAACATGACCAAGTAGTTCCTGAACACTTTTCAAGTCACATCCTTCGTTTAAGAGCATAGTTGCAAAAGTATGACGAAAAGTGTGGGGAGTTATTTTGGCATTCAGTGAGCTTTTTTTTATAAGATTGTCGATGATAGTTCTTACTCCACGATCAGTTAATTTAGTTCCAATATGATTGATAAAAAGATATTCGCTAGTTTTATTTTTTAAAAGATTCCAACGAGAGCTATTTATATAATTTTGCAAGGAATCTTTGGCGTGTTCATTAAAATAACAAATTCGCTCTTTGTTACCTTTTCCTAAAACTTTTATTTCACGAGTAATAAAATCAATATCTGAAATACGAACATTGATTAGCTCGCCAATTCTTGCCCCAGTTGCAAATAGTAATTCGAGAATAGCGCGATTTCTAACTCCTAAATCATCATCCCCACATGTATCTATCATAGTTTCAAATTCAGAATATTTCATATAATTGGGTAATTTTAAAGCTTTTTTAGGACCAGTTACCATTTTAAAAGGATTAGAATTAATAACATTTTGATTTAATAAGTAATTATAAAAACTGCGCAAGGAAGAAAGATGACGACTAATGCTTGATGATTCAAGCTTTTTTTCTTCTTTTAAATATTTGGTATACATGCTTATTTCTCGATAATTTAAATTGGTAAATTTTATCTTGTTTTTGTTTAAATAAGCATCAAAATCTTCAATATCAATTAGGTAATTTATTTCAGTATTGTTAGAATAATTTCTTTGAATTCTAAGATAATTTAGAAAGTCTTCAATATAATCTCTCATAATGCCTCTTTTTATGAATTATAACGCAGATAAAAACCTTGCTCTTCAGAGGAAGTGCCAAGACGTTCAAAATCCGATTCTTCCAAATATTCTTCATCTGGCTCTGACTCTTCTTCTGTTTCAACATATTTTGCTAAATCATTTATGTACTCAAGATACTTTTGATAGTTATAACTTTCGATTATAGTAGCTAAGTCAAAACACTCTCTTCCTTTTATTTTGCGACGGCCATTAGATGTTTTATATCGTTTTTTTTGATAGTCATAATCGTAAACTATTGTATCGTAAAGTTCACTAGCTAGACGACGTGAATCGATAAAATCACTGCCTACTTCACCATTATCAAAACTAGCTCTTAATAATTGAATTAAACAATTAATTTCTTTAATCTGAGGATGATTGATATACTTTCTTAAATAAAGAAATATACTTACTGAGTCTTCTAAATTATTTGTACAACTTTGAAGAAATGCATCAATCTTATCAGCAAATACATTCCCACTAAAGTAGTCTGTCGTTTGATAGTAGTTTAGAGCTCCGTTTAATTTCTCTTTGGTTTTTGAAGATAAAGCGAGTTTAGCGAATGGCATCATGAATGCATACAACTCGTCCGCATTTTGAAAGTGACTGATGTATTTTGATGCCTGTGAAATTAGTCCATATTTTTGAAAATACTGACTACAAAGAAAGATTAGAAAGTTATAATCCTTACAATTATCTAGTAGTTCATCACGCAAATAAGATAAGGAAAAAAACTTTTTTGATTCGCTCATATATATCTTTTTAGCTGATTTAATACGAGAATATTTCCTAGCGTTTTTTCGGCCTTTTTCAATCAAATAGAATAAATTTATATCTATTCTAGGAATTAAGCCTTTATTAAACAAGTAAGTATTAAGTTCTTGTTCGTCTGAAAATTGAGTAGTAAAATTAGCTAAATCAAATATTTCCGTGCTGATTCCATCATCTTTTATTGGTGTAAATTCTTTTTCATAATAACCCAAGTAATACTTCATAACTCCTCCATATATTATGATTATACACTATTGTTAAATAAAAAAACAACCTTATTGGCTGTTTTCTTGAGAATTATCATATTGGATATTATTAGTATTATTAAATTGTTGAGGAATTTGATTTGGTTGCATACTTGAAAGTGACTGATTTGATTGG
>CATNCE010000004.1 GCA_950097225.1 uncultured Bacilli bacterium
TGACGAAAACAAAAGAATTTTTTGGAGCAATTATATTGAATATATTGAAGAAAGTGAAGAATCTAAATTTAAGATTATTTTTAAATAGCAAAAATGGTTTGACTACTAAACAAGACGCTCCTGTTGGTTCATCACATAAAAGAATGCGGGGATTATTCACTAGAGCTCGTGCAATGGAAACGCGTTGTTTTTCTCCCCCACTTAAATTTTTAACACTGCAAAATTTTTTATCACTTAAGTGCAAGTAGTCTAAGATACTCTTAGTATGTTTTGATTTGTTGATAAGTTCGATGTTATCCACAACATTCATGTAATTTAATAGATTGTAGTTTTGGTAGACAAAACCAATAAATTTGCCGTGATAATAGTTTAGGGTGCGAGGGGATAACTTATTTATGTTAATATTATCGATTAAGAGTTTTCCAGCACTTGGGGTATCAATACTGCTTATAATATTTAAAAGAGTTGATTTTCCACATCCAGATGGTCCTAGAATACTAACTAAGCCCTTATTAGCAAATTTTAAATTGATGTTTTTTAATGTATAATTTTTACTGCCATGATACTGCTTGCTTATGTTTTTTAAGATTAACATAAAGACTCCTTTCAGTACTGCATGAGAGGTATTATAGACTAAAGCAAATAAAAAAAATAGACTTTTTTATTCTATTTTAATATTTTTTTATTATTTATCAACAAATTTTAATTATCTGTAGATTTTATTTTGTTTCCTTTAACGATGTATGAACGTTTAGCTAATTCTAAAATCGGGGTGTCACTATAGCTATCAGAGTATGCTTCTTCTACCTCAAACTCTTGATATTTCTTTTTTAAGCGTCGTACTTTTTCTTTTCCATAGCAGTTAAGACCTTTAAATATTCCTGTTTTAGTGTCAACTTTGCTACCTATTAAGTCAAGAACACCAAGTTCATCAGTTATAGGTCGCAGTAAAAATTCTGGAGAAGCTGAAATGATTATATCGTTTTGATGGTCTTTTTTTAGATAAAAATCCTTTATATAACAGCTATGAGTCTTCCAAAATGAAGAAATAAGAAAATCAACATCGGGAATTACTTGTAAAAAAGAAAAGATATTTTCTTTTAGTTTAGTCTTTTTAATAATATGCAATTTGTACTTTATAGCAGAAAAGATAATTTTAGGAATAAATCTGGCAACTTTAGGATATTTTAGCATCGCGTAAAAGAAAAAATCAGTTGACGAATCCCCTTTATATATTGTGTTATCAAAATCATATAAGTTTATTTTCATACTCTCTCCTATTTATCAGATTTATCATGCGCAAACAATATATCGGTTTTTAATACTAATATAACGAATAATAGCAATAATACTCCATAAAGAAGCATGCTAATTTTTTTGTCGCCCAGGGTATAAAAAATCGATACAGCAGCAAATAATATATTTATTCCATACATGATTAAAACTGTCTTGCGCACGGATTTAGTGCTCTTTAAAAGTTGGTGATGCAAATGTTCACGGTCGGCTGATGATAAACTCTCACCCTTATTAATTCTTCTTAGCATAGCTAATATAGTATCTAAAATTGGTTCAAATAGCAATAAAAGAGGAATAATAAGAGACGTAATTGTCGCGGTTTTAAATCCTAGCAAGGCAATAATGGAAATAATAAAACCTAAGAACATACTCCCCGTGTCCCCCATAAAGATGGATGCTGGATTGAAGTTATATACCAAAAATCCTAAACAGGAACCAATCATAATTAAACAAAGAATAACATCTAATCCCCCTAAGCGACTTAAGATATAGCCAATAATGGCAATGGTAATAAAATAGATTGTCGAAGTACCAACAGCTAAACCATCGAGACCATCGGCAAAGTTAATTGCATTGATTATAGCAACGATAAATAAAACTGCGATTGGATAAGCAAAAAGACCGAATGTAAAATGTATTCCAAATATAGTCATGTCTTGAAAAGTTATGTTACCATAGAAAACGACAATAGATGCAGCTATTATTTGCCCTAAGAATTTGTATGATGCTTTTAAGGGTTTAATGTCATCTAAAATGCCAAAGAGGATGATGATAAATCCGCCAATTAAAACAGATAGCATCTGGGTAGTCTTAGGAGCAAAGATCATATAACCGATTAAAAAAGCTAGGAATATCGCTAACCCTCCTAAGCGAGGCATTATTTTATTATGAACTTTTCGCTTGTTATCAGGACGGTCGACGGCACCAATATGAAAAGCCATTTTTTTTACGATAGGTGTTAATATAATGGCCGATAAGAAGCATATTAGTATGATTAAAAATATATTGTAGTTATTAACACGCAGATTAAGGATATTCAATATAGATCACTTCCTAATTTAATTATACACTAAAGCGGATAAATATATCAATGCACAAAAAAACGAATCAAATTGATTCGTGATACTCTTTATGGTGATCTGTACGGGATTCGGACCCGTGTATGTAACCTTGAGAGGGTTATGTGTTAAACCACTTCACCAACAGACCAATGACATAATGAGTATAGCAAACATTTATTTAGAATACAACAAAAAATATTATATTCCTAAAATAATTAGGTCATCTATTGCATTTTTGACAAGATTGACAAAAGTCTTTTTATCGATTTTAGCAACTAGTCCTTCTAAGGTTTCTAAATCAATAATAATTAGATCGGGGCGATTAATAATTATTAAGGCAATGGATTCTGTTAAACCAATAGTGTTATAATAGTTTAAAATTTCACGGACATTATTTTCAGTAGTTACCATAAGATCTAAAATATCTTGTTCTACATTGCCAATTATGTATTCATAGTCTTTATTAGTTATTCCATATTCTTTTATGTACTCTATCATTGATTATCCTCCCAGTTAACTCCCCCGGTCATAGCTTCGCGATATACTTTACTGATTATTATTTTATTTAATATTTCGCAAGTTAGAGTTTTACCTTTAAATTCACTTTGATTTTCTATATAGGTTAATTTCTTATCTAAGTCACGCATTTTTAATAGATTGTAATTAACGTTGCTTGGTGCAAAAAAGTCTTTTAAAGAGATATTATGCTTAATCATAACCTCAGTGTTTTCGATCAACAATGATGGCGTCAAAGATAAGGTCTTATAACAACGATTAATAATGTCTTTTTTATCAGCTCCAAGGTTACTCATATAATCTAGAGTATATGAAAGGATTTCCGGATTTGAAAGCAAGAATAAAGGAGTTCGCTCCATTAAAACCGGATATTTAATATTTAAGCTCTTAAGATAGTTAATATTTTTTATGTAGTCTTGGTAACGGGGGCGATAGTAGGCATTATTCTTACATAGTAAAACATTAGGGATATAGGTGATTATTTTCTTTAAGACACTGATATCAATGTAATTATCATGTGAAACACTTTCAATAACGCCTTTAATAGAATCCTTTGTTGCATATAATAAGATAAGTAGTTTGATGAATTTATTATCTTTATCGATAAAGTGTAAGATGCCCCCGTTTTCGGCCTTATTCTTTCTAATCGTGTAATAAGTATCTAGAAAATCTTGTTTATTACAATTCTTTATCTCGCTAATCAAGTAATTAGGAATATCTTTTATATTTATCTCTAGTTTATCAATTATTTCTTTGATTTCTAAATCTAATTTAGGGCGTTTAATCATTTGGATATCGAAAGCAGGCGCATTTTTCTTTTTAATGTTCATCAAGTTTAAGTTAAATTCATTGATAAATTTGATGACGATTAGCATATTTTTATCATAGTTTAATTCATCGTATGAAAGAGTAACATATTCTATTAAAGGAAAATTGGTGATAATTTGGTGATTATCGATGCGTTTTTTTAAATTTTGGATACTTTCAATGCGCGACTTTTTGTGGATGATATCTTGATCAATATCGTTGATGATTTTACCAAGATTCTTAACAAAAGTTCTTATAGCAGCACGTTCTTCATCTTTTAAATTTACTTTAAGATTATAATATTTTTTACCGATTAATAAATCACGGGCTTTTTTGGCATTCTGTTTGAATGAAGCTGAATTTTTAATGGCTGCTGAAGCAATAATATGGTCAATTACAGCGTCGGTTACTTGGTAAAAATTATCTTCATTATTACAAATTTTTATATATAATTCTGGCAAGTTAATATCATCACAGAAAAGTGGACTCTCATCTAGAGATGATAATTTATCTAGTACATCAGCAATTATAGTATATAATAATTTTTTCCCTTCATTCATATTTTTTCACTCCTAATTTATTCTATTTGATATTTCTATTTTTTTGTTTTCTAATAAGTTATATTGTTCGATCAATTTACTTAAGATATTTAAAGCTTTTTTATATTCATCCGTATCAGGGGACATGGAAGATATAGTGTCTATAGTCTCATATATTGGCTTTAGAACAGCTAATTCTTTATATTCGATTGCTGTTTCGCGAGAAACATTGTTTGATGATTCGATTAAAGAAATTGGTGTATCTAAGTATTCGTTTATCATTTGGTTAGTTATACCTTGGTTATTAACTGAGTTAAAAAAGAATTCCTCAGTATTTTTCTTTATCGATATTGCTTGGTATATTAATGGATCTTTAAGTGGTTTTACAAAAGACAAGGAAAAAGCAATGTTATCAAGATATTCATCATGCATTTCTTTGTCGACATTAATAAGATTATCATAAAGTCCACTAGCGATCATTACAGATAATATGTTGATGATTACCTCAACTGGCAAATCAAGGCTAGCAGCAAGATTTCGAGCTATCGTGGGAATGATATCGATGTCAACAGAATTGTTGTTAAGATAGTCAACGATAATGCTTTCGTTTTGAGAAGTTAGATACTCTTCTACTTTGGCATATTCTATATTGATCTTTGTACTAATATCGAAGTACTTAGTATCGATTGGAAATTGGTTCATTATCGCGACGTACTCAAGAATGGGCCATTTATTTTCATCAGACAATCCAACTTCAGACATGATCTTGGATAATTCATTAAATTCTTCGAAGACTTTTCCGCAAGCAAAATTTTCTTCTTTTTCAAACAATGTGATATATTTTTGGTAAGTACCGATTTTATCATTGAACATAGTTGTCTGATTAAGGCCAATGCTCATAAATTCTTCAATATATTTTTTTATAGTAGAAGCTATTTTGGCATAAGTTTCTTCTTGATCTAGATGGGTTAGTAAATAATCTATCGCAGGATCTGCTGTATTGGTAAACATTAGGAGGTCTTTAATATCGCCTGTTTGCATTTGTTTTATGGTGCTTGGCGTTATGCTTGTGCTAGAGGCACTATTTAAGTTATATTTCTTTAAAACCTGATTAATTGCATTAATATTGGCATTATCAATGTTAGCAGTAACTTGGTTACTGGATAGTAGTTCAATACGATTTTTTAATTCTTTTAAGAATTCTTTAATGCTTTTACGAGCTTGAATTAACATTTTACTGGCCTCCTTATTATTATAAATATACCATAAAATGCCTAGAGTTGCAAAGAATATCCACTGATTTTTATTGTATTTGCAAGAAAGTTGTGATAACATGGTTTGTATGATAGGGAGTGGGCTAGCGTGAATACTAATGTAAGACTCTTCGATGCTAATAACAAATTAGTAACTAATTTTGACGAAGAAATTGAAAAAATATTGATCAGTATTCATGGAGAAGACTACTTTGATGTCGATGAAGAGCTCATAAATACTAACATGATTCCGATCGAACCAGATATATATCATGATGAAGAATTAGAAAAAACAATGGAACTTGTCGATGCTATGGTCGATAATAATGCAAAAGAGATTAAACTCGTAAAAAATGAAAAACAAAGAGTATCAATTAAGGATTTTATTCCCGTTTTGTTTTTCATGTTAATATTTGGAATTATTGTCGTTGCTGGATATTATTTTTTAAATACAGTTGATTTGATGAATTTAGTTGGCTCACTTAAGTGATGCCTTTTTTATGATATAATTAGCTAGAGGTGAATAGAATGTTAGATATCGAGATTGATCCAAGTTATACAATGCGCAAGAAAGTAAATGATAAAAATTTATGCTTATCTCAGGAACAAATAGAAATTCTTAAGAGTTTTAATATTCAATATCAAAACATGTCTTTAAGAAATTTGATATTGGAACTAGATGATTTATATAATCAGACGGGAGACGCTTGTATTGACAATCTATTAGATGTATTAAGTGAACAAGATTATTATCAAAATTACAAGAAATAATATTGATTGTCAATAATTATATGTTATAATATAGTAAAGAAAGGCTAGTCAATCTAGAATGGTATATTTTATTATGGGTGTTGTTTTAAGACTTGATCGCGTAATGGCTGATCGCAAAATTTCATTAAAAGAACTTGCATTAAATGTTGGTATAACAGAAGCTAATTTATCAAATTTAAAAACAGGCAAGGCAAAAGCAATAAGATTCTCAACATTAGAGGGTATTTGCAAAACGTTAAAATGTCAGCCTGGTGACATTTTAGAATATAAGGAAGATGACGTAGGCGGACTATTATAGTAAAAAATGAAGATTTAATTATTCATTTCAAAAATTTTGAACTCAGATGGAATTTTAGCTACGAATTCCATTTTTTTGTGAGTTAGAGGATGAATAAATTCTAAGCGATGAGCGTGGAGGCACATGCGACGCAAAGGATTTTTAGTTGAACCATATTTTTTATCGCCAATTATCGGATGATTCATTCCTTGCATAGCAACGCGAATTTGATTTTTTCGTCCCGTCTCGATCGTGATCTTTAAGACACTATAGTTTTTAGTTTTGTTGATAACTTCATAATTAGTAATAGCTAATTTCCCCATCTTAGGGCTAGTCTTTATAGTATGTAGAGTACTAGTTTCTTTTAAGTATTCACGGATGGTACCTCTTTTTTGGTTTACGCTTTTTTCAACGATAGCTAAGTATTCACGAATTGTGGTTTCATCATTCCAGATGCTTTGAAGTTGTTCTTTAATGTGCGGATTTTTGGCAAAAAGGACAAGCCCAGATGTGTCCTTATCAAGGCGATGAACAATGAATACTCTGTTGCTTTTATGTTTTTTATGAACGTATTCGTATACTTTATGATAAAGTGTTTTTATTTTTTCTTCGGATGTGCTAATTGTAAGAAGATGAGCTGGTTTATTGACAACAATAATCTCTTTATCTTCATAAATTATATCTAAGCGATCACGAGCCATAAACTCACTTCCTTTTATTTTGTTTTAATTATTAATAGCAATAAGACGATTCCAGAATTCATAAAAATCATATATTTTAAATGCTTTAAATCTTTTTTATCTGTTGTTTTTTGTTTCTCACTAGGAGATGCAGCACTTTTTGCTAGTTTAATTCCTGAGTTACAATATTTTTCTTGGATGTTAGGGTACTGCCAAATACCTAAATTAGCACTTATAGCTGTAACTTGGGTGTCACATAGTTGATCTAAGTAATTATATTTAGCAGTTACGTTATTTACTTGTCCATAGCCTTTCTTTATAAGTATGTTTTGAAGTAATTCACCATTTACAAAGACAAATGCAGGAATGCGGTTGTATTCATCAACTTCACTAGACACATATTCTAGTTCGATAGTAGATGATTCTAATGTTGAACATACAAATTCATTTATTTCGCGATCAATGGGTCCTGATTCTGCATCGTAAGCAACCAAGCGAATACGTTTTATTTGATTGTTTTCTTTTAACCATATATTTTCGGTAGAATCACAGCGGATTAATTCAGCAGAAAAACGGGTACTTTCAGAGTATGGATCTGGTGTAGCCCCCACTTCGGCAATAGAAAATACACACATGATTATTAAAAGCAATACTTTTTTCACTACTCCACCTCATACTTTATAATGTATAATTATAGTTTATTTACGATTAAAAGTAAATTATGTTATCGTTTTTTCTTGTATTTTGGGAAAAGCTAAGTATAATTATAATTAGAGGTGATAAAAATGGCTGAGGCAAAAGATACTAAGAAAAAAACTACAAGTACAAGTAAGAAAGGAACTAAAGCAACTAATAGTACTAGTTCTACTAAGAAGACAACTAGTGCCCCTGCTAAAACTAAACAAGCAACAAAGAAAGTTAGTGCGCCTAAGAAAACTGAGGAGTCAAATGTTGCTAGCCCAAAGAGAAGCGTAACAAAGGAACAAAGTGCAGCGAAAAAGGATGAAGCTAAGACAACTAAAAAAGTTGAAGTAAAAACAACCAAGACTAAACAGCCAGTACACCAAGAAAAAACAGCAGAAAAAAAAGTTGCTAAAAAAACAACAGAAAAGCCAAAAGAGGCAACAACTACAAAAAAAGAGCAACCAAAAGTTGAAAAAGTTAAAGAAGATGTTCTTATTTATCAAGAAGTTATCGTTAATGAAGAACAAAAAGAAGCTGCTCCTGTTAAGAATGAGGAACGTCACACCGAAGTAAAAGAATTAGAACGCATAGATGACAATTTGGATAAAAAAATTAACAAGCGCATTGATATTGGTATTCTTACAGTTATTATCGGATTATTTGTTTTAGTTTTGACAACTTATTTATCTGGCGAGATAGATTTATCTATCGAGGTAACACGCATACTTATCGTAGCTTCCTTGGTAATTGAGGCTATTGGTATGTTAATTATGGTTGTAAATATTTGGAAACGAAAATAAAAAATGGGGATTTTCCCTGTTTTTTGTATATGAGCAAGAATGGTATGTAGAAAGAGTACATATAAATTATTAGTCTTGCATAGATATAGGAGATTATATGTGTAATGTAAATGATATTACAAAAATGATTCATGTCGGCTATTTGGGCGTAATTATAGCTATTCCCCTTCTTTATTTAATAGCTTATAAGATCCATAAGGCAAAGAAAAAGAATTATAAAAAGGCCTTAGTTAATGCGATTATTATAGGCATCGTGCTCTATATTCCCAAATTAGTTGGCTTTATTCTTTATGATAGTTGTTACAATTGTATGATTAATGGCATTTGTGTGCAAGAAAAGAAAGAAGATAATGACATGGACAATGAAAAAACGACTACTAAAGTTAATACAACTGCGAAGCCTGTCGTTGATACGACACCTAAAACTAGTAAAGGATTTAAAATCGAAACGATTGATGGAGAGACGTATATTGATGGTATTTTAATAGTAAACAAAACTTATCCTTTGCCAGCTACTTACTCCCCTAAAAATCCGCATAATGATCCGACAGGAAAGACGGGAGTTTGTAACGATTGTATTGATGAAGAAGCTTATCAGGCTTGGACACAAATGAAGGCTGATGCTGCGGCTGTTGGGTTAAACTTATGGATTCAAAGTGGGTATCGACCATATAGCTCACAAGAAAAAATCTATAACTCATATGTTTCTAAAGATGGCAAAGCCTTAGCAGATACTTATTCTGCGCGTCCAGGATATTCAGAACATCAATCGGGTTTTTGTTTCGATATAAATAATCCAAGTTCTAGTTTTGATAATACACCGCAGGCCAAGTGGATAAATGATAATTGTGCTAAATATGGATTTATTATAAGATTTCCAAAGGGAAAAACTAACGAAACTGGTTACAAGTATGAATCATGGCATGTTAGATATGTTGGCAAAGAGTTAGCTAACAAACTATATAATGATGGTGATTGGATCACTTTAGAAGATTATTTTGGAATTACTAGTGAATATAAAGATTAAGAGTTTAGTTGAACTCTTTTTTGTTTGGCGGAAAATTAAAACTAATGCTATAATTTTATTAGGTGGTTTTATGAACTTTTTAAAAGATATTGAAGGAAATTCAATCTTGGTTATTCCTAGCAAATTAAAGAGCAAAGTTTTAGATTATATCGACAAACAGGAGTTACTCCTTAATATAAAGATTTTAACATTTAGTGATTTAAAGAAGGGCTTGTTGTTCGATTATAACAATGAGACTATTAACTATGTAATGAGGAGTCGCAACGTTGGTTATAATGTTGCGTGTGATCTTATTAATAATATTTATTTTTTGAACAAAAATACGTGTGAAGAAAAGAAGTTGCAGGACTTATTACATTTAAAAAAACAACTTGTTAATAACAATTTATTAATTTGCGATAAATTATTTATAAACTTGTTAAAGTCAAAGAAGGCATTGTACGTGTTTGGCTTTGACGCATTAAAGAAATTTGATCTTTATTTACTAGACCTAGCTCAGGAATATATTGATATTCACAAAACAAAAAAAACAGACTTTAATTATACTCCCGTGGTCTATGAATTTAATACGATGATTGAAGAGGCAACGTTTGTATTTGAAGAGATAGCTAAACTAATAGAAAAAGGAATTGGTTTAGAACATATATATATTGCTAATTATAGTGATGAATATTATTTTACATTTAAGATGCTTGCTAAGCAGTATAACTTACCTATTTTTATAAAGTCAGAGACAACACTTTATCAGACGGCAATTGGTCAATATTTTATTGATAATTTAATTCCTAATTTAGATTTGTTAATGTATAAAATAAAAAAACGTTTTGATTCTAATAATCCTTTTAATGCTAACGTTATAAATAAATTAGCTAGCTTGCTTAACACATATTACTGGTGTTCTTCGATTATGGAGATAAAGGATCTCGTTATCGAAGAGATGAAAACCATTCGCATTGCGGCGAGTCACTTTTTTAAGGAGATAGTGACAACAGATATTAGGGATAATGTATTTACTGATGACGATTACGTGTTTTTAATTGGTTTTAATTTAGGAGCTGTCCCAAAATTTAAGCGCGATGAAGACTACATAAGTGATGATATTAAACCCGACTTTTTAGAAACAGCTGATGAATATAATAACCTTGAAAAAAGACGTTATGTAAGTGCTATAAGAAATATTAAGAACTTGGTTGTTACTTACAAACTTAGTAGTTCTTTTAAGAGCTATTCACCATCTTTTTTAATCGATGATGAGGGATTAGATGTCGTTAGTGGTAAAAAGACGATATCAAAATATTCTATTGATAAGAATAAATTGCAATTAGCAACCGAGATCGATAAGTTAATTAAATTTAATGAGTATTCAGAAGAATTAGAAATTTTATATAATAATTATTTTATACCTTATAAGAGTTATGATAATGCTTTTTCAGGAATCAATAGTGATAACCTAAAGAAGAATATCGATGATAAAATAGTTTTTTCTTATTCTAATATATCAAAATATTATGAGTGCCCTTTTAAATTCTATGTAAGTAGCATTTTAAAAATTGCCGATTATGAAACTACACTAGAGCAAACAATTGGAAATTTGTTTCATTATACCCTAGAGAGAGTTTTAAATGGAACAATGGATGCGGATGATGCGTACAATGAATATTTGGTAAATAATAATTTATTAAATGGAACTAGTAAAGACAACTTCTTTTTTGAGCTTCTACGTCCTATGGTGCATTTTGTATTAGATACTATTGAAGAACAGTATACGCATTCTAAGCACAATGATGCTACTCATGAAAAGGAAATTATTATCGAGATCGAAAGAGATTATAAAACGAAGTTGAAAGGATTTGTTGATAAGATATTAGTTTTAAACAATTATTTATTGATAATAGATTATAAAACAACTAATGCTCAAGCCGTGGATTCGGATCTGTTTGACTTAGGAGTATCTTTGCAACTTCCTATATATTTGTATTTGCTAAAGTGTCTTGATAAAAGTTATGAAGTAGCTGGCCTATATATTCAGCATATTTTAGATTTAAATAATGAGTATATGCCTAATAAAGATATCTTGAGTGAGCGAAAAAGAAAATTGCGATTAGAAGGTATTACATTCGATGATATTAATTTAATTTCTAAATTTGATGATAGCTATGAAAAGTCGCAAGTTATTAAATCGCTTAGTACAAAAGATGGCTTTATAAGAAAGAATAAAAATGTTTTATCGCTGGAAGAAAGAGATGAACTAATTGAACTTATGGATTCACTTATCATGGGTGCGATAGATAATGTCGGCAATGCTTTATTTTCTATACATCCGATAAAGGTTGAAAGCAAAAACATCGATGGATGTAAGTATTGTCAATATAAAGATATATGCTTTAGAAAGTTTAAAGACTTTAATTATAAAGTTGTTAATAAGAAAGGCGGTGATGAGGTTGAGTAATTTAACAAAGGAGCAGCAATTAGCAGTCGACAAAGATAAGACAAATATTATCGTCTCAGCTGGAGCAGGTTCGGGAAAAACAACAGTATTAAAAACAAGAGTTGCACGAATCTTGCAAAGCGGTGTAGGCATAAATAATTTAATTATATTAACATTTACTAATAATGCCGCAGCAGAAATGAAAGAGCGCATTCGCAAGATAATAAATGAAGATAAGACGATTAGCGATCAAGCGTTGTTACTTGATTCTGCTTATATTACAACATTTGATTCTTTTGCACAGAGTTTAGTAAAAAAGTATAATTATTTATTGGGAATAAGTAAAGATTTTACGATTGTCGATAGTTCAATTATTAACTTGGAAATTGAAAGATGCATTGACGAAATATTTGAAAATCTTTACTACAAAAGAGATGAGAATTTCATTAAATTAGTTAGTGATATTGAAGTAAAAAACGATAAACAGATTCGAGAAATGATTGGCACTTATTATAAGCAGTTAATGAATCTAATTGATAGAAAGCGTTATTTAGAAGACTATATAGAGACATATTTTAGTGATGATTTTGTAAATAAAATGATAGATAAATTAGAGAATATCTTGTTTGATTTACGCGATAAAATTCTTACCCTTCTGGAAGATTTAGAAAGTGAGACTTTAAATGAGGGAGCACGAGATAAAAATCAGGTCCTTTATGCTAATTTGAGTTCAGCTAGCTCTTTAGATGATTTATACTATCTGGATAATTTAGCACTTGCTAGAGCTTATAAAGGGTATTACACGGATGAAGCTACTATAATTCGCGGACAGATAAAAAGTCTATTAGATGAATTGAAAAAATACTTAGTTGATGATAAAGAAAAAGTAATTGAGCATTATTTAAGTACACGACCATATATAGAAGCCATTATAAAAATCCTTCTAGAGTTAGATAGAGAGATAAATGATTTTAAGAAGAGTCATAACGTCTATGAGTTTTCCGATATTGCCCTTAAGGCAATTGAGCTTGTAAAAAATAATGCAGATGTACGCAATGAAATAAAGGAAAAAACTTATGAAATAATGATTGATGAATATCAGGATACTAATGATATTCAAGAAGAATTCATCTCGTATATAGCTAATAATAATGTCTATATGGTTGGCGATGTTAAACAATCAATTTATAGATTTAGAAATGCTAATCCTCATATATTTAAGAAAAAATATGATGATTATTCAAAAGATAAGAATGGTTTTAAAATTGATTTGAATATGAATTTTCGTTCACGAAATGAAGTAATAAATAATATTAATCTAATATTCGATTTGATCATGTATGATGATGTTGGAGGAGCTGATTATAAAAATCAACACGAGATGATTTTCGGTAATAAGAATTATTTAAATTTCCAGAATCACGATTATGACATGGAAATTATTAGTTATGACAATAGTGAAAAAAAATATAACGATAAGGAAATCGAAGCTTTCTTAATAGCCGATGATATTAATAGAAGACTTGCTAATAAAGAGACTATTACAGATTTTCAAAATGGTGCTATGATAGCAAGAGCTCTTGAGTATCGGGATTTTTCAGTATTGGTAGATAAGTCTACGAATTTCGAATTAATTAAGAAGATTTTAGAATATCGAGGTATTCCAACTACTATATATAAAGATATATCTATAAAAGATGAAGATGAAGTATATATTTTGAAGAATTTGATAACACTTATTATCGGAGTAAAAAAAGAGAGATTAGATAATGAGTTTAAACATGCATTTTTGTCTATTGCCAGAAGTTATGTTTGTCAGATGAGAGATAATGATGTTTATAATATTTTTGTAAATGATGGATTTAGAGAGTGTGAATTATATAAAAAAGTACTTGAGCTAAGTGTGGCCGTGGATAATCATTCTAATAAGGAAATATTGGCGTTAATAATTGATAAAATGGAAATAGTTGAAAAATTGGTGATAGTTGGAGATGTGGAAGAGAGATTAACGAAGTTAGAGTATTTTGTTAAAAATGCAGAGTCTTTAAATAATTTTGGTTATTCAATATATCAGTTGCGCGATTATTTTGATGAAATTCTTAAAAGTGATGAGGATATTAAAATGACTACTAACAAGGACTCTAGATCTAATACGGTTAAGATTATGACTATTCATGCGTCTAAGGGACTTGAGTATCCAATAGTTTATTTGCCTTATTTAAAAAATAATTTTATTAAGGATCCGAAAGTCACTAGATTTAAGTTTTCCCCTACTTTGGGTTTTGTTGTACCATTTTATGATAATGGTATTGGGAAGACTTTAGCCTATGATCTCTATAATAATGAAGAGAATATCCAGAAATTATCAGAACGCATAAGATTATTTTATGTAGCTCTTACACGAGCAAAAGAAAAAATAATTATGATAAATGAATTTAATGAGGATATTTCTCCAAGTGCTAATATAAATACTCATGATCTTGTATCTTTAACTAATTTTAGGGACATTCTAAGCGTAATCAAGTATAAGATTAGCAAATATATTAAACAGGTGAATTTGAATGATATAAGCATCGATAATGGCTATAATTTGATTAAGGATAGTAATTATAAGGAACGAATTAGAAAGTCAGATGCGGTAATAGATGTAAGACCATTAACACATGAATATAAAATATTGGATAATAAACACTTCTCCAAGTCTTTAACGAAAATTATTGATAAGGATTTAAAGACTAAGTTGGACTTTGGAACTTATATGCATTATGTGTTTGAGGTGTATGATTTTAATAATGATAATTTAGAGGAGTTAAATATTAATGATAAAGCAAAAAATCATGTTAAAAACTTTTTAAAGCATCCAGAGGTGTTAAATATCAAGACAGCTAATTGTTTTAAAGAGTATGAGATTCGCTTTATTAAAGATGGTGCAATTTATCATGGGTTTATTGATTTGTTGTTAGAGTTTAGGGACCATTATGTTATTATTGATTATAAGTTATCAGATATTGATAAGAGTGAGTATAAACTACAATTAAAAGGATATAAGGAATATATCGAAACTAAGTTTAAGAAGCCTTGTCAAATATTTTTGTATTCAATTAATAAAGATATATTTAAGGAAATTGTTTAAAGGGAAAGTAAATTCCCTTTTTTTCGTTAATAAATATAGTGTAAGGAGAGGAAAATGGAAGGATTAAAAATTCAGGGCTATTATTTAGATGAAACACAGATGCAGGCGATTATAAGTGATTGTGACTCTACCTTGGTTGTGGCAGGAGCTGGGTCAGGTAAAACACTTACGATACTCGGAAAAATTAAATATCTTATTGATAATAAGCTAGCAGACAGTGATGAAATTCTTTGCATATCTTTTACTAATGAGACTGTTAATAGCCTAAAGATGAAAACGGAAGAAATGGGTTATTGTTTAGATATATTTACATTTCATAAATTGGGATTAACTATTCTTGGAGATGTTAGTATTATAGATGATGCATACTTAGAATTTATAGTTGATGAATACATTTTCTCATATATCCGTTATGAAAAGAAACAATTTTTAGATTCGATATTTTTCTCTAATCAGAATTTTGAGGTTTTAATTAAAAGCCATGAATATGTAAAATTAAAGAATACTATTGTGACATTTATTAGACTAGCCAAAAGCAACAATATGTCATTGCAAACGATTTATAAAATATACAGATGGAGTTTCTTTAATGAGAAAAAGATTTTAAAAATGATTTTAGATATTATGCTGATATACATGCGCGAGTGTGAGAGTGTGCAAAAAATTGATTTTGATGACATGATTATCAAAGCAACAGATTTGGTAAAAAAGAAGCCTGTTAAGTACAAATATATAATAATAGATGAATTTCAAGATACTTCATTAGTTAGATATAATTTGATTAAAGAAATCATTAAAATAAATAAGGCAAAAGTTTTTGTTGTGGGAGATGATTGGCAAAGTATATATCGATTCTCAGGATGTAATTTGGATATATTTGTCAATTTCAACGAGTATTTTAAGGATGTCTCCATTCATAATTTGCGGTACACTTATCGTAATAGCAATGAATTAATTAGGATTAGTTCTAGTTTTATTATGAAGAATAAGAAACAGTTGAGAAAGGATATTGTATCGAATAAAAATCTTACTAAACCAATAAAGATATTATTTAATTATACAATTGAGGAAGTACTTGCAATTATTGATAGTGAGGATATTTTAGTAATAGGCCGCAATAATGCGGATATAAAAAGTGTTAAATGGCATAAGAAACTTACAATTCATAGATCAAAAGGATTAGAAGCTGATAATGTAATATTGGTTAATTCTGATAATATTCCAGCACAGATAAAAAATGAGAGAATTTTGCGGCATGTTATTAATGATAAAGACTATATTCCCTTCGAAGAAGAAAGACGCCTATTTTATGTAGCTCTCACTAGAACAAAGAACTATATATATATTTTAGTAAATAAAAAAACTAGCCCTTTTGTTAAAGAGCTAATTCATGATTATAGAAATTCTATTGAAATAATTAAAAAGTAATTCTAATAATTTTCTGCTTTTATTTCAAAATATGCTTGTGGATGTGCACAAACTGGGCATACTTCTGGTGCTTGTGAACCAATAACGATATGTCCACAGTTACGACATTTCCAAATGCGATCGCCATCTTTTGAGAATACTAAACCATTTTCAAGATTCTCAATAAGTTTACGATATCTTTCTTCATGTTCTTTTTCGATTGCTGCTACACTCTCAAACAAGAAAGCGATTCTTTCAAATCCCTCTTCACGAGCTGTGCGAGCAAATTCATCATACATGTCAGTCCATTCATAGTTTTCACCATTAGCAGCATCTTTTAAATTATCTAAAGTTGCTGGAACTTTTCCTCCATGTAATTCTTTATACCACATTTTAGCATGTTCTTTTTCGTTCTCAGCAGTTTCTAAGAAGATTGCTGCTATTTGTTCATAGCCATCCTTTTTTGCTTGAGATGCGAAATATGTGTATTTATTTCGTGCTTGTGATTCGCCAGCAAATGCTGTCATTAAATTTTGTTCTGTTTTACTTCCTTTTAATTCCATAATTACACCTTTCTTAGTAATATTTATTACTTATTTAATTATATCATATATTAATTAAATAAGGAAAAAAAAGTAATTTTAAAGAGAGGCGTTTATATGTATATTAGGAGGAAAGACATGAATAGTTGGAAAAAGTTAAATGATTCTCTTCTTTATTATATGGAGTATAATATATTACCAAATATGCTTGCTTATGGACTAGCCTACTCTTTTTTTAATAAATTAAGCCTGGATTGCTCGTTTAGCCAATACTTCAATAGCGTTTTAAGTATGTTTAATATTATTGATATAGAGATGAAAAAACAATTTAAGTTAGTTGATAAAATATTAACTAGTAAATATGGAGTCTTAATTATTAATATTGATCCTATTGAAATTATTAAGATAAGGTGAAGCTGTATAATTATTTACATCTAACTAATACTATTAATGGTGAAATATTATGGCAAATACACATAGTAGTATTAATTTTGGATTAGTCAATATTCCAATTTTAATGAATCCAGTTATCCGCAATAACGATACATCATTTAATCAGTTGCATAAAAAATGTGAAAGTAGAATTAATTATATCAAGTATTGTCCAAATTGTAATAAAAAAATTAAAGACGATGAGATCATAAAGGGTTATCAATATGAAAAAGATAAATATGTCTTTTTTGAAAAGGAAGAATTAGATAAACTTAAACCAGAAAACGAAAAAGAGATTGAAATTATTGCCTTTGTTCCTTTAAAAGACATTGACCCAATTTATTTTGAAAAAAGTTATGATATCGATGCTGAAGGAAAAGGTAAAGCTTATTATTTATTTTGTGAGGCATTAAAGAGAAGTAAATTGGTGGCATTAGCAAAGACAGTTATTGGCAGCAAATTTTATTATTGTATTTTAAGATTTAATAATCAAAATATTATTATGACTACTCTGTATTTTGAAGAGGAAGTAAATATAAATAAAGATGATAGTCCGATTAAAATCAATGATAAGGAATTAGAATTAGCAATTAAGTTAATTACCTCTCTACAAGGCAAATTTGAGCCTGATAAATATAGGGATGATTATCAAGATAATATTAGGAAAGCAATTGATGATAAAATTAATGGCAAAAGCATTAAAGGTAAAAAGAAGAAAAGCCGAAAACAAATTAGTGACTTGATGGAAGCCTTAGAAAAGAGCTTAAAAGAGCGATGAATATTTGGAAAAATAGAGATTGGCACCCAATGCTATTAAATAAACTAGATAAACCTTTTGATTCGGATGAATATTTATATGAATTAAAGTTTGATGGTATCCGAGCTATTATTTTTGTCTCACCACAAGAAGTGATGATTAAGAGTCGCAACAATGTAGATTTAACGAGGCTATTTCCAGAATTAAGTTCTTTAAAAGAATTAGTAAAAAATGATGTAATCTTTGATGGCGAGCTTATTATTTTCAATGATGGAAAACCTGTTTTTTCTAAAATACAAAAACGAGTGAGATTAAAGAGCAAGAAATCGATTGAATATTATAGCATAAGTGAACCTGCGGTTTTTATGGCTTTTGATATACTTTATGATAAAAAAGATTTGACTACTACTCCCCTATTTGAAAGAAAGAAGATCTTGAATAAAATTAGGGATAGTGATGTATTTATGAAAGTTAAAATAGTCGATAAAAAAGGATGTAAATTCTTTGACGCAATAAGAAAAGCTAACCTAGAGGGAATGGTAGCAAAGAATAAATTGGGCTTATATCATATAAATAAAAGGACTTCTGATTTTATTAAAATAAAAAACAATATGCGGGAGCAATTTATAATCGGTGGATATAAAGAGAATAAGAATAATACGATGTCAGTTGCTTTGTTAGAAAGAAAATTAAATAAGTTCTCTTTAGTGGGATTTGTAAGTGTTAGCAAGAATAGTAAATTATTTACAAGGCTTTTGAATATGGGGAATACAAAACCATTTTTTGAGTGTGATAAGGATATTACTTTTATTAAACCCTTTGTGCAATGCCAAGTATCCTATTTAGAAAAAACGAGCAAGGGATTATTAAGACATGCTAAGCTTGTGGAAGGTGATGATTTATGAAATTAGATGAATATAATAAAAAGAGGAATTTTAAAGTTACTAAGGAACCAAAAGGAGCTGTTCTAAAAAGAAAACGTAAAAACCTAAAGTTTGTGGTACAACATCATCTAGCTTCTAGAGATCATTTTGATGTACGTTTAGAATATAATGGTGTCTATGTAAGTTTTGCTGTTCCAAAGGGCCCTTCTTTTAATCCAAAAGATAAAAGATTAGCAGTTAAAGTGGAGGATCATCCCCTTTCATATGGCAACTTTGAAGGCGTTATTCCTAAACAGCAATATGGTGCGGGAGTTGTTCAACTTTGGGATAAAGGTTATTGGCATCCAGACAAGAGTGAAAAAGTAGATTTCAATAAAGGCCCAATAAAATTCACTTTTGTTGGAAAAAGATTAATGGGCAAATGGACTCTTGTAAAGTTTAAAGAGGATAATTGGTTATTAATAAAAGAAAAAGATGAGTATGTAAACCTTGCCGATATAAAAAAATATACAACAAGTATTACAACTGGTAGAACGATAAAAGAAATCGAAGCAGGCCTCAGTGATGATGATATCCTTATTACTAATCCAAATAAAGTTATATTTAAGAAATCTATGACGACAAAGAAACAAATTGCGGATTATTATAAATTAGTTGCAAAAAGAATGATGCCCTTTTTAGATAAAAGACTTATAAGCACAGTGCGCTCGCCTGAGGGCGGTATACGCAATATATTTTTTATGAAACATTTTAATCAGAAAGTTAATAAAGGTCTTAATAAAAAATTAATAACTAGTAAGAATGGTGAAAAAACAGACTATTATTATATCAAGAACACTTCTGGATTGGTTGGAGAAGTGCAAATGAATAGTTTTGAATTTCATATTTGGGGATCAAAAGAAAATAAGATTAAAAAACCAGATATTCTGGTGTTTGATTTAGATCCAGATGAAGGTTTATCTTTAAAGAAAGTGCGTGAGGGAGTTTTAGATTTAAAAGAAATATTAGATGAATTAGAAGTTCCTGCGTACTTAAAAACTAGCGGAGGTAAAGGATACCATATATACGTTCCTTTACAATTTACATCATGGAAGAAATGTGCTGATTTAGCTAAAAATGTTGCTCAAGTTTTAGTAGAAAAATATCCAGATAAGTACACCCTTAGTATGCGAAAAAAGGAGAGAAAAGGAAAAATATTTATCGATTATTTCCGCAATAAATTGGGAGCCACTAGTGTCTGTCCCTATTCTCTTAGGTTAAAAAATAATCCTACTGTATCTTGTCCAATATTTTGGGATGAGTTACAGAAAATCAAACCTGATAGTATTACCATTAATAATATAAAAAACAGATTAAAAAAAGAAGATCCCTGGGAATCTTTCTTTGCTAATTATAATTAGTTATTCTACTTTAGCGATGAACTATTGTTTATTAAAGAAGTGTTGTACAAAAATAAAATATCTTTGGTATTAAAATCAATATAATCTGCTAATATCTTTGGTGATATATAACGAGTGTCAACAATAGTTATGGAACTATATCCTTCAATCAATAACGGAATTAAACTACTACCAAAGGAATCACGGAAGACAACTAGTTCTCTTTCCGTCTTGTTGTTAGGATTGTCAATTTTTAATAGGGAAACAGATCCTGATAAATAGACGTTGTATTTATCGATGCCATCTATAGCGCTATAATCGTATACTGGTCCTTCCTCTTTTGTCTCATAATTGTAGACTACAGCAGAATCGATTATATCATTGGTTAAAATATGAATTTTATCAATTAGTTTATTATCAGGATAACGTCCATTATAAACACCTTTAAAATCAGCTATAATGCGGTCGTCGTAAGTTGATGATATACGCGTGTTCATTGATGAAGCAATATGCGATGCCACATCTATAAGGTGTTCTTGGCGCCAATGAGAATCGGTTAAATAGTACTTCTCGAGATTTAAGGATTTTGTTATATCAATGTATGTAGCCCATGGTATATCTTCTTTCATATATTGTTGTAATAAATCATAATCTAATCGTAAATTTTTATCATTAACAAAATAATTTTTATCGGGAATAATAGAATAATATATTTTGTTATTATCAGTTAGATAATTATCATGAACATAGTTCATTTTCTTAGTTAGATTATGAATTGATTTTTCATTTAAAGGGTAGATTTGTTCAACTAATGAATTATCGTGAATATATATGTTATTGAAATTTGTTTTATGAAATAGTTTCATTTCCATCTTATTTTTTAATTGACGATAGCTCTCACGATGAGCAAATTGATCCATTGTATAGTTCTCAAATTTCTCAAAAAAGCTGCCGTCTAGAGTTGATTTAATCGTTAGCTCAGGAAATTGTTCTAGTTTACGTCGCTCAGAAAGTGATATGTCCAAATCACTTTTTATAAGGTTGTATATAAACGTTGCTATTATGATTAAAAAGAAAGAGCTAATCACTATTATATTTTTTAATTTATCATTCATGTTGGCCTCCTAGAATCTAAAATATAAGAATGGGTTATATGAGTTATCTACTAAATAAGCTGTTGTAATAAACAAGATAGCAATTATAACTACTGGCTCTAGTAGGTTTATTATTTTATTGGTATTTGGCTTGCTTTTTAGTTTATTTACGATACTTTTTAATAGTGGCGTTGAACCTATTATTGCAATTAATAAGATCACAATGTTATTTCGCAAAACATAGATAGTATATTGGTTAATAAATAAACTTTCTTTGCCTCCAAATAGACCAATTATATTGCTAAATGCTTCGCTCATATCAGTAGATGCAAATATAATAAAGCTTATTAAAACTATTAATAGTACATAGCATCGTTTAAAAATGTTTGGTATCTTATCAAGAAAGGAATTTAAGAATAGCTTTTCAATAATTAACACTACCCCAAATAAAAGTCCCCATATTACGAAGTTCCAACTTGCTCCGTGCCAAATGCCTGTTAGCATCCAGACAATTAATATATTCCTAATTTGTATTTTTAGACCTTTTTTATTTCCACCTAAGGGAATATAAATGTAATCTTTAAACCATGTACTTAAAGAGATGTGCCAACGATGCCAAAACTCGGTAATACTCTTGGAGATAAAGGGATAATTGAAGTTTTCAAGAAAATGAAATCCAAATATCCTTCCTAAACCGATGGCCATATCAGAGTAAGCGGAAAAATCAAAATAGACTTGCAGCATATAACTTATAGCATAAAGCCAATAAAATACTATGCTTTTTTCATCTGTTGCAAGAAAGTCTGAACAGGTTAATCCAAGCATATTAGCTATCAATACTTTTTTCCCTAGACCAATACAAAATAGTCTTATGCCACTAGAAATATCATCAAGCGTCGATTTTCTATCCTTTAATTCAAGAGCAATTTTGTCATATCTAACGATAGGGCCAGCTATAAGTTGAGGAAATAAAGCTACATAAGTGGCAAGGGAGAAAAAGTTTTTTTGGACGGGTACTTTTCCATTATATACATCAATCACGTAGCTAAGAATCTGAAAAGTATAAAATGATATGCCAATTGGCAAGGCAATTTCCAAAAATGGAATACTAGTATTAAAAGCAAAATTTATGTTGCTAATAAAAAAGGAAGTATATTTAAAAAATATTAAAAGCGATAAATGAATAGCTATGATTAGAACAAAAATAGAACGCTTATGAAATCGATTAATTAATAAAGCTCCCAGGTAAGCAATCAATATTTCTGCAAGCATTAACAATACATAGCTTTGTTCCCCATAAAAGTAGAACATTAAAGATGCTAGTAATAAAATAAAGTTACGAAACTTATTTGGAATAAGAAAATAAAGAACAATTACAATAGGTAAAAAATAATAAATAAAACTTATACTGGTAAATATCATTTTATAAAATCCTCTCTAATTAAGAAAACTTCCAAAAATGGAAGCTTCTTTTTTATAATTCACTTTCAGCTGTTTTCTCTAATTCACGACCTATTTTATTATCAACATATGCTTTAAATTCATCATATATTGGTTTCGCAGTTGCTTCATCTGTCATTATTAAGAATATAACATTTTCATAGTTTGTTATATATAATTTCTCAGCTGTAACACAAATCCATCTGCGCATGTCGATATTGTCTAACATCTCTTTTTTCATTTGCTCAATTTTAGATTTGTCTTTCACTTTAACAACAGCAACTGAATATGCTTGAGCATTAATAAATGGTGTTGAAATCACTACATCACTTACATTTTCATTGCTTTTAAGCCCCGTGTATGTTGTTAATTGTAATTCATCAGTTATGTCAAGAGTTGTCGTTTCCAAGCTAGGTAGCTCAATCTTTGAACTTTCATATATACTATCTAGCATATTTTGCATAGCTTCTGGTGTTTGTAATTTTAAGTCTGCAGGTGTTTTGTCCTTTTTTAATAAGATAATACTTCCAGCAATTAAAGCAATTACTACTAATGCAGCTATAATAATTGGCATTGTTTTTTTCATATTTTATTTCTCCTTTTATCTAAATTATATTATATTAATTTCTTTTTGTAAACGATATCTATTATTATTTATTTTAGTTTAGAGAAACTCTGAGCACTAATGTTTTTAATATATTTAATATCAACAAGAAATATTTTGATCTTTGTGTGTTTACGCCAATTCGTGGTTATCGCCTAAAATAAATAAACGTTTAGATTCTATAAACAACTGAGATATAAAAAAAGTATTTCAATATAGAAGTAATACTAATAGGCTAAATTATTATAATGATTTTAGGAATTCTTCGAAGCATACACCATAGTTTGGAGGCAGCTCTAATTGGTTAGTATAACGTATAGATATATTAATAAAATTTACGGCCTTGTTCACAGCTTTGTATAAAGAGCCATTAGGATTCTTAATTATACTGGCAGCAACAATGGCAGTAAAAATATCCCCTGTTCCCGTGCGATAGTCGCCTATCTTCTTTGTTGTTTTAATTTTTAGATGATTATTTTCATAAGCACAATTTAAAATTTTATTTTCTTTTTCAATTCCTGTAATTACAACTTTCTTTGGGCCCATTAAAGATAGCTTATGACATAGATCTTTTAAATTTTCTAAAGTCGGAATAAATGTTTCATAATCCGTATTAGTTAATTTGCAAGCTTCTGTTAAATTAGGAGTTATTAAATCAGCATAGGGAATCATATTTTTAATCTGTTCACACATCTTTTCTGTGTAGGAATTATATAAATGTCCATTATCTCCCATTACTGGATCAATTACTATAAAAGTTGTCTCCTTTTTAAATTTCTTGAAAAAACTTATAACATGGTTTATTTGTGCTTCTGATCCTAAAAAGCCTGTGCATATGCTATCGAATTCAATATTATTAAATTGCCAATTATCCATATAACTTTCCATGTTAGCAGTGAAATCATATAATTGGTACTGCGGAAATTTGGTATGTGTCGATAATATAGCAGTTGGCATAACACATGCTTGGATTTTCATAGCAGATATTATGGGCTGTTGAACAGCTATTGAACAACGTCCAAAACCAGTAATATCATTTATTAAAGCTATTCTTTTTTGTCTTTTCATTTTTACGATTCACCTCTATATGTCAGATATTATATCATTTATAAAATAGAATTCCAAAAGTCTGAATCACTAAAATTTAGCCCCTTTTCACTTTCTTTTAGCCAAAATTTATCTTCTTCGGATATCGGCGCAAAATTATTTAAATAGCATATTTGCAGAATACCAATTGCATTGGCTAAGTCGTATAGTAAAGGAAATACTTCGAGTTCATATTCTGTTAATTTTGCATATTTTTGATATTCACTTAACATTAGATGCGTTTTTCTTATTGTATCTGCCTTGTTGTTTGAGTTTAAACACAAGTCACAAGCTGCAACTGCTAAATCCACAATACGTGGTAAATAATTTGAAGAAGCAAAATCAATTATCCATACTGAACCATTAGTGTCTTTCATAATATTAGATTTTATGATGTCCCCATGAATAAAGCATTGTGGCAATTTGTCGAGCTCGATATTTTTAAAACGCATAGATAATTCCGAAAACAATTTTGAGTATTTTGAATCCAAATACTTCTTTTTAGAATCATACTCTTTTGTGAAGTTTGTAATAGTACATGGATCGTATATAAATTCAGGTTTTAGTTTTAAATTATGAATCTCGCTCATTTGTTGGACGATAGATTTTATCTCATCATCACTCGGCATCGCTTTTAATTCATAGAAACTTTTTCCATCTATATGCTCAAATACACACACTCTATATTCTATATTATTAAACTCAATTATTTGCAAATAGATATTGCTAACCTGTAATGGTTTTGGAGTATTAATATCTAGATTTGAAACCATTTTAATTCTGGTAATATAATTACGTATTTCTTCCATGGTCCGATCTTTATTAAATATCTTAACACAATATTGCGCCTTAGATGTGGTTAATATATAGTTGAAGTCTTCATATCCTATTAAGATGACCTCATCTTTTATATAGTCTCCTATTTTATATAACTGACAAATACTTTCTGATATGTTTTTCAATTCCGTGTTTAAATTTATTCTCTTGTAAAATTCATTAAGCATTGTTTTTCTCCTTAGTTTTTATTGTAAGTTCTGTTTAATGCATCAATATATTTATTCATATATTTATCACGATCTTTTTTATTATATTGCATGATGTATCTTGGATGTTCTAGTGCAATAATTTGATCAAAAAATTGATACTTTTCGTTAATCTCTGTTAGGAATTTAAAATTGTCGCCAGTTCCTATGCAGTAACAGATAGAGGTATCAATTCCCATAGCAATTTGCCGTTTTATTGATTCAACAATGAAATCATACAAAGATTCTCTTAGCTTCTTTTTCTCGTAATAATTGGCGTTTATTTCATTACCTTTAGGACTTATATTGATGATTCCTAATGGGCAAACAAAGCTCATAAAAAAGTGAGCATAAAACTTTTTACAACCTCCATATTGCTCTATGACATCATATAAAAAATCAGAAGACGATTTATTTATATAAAAGTCATCAATCTTAATACCAGTTTCTTTGTAAAGATGATTGGCATCTTCAAACGGAATTCCCGTAGTTGATGTTCCTTTTCTAGCTGGTGAGCTTCCAAGAATTAGGTATCTCTTTTTATGATCATTATAGTATTTATTATAAAAAGACGTTGTAATTTCTTTTATTTTTGCTCTGTTTTCACCATTGAAAGGATTTAGAATACTGTAACTATCAAATAATTCTAAAGATACACTTGCTAACCATTCATTATATTCTAGTACACGTTCTGAAAATTTTTTCTGGGTGTCCATATTATCAACTCGCTTTTTTAGACTCATGTTTTCCGATTTTATTTTTTAGTTGGAAAAATCTTAAATAAGATATGGATTATTTATCTAGTTAGTTATCTTTTGCTACTATTTCAATTTCTATTGTGGCAACTTGAGCTGGGTAACTTTCTAAGATTGCGCCTTCATAAGTTATTTTTACCGTTGTTCCTACTTCGTAAGGTGTATTGTCATTCTTTAAATTAATATGAAATTTATCAGAGCTTTTTTTCTCTTCTTCATTATCGTTAGGTTCTACTATTAAGTATGATGGTTTAATTTCAAGGATTTTCCCATAAAACGAATGTTTATCGTGACTTATAGTATCATTAGAGCCATTAGAATTTGTTTGAAAATCAAAAGTTTCGCGAGCTGTTACATCTTTTTCGATGATTTTATATATGACTCCGATTCCTGTACTTAAAATTAATACAATTATAACACTTATAATTATTTTTCTTTTCATAATATTCTCCTTTATATTTTAAATTCTGTACGTTTAATGCTATGAAATTTTCTTTATCAATATTTCAGGATTTTCTGCTGCCACTTTTTCTCCAGAAATATATTTATTTTCTAAGGCATATTTAAGAGTCATTGTTTGATTAGTTAACATAAATTTAATTAATATTTCATTTGGATTATCACTCTTTATATAGTAACTATTTTTATGATCTTTATAAATCAATTGCTCATTAGAGTTATTAAAATCCCCGTAAGCTAAAATGCTATAAAATACATAGTTTGTGTTCTCTTCTATAATTTTTCTTAGATCAATGTCATTTGATATTGAGTAGTAAGAACAGCCCTTGTGGAGGCTTGCTGGGATAACTCTTTTTCCGTCACTCCAAACATCAATTGTATCAATTAATTTGCCATTATCATACATTTTAAATTGAAAACTATTACCATCGCACAAGAATGCATCTCCATATTTTTTACTGCTAGAAATAGTATTTAATACTTCTTTTAATGTGTCTTTGTCGTCAATGATTCCTAATTCTTCCTGGTTAAATTCGATAACTATTTTAGTGGTATTATTTATTTTATTTAATGTTTTTTTAGGAATAGTTTTGCCATCATCAGTGGCATTTTTAACCATACATTTATTAACCACCTCTTTGAAATCAACGTCATTATCTTGACTATGGATATAAATAGTAGGTGTTAGTGGGCTTTCGTACATTTGATATACGGAGAATTTATTATAAAAATATTCATCAAAATCTTTCATGACGCTTGATTCATAAGTTCCATTTTTAGGGAAAACCATTACATAAATATTATTTGGCTGATTACCAGCATACACTCCTTTATAATAATCTATTTTTTCTTCATCACTACTTTTTATCGCACTTAAAGGTATTTCGATTAGTCCATCTTGTTCTTGGGAAAGATAACTTTCTAGTTGATTTTCTAGACATTGTATTAATTCTTTATTATCAGCTTCTGTTGGGGTATTATCAACATCTTGATCTTTCTTGCCACAACCTACAACTCCTAAAATCATCACTCCAAATAAAAAAATCGTTAATATAGTTCTTTTCATATTCACTCTTCCATTCATAATTCACTATTATTATATCATTATCGGATGTTATTTATATAGCATTAGATAGCAAATTTATTATAAAACAAAAAAAGAGTTCTTTATCGACTCTTTCACTTCTTGTATTTAGATTAGTCAATCATATCAAACCAGTAAGCCATTTCTAATGTTCTACAATTAATATAGCAAAATGCATAACTTGATTGCATTTGATCACACGATGCAGAAACATAAAGGAAACTATCATTTTCGTTAGAATGAGCATATAGTTTTTCTAAATTTTCTAAACCAGCCACATAATTTTGGGCATACTCTTTATTCTCTGTTAGCTCTTGATAAGTGCTACTTCCAATAGAGGCAATATAAAAATTTTTTTCTATGTAATATTCATCATAATCCAAAAGATAATAATGTTGCAAATTTTCTTCAATTTCCTGTTGATGAGATTCAATATATCTTAATACTTCTAAATAAGATTCTTTTGACATGTTTTCACCCATTTTTAAATATATTTGATTTTGATTCATTAAAATAGGAGATCCTTTTAATTTAATGCTTTTTTGCAACTCATCCATTTCTATATTTATTTTTCCTAATTTAGGATCATCGATTATTTCTTCAGTCACATTATTTTCTTTATATTTCTCCTCTTTTTTGCTGAGGGTAGCACCATAAATTATACCAATAACAAATATTATAACTACTATTGATATATAGATTAATGTCGGATTAAAATTTCCATTTTCCATAAATATCTTGGAAACGATTTGAAATAATGGTAATCCGATAAAAATTGCCAATGCAAAAATGACTAATAAAATGGTTTTAAATTTTTCTTTCATAATTAGCACCTAATACTTTAATGGTTTAATTATAACATATATTTATAAAGTTTTAATACATTAATAATTTTTAATTTCAATTTTTAGTCATTGTCCCTTACTTTATTTTTCCTTTTTAATTCATAAACTATATCAACATTATCACAAACATTTTTAGAATGAGTAACAATAATTACACATTTATTTTCTTTATGTGCTAAAGTTTTGAATATTTTTAAAATCTCATCTTCTGTATCTTTATCTAAATTTCCCGTTGGTTCATCTGCAAGAATAATATTCGGATTGTAAGATAGACTTCTAGCAATAGCGATTCTTTGTTGCTCTCCACCCGATAATTTTAAAACTCTGCGATTGGCGAATGATTCATCAAGTCCAACGCTTTTCATAAGTTCAATTGCTCGACTTCTTTTATTGTCAACTTTCACTTTGCTTATATCCATAGAAAGTATTATATTTTCAACTGCTGTTAGATGAGGAAGTAAGTTATAACTTTGAAATACAATGCCAGTATAAGTATTTCTATAGGTATCTAAATCTATCTTTTTAAGATTTTTATCATCATAGAGAATACTTCCTTCATATTTTGTTTCTAAACCACTAATAAGAGAAAGTAAGGTAGTCTTCCCACTGCCACTTTTTCCTTTTATAGCATATATTTTTCCTAATTCAAAAGAATAATTAATATTTCTTAAGACATAATCATCTTTATCTGCATCTTTGTAACGATAACTAACATTTGTTAAATTTAATGTTTCTTTATTTTCTTTTTTCTGTTCCATTAGCTTCTCTCCTTTAAAATAGTAAGTGGCGAAAATTTTGATATAGAAATCATACTGGCAAGCGAACTAAGTATTGTAAGTAATATTCCTATTCCAAGTAACTCTGCTAATATTTTAAAATCTACAACTGCATTTATCGTATCTACTTGGCTAATGTCTGCAACCCTGAACTTTGATCTGATGCTTTCACTATCACTTTTGTTATTTTCGTTCATATCTTTATCATCTGAACGACCAAAGTTTTTATTAATATTAGAATACTCATTTTTAGAATTCGCAATTTCTGATGCTAAAAGATTGTTGGCAACTTTCACACTTGCAAACGAACCGATTCCAGCTCCAATACTCAAAGACAAAATACAAATAATTAGCAATTCTATCATAAATTGGAATGATAATTTTGTTTTTTTCATTCCAATAGTTCGTAAAACTCCTATTTCATATTTTCTTTCACGAATATTTATCATGTTTATTACAATTAAAACAACTCCACCAATAATTAAAGTAATAACTAAAAAGTTGAATGCGAATATTTTAACATTTTTTATTGAATTTGTAGCACTTTCTATTTCCTCTATATTATCATCTACTTTATAGTACTCACTTAATCCCTTTACTTTTACTTCATTTGCAAACTTATCAATATTTTCTTTATTATTTAAAATAAATGTAGGCGTTATGGTTGCACTTAGATCCTCATTTGTTGATAGAATAGTTTTGATAAAATTTACGTTTGTTATTATTTCGTTTGCAGAGTTTGAAAACATTTTAGATATATTATCTGATGATTCTGTATTCTCTTTGTAAATACCTGTTATTAAGAGTTCATAAGCGTTTTTCTCGTTTTTAGTATCAAGAACCGTGATTGAGTCTCCTAATGATAAATCATTTAAACTAGCAAGTTCCTCTGAGATCACACAATTACTACTATTAAAATCTTCACTTACTTCTCCCTCTATAATTGTGTAATTTCCATTTACAAAGTCTTTTATGTCTTCGTAAGAATTATAACCAATCAATGTAAAAGCTCCATTTTGGGATTTTCCTCTAAAGTTTCAGCACAAGCTATTATTACAGATAGTGGTGTCTTTAATTCATGGGAAGCATTGGCGATAAACTCTTTTTGCTTATTGAAACTTCGTTCAACTGGTTTAATAATCCAACTCAATAATACTTTTGAAATGATTAAAATAATAATTTCAGAAAAAATGAATATTATGCTCCCAGTCAAAAATGAAGTTTGAAGTCTATTATTTATGTCACTGTTGTCTATTAAAGTAATATAATTATTTTTTTCATATTTATAAGATATTTTATTAAAATAAAGATTTCCTATATAAGTACAGCTCTCTTCATTATCGTTCTTTATTTTTAAAGCATAGTCTTTGATATTACTATCTATGAGTCCATCTGGTGTATGACTTATTATTTCTAGCATGTCATTATTATCATCTAGCAAAATCGTATATATTGTAGCATCCATAAATCTTCTAGGATTTTCTTTAACTATCTTATCAGGAACGGTGTCATCGTCTGTTAATTTTAGATTAAAATCTTTTTCATGTAGTCTTTTATCGTTATTCATTCGGAGTAGATTTTGTTGTATATTCATTTTCTCTCTATTGTAATTTTGAAAGGTAAAAATATATAAAATACTAATAACAAACAAAGAGAGAATAATAAATATTGTCCAAAATATCTTTCTTCTTAACTTATTCATCATATACCTCTAACTTATATCCAAGACCTCTTACTGCTTTTATAGAGACATTACAATCTATAATCTTTAATTTCTTTCTTATAAAAGATATATATGCCTCTAAATTATTCGATTCATAAACACTATCCAGGCCCCATACAGCATCATATATTTGATTTTTTGATATTATAATATCTTTATTTTTCATTAAATACTCAAGTAATAAAAATTCTTTGCATCCTATTTCTATAGATTCATTTGTTGATGTGCAATATAAACTAGATGTTTTTAAATTAAGTTTTAAGTTTCCTACTTCTATATAATCTTTTATTTTTTTGGAATTATCTTTTCTTAGTTGCACATTTACTCTTGCTATTAATTCTTCAACATGAAATGGTTTTGTTACATAATCATCTGCGCCATAATTAAAGCCACTTAATTTATCTTCTAGTTCGGCTTTGGCAGTTAGCATTATAACTTTTGTATCTATCTTTTCTTCTCTTATTTGTTTTAATATTTCAAAACCATTTACAAAAGGCAGCATTACATCTAGAATGATTAAATTATATATTCCGCTAAGGGAATTATATAAACCTTCTTCTCCATTAGTAGCTATATCAACTGAATATTTTTCTTTTGTTAATCTACTAAAAATTATATCAGCTATAGTTAATTCGTCTTCGATAATTAAGATTTGCATAAATTCACCACCTTAAATGTAAACTATAATTATTAAGAAATGTTCCTTACTTTATGGGCTTTTGCAAATAGCCGATTTTTAAGTATAACATTTAATTTTAAACGTATAATCTATATAATATTTATACTTTTTGTTCTAATATTTACCGTTTTTTCCTATATTATAACATTTATTTATATATTAATTAAATTTTTTTACCTGAATTTTAAAGGGTTTAAAAATAGTTAAATTTAACAAGTATTTTATGAATTTTACATTTTGGATAATTAAAAGGGTTGTTTATTCGTAGTTTCAATCTTTTAAGATTATTTTTATTTTTGCCTTTTTCTTCATTAAAAAACAAGCCCTTTTGGGCTTTTATTGTAATTATCTATGACTTATATAATTTAATGTTTTAGTTGTCAGTGGTTTGAATATTAAATACACAACATATCCAATGCTTCCACCTATGACATTAGTTATTAAATCCGTTATATCTGCTGATCTAAAACCATTTATTAAAGGCTGTAATAGCTCAATCCCCAGACTCAATAAAAAAGTATAAAATACAACTTTTAATGGTCTAATTTCTTTTTTTACTAAAGGCATTAAAAAACCAAAAGGAATTGTCATTATTATGTTTAATCCAACTTGTCTAATGAAATCGCCTCTGCCTTTTAAAACATCGATAAATGGTACTAAATTCATTGGATCGTATGGGTGATTAAATATAAATGGTAATGATACTGTTATAGGCATTAAAGTAAAAAATAATACAAAAGATAGATATGTATACATTAAAGTATTTACGAGCAATACGTCTTTGCCTTTTTTCTTCCATTTTTTATAAAATTTCCAAAAATATATTATTATTAAAACTACAAAATCAACTAATACTTTCATATTCTTTTCTCCTCGATAAATTATTGTTTGGACAACACTTTATATTAAATATAATACTATAAAAATTTCATCTATTCTAACACCTTTTTCATTTCTATATTTTATTGTAATTTTGATGATATTTATAAATTTATTTCTGTAATATTTATTGTTTTAACATATTGTATCACTGCCTCTGCATCATCATAATTTAAACCATAATTTATAATTGCTACATTTTTATTCAAATTGTAGCTAGTTTTTCTAAGATATTTATAATGGTATTGAAATCATCCTCAGTTATCTTCGATTGTTTATTTCCTTTTTGTATTTCTTTACAAGACTCTTTTATATAATATACTTCATTGTTTAAAGTTATTTTGTGAGTATTTATTCCATCACATAATTCTCTGTCATATTTTGAATTTAATAGTATATTTTCTATAAGTCCTATATCTTTTATATCGGTAACTATAACTGTATGTCCTTCATATTCAATTTTAATTCCATTACTTTTTGGTAGTTCATATTTCATAAACCAGCTTCCCATTTTCGTTCCAACATTATTTTCATAAGGCTCATTTGGGGATACACTTGTATAGCGAATTGTTTTATAACCTATCCCCCAATAAGTTACCTTTCTCCCGTCCTTACTAATTACTTTTATAGAATACTTTGGCTCGTGTCCTGTTGTTACTCTACCACTATCAATATAGTTTGTTATTATCCCTATATAGCTATAAGTATAGTTACAAACGCTCCTATGATCATACCTATTTTCTTTTTCATAATTTTTCTCACTTTCTATAAGTCTTTTGGCAATTTACTATAATCATATTTCTTAGCATCAGATTCTAAATCATTTAATGCTTGATTTTCTTCTATTGCTTTTTCTATTAAATAATCAAATTCAGGATGATTATTTATATTTCTTGATTATTATAACATATAATATTGTATGGCTTTAATTAAAACAAAAAGTGTCCAGCATTTCTGCTGGACTTCAGGGGGTTTTGGTTGATATACTCTAACATTAGGTAATCGTTAGAGATACCGACATGATATTTCTACCATGCCTATCATAATATTATACGAATTTATAGTTTTTGTCAATAGATGTTAATCATTATTCATTAAATCTTGAACGATATTCTGAAAATAAGAATAATCGCGGAAATTATTTTCAATAGAATTTAGTACAAACTCTTCTGTATCCTTTTTGCATTGAAGTAAAATTTTAAAATCTCTTTTTATGTCCCCTATTTTAAATGTCATATCTCCCGATTGGCGAATGCCAAATAAGTCTCCTGATCCGCGAATATCAAAATCTTTTTCAGAAATATAGAATCCATCATTACTTTCTTCTAATACGCTTAAGCGTTCACTGTCTTTATCCGATATTAAAATACATTTGGATTGTAGAGAATTTCTTCCGACTCTTCCACGCAACTGATGAAGAGTGGCAAGACCGAATCGCTCGGCATTAAATATAGCTATAATAGTAGCATTTTTAACATCTACTCCAACTTCGATTACAGTAGTAGAAATTAAGATATTGATATTACCTTCTTTAAAATCGTTCATTATTTTGTCTTTATCAGCTTGCTTCATTTTACCATGTAATAAGCCAAGCGAGTATTTCCCGTGCAAATTACTTTCTAATAGCTCTTTTATTTTTTTTATGTCCGATAATTCAGTTTCGTTTTCATCCTCTATTAAAGGTGCTATTACATAAGCCTGATGGGATAAAGACAACTCTGTTTCTATTTCATCTACTATTTTAGTTATATCTTTAAAGGGATATCTTTTAGTTAAAATATCTTTTCTGCCAGATGGCTTTTCTTTGATATAGGAAATATCCATATCCCCATAAATTGTTAAGGCGTAGGTTCTAGGAATTGGCGTTGCAGACATATAAAGAACATCAACACACTTTCCTTTGTTTTGAAGGGACTTACGCTGATTAACTCCAAAGCGATGTTGTTCGTCGGTTACAACGAGGCCAATATTGGCAAATTCAACATTATCTTCAAGCATGGCATGAGTTCCAATTAATAAATCTATTTCATTATTTTTCAAGCGATTAAGAACATTTATTTTTTCATTCTTAGTTAGAGATCCTACTAATAGTTCGACTTTGATATTTGGAAATAGACTTTTAAAATTAGCAAGGTGCTGGTGAGCTAAAACCTCTGTAGGAGCTAAAAGAGCACTTTGATATCCGGCGTGGTGATTTAACAATATGGCGATAAAAGCAACGATCGTTTTGCCTGAGCCAACATCTCCAAGAATAAGACGATTCATGCGTTTTAAGGCATTAAAATCTTGCATAATCTCTTTTATTGCAGTTAATTGATCTGATGTAAGCTCGAAGGGAATTTTACTTATAATAATGTTCATAGTATCATCATTTAGCTCCTTAATAATAAAGTCATCGAATATTTGATTTTTATATTTCAAAAGATTTATCTTGAACATAAATTGAAAAAATTCTTCATAAATTAACTTTAATTGAGCCTTTTTCAAAGTCGATGTAGTTGTTGGATTATGGATTTCTCTTATAGCATCTAGCGTGTTAATAAATTGGTATCTTTGAGATAAGTAATCAGGAATTATTTCCTTAATAGTTATCTTGCTTTTTAAAGATTCAGCAATGATTTTCTTTAAGACTGAAGATTTTAGGCCATTAATCATGTGATATACTGGTTCTACTTTCGTATTAGTTAAACCATATAATAATATGTCTGATGCTGTTAATTGATTTTTTAAACGATTATATTTACCGATAACTGTGATTAGACTACCAACTTTTAGATGGGGAGCTAAAAAGGCACGATTAAATATAATAGTATTCATTACAATATTATTGGTTTCAAAAGAAAAACTTACACGATTAAAATTGCGCTTGATATACCCTACTTTGACTGCGGAAGTGATGCGTCCAGTAAGTATAAGTGTTTCATCTAAATTAGCGTTTTCAAGCACGCTTGGTTTATATATATTATAGCGATAAGGATAATAGCGCATTAAATCATCAACATTATGAATATTAAGCTTACTCAAATATTCAAGAGTTTTTGGGCCCACGCCTTTTATTTCCAATAAATCCATTTTATACCTCCTAAAGTTTAACAAATAAGTAAAAAAGTATTGACAAAAAGTACCTTATAGATTAGTATATTAACTACCAATTCACTTACAGGCGAATTGGTGCTAGTATCACACTAGCCAACCCCTTTTTATTCTTTGAAGCAGTTCTCAGGGGGACTGCTTCTTTTTTATATTTAAATTATAGCATATAAAAAGAAAGTATTATCTACTTTCTTCAATGAAGTTAAAAATAAGCAGTTTCTTATTTTCATAGTCAAATATTGGAGTTTCAATACTATAGTTATATTGTTCATCACCACAAGTTAAAGCATATTTTTTATTTAATTGGTTAATAATTCTGGGGTTATAGCGACTTACTACAACCTCGTTGTTATTTACATAACAATAGTTTAAAGAGGAGTTCCAATTCATTATGATAAGATTATCATTTGTTAGCTTATGTTTGATGATATCAATATCATTTACGATCTTATAGTTTAAAAGTCCCATATTATCAAATACATAGCGGTATACAAAGAGATCTGAATTACATAAAAGAGTATCTAAGATAAAGATATATCTTTTTTTTAGGATACCTTTATTTAAGATGGAATTTAGATAACTAATTAATTTATGAACATTATCTACTTTTCCATTCTTAATATATTTAGAGTTATAGGTTTTAAGAACTTTATTTGAATAGACATATATGTATTTATCAGTTAATTTAACATATATATTACGTTTATTCATTAGTTCATTTCTTTGATTTCTTTATTATAGTAATTTTCAGGATTTACGTATTCGCCATTATATATCATTTCAAATAGAAGCATGTTTTCAGATACGCTTGATACTTTATTCACACTACTAGTACCGATTATTTCACCAGAGTTAACAGTATCTCCTACTTGAACTTTAACATCTTTTATACTAGAGTATTTAGTTGTTAAGTTGTTATTGTGTTTAATGGTAATAATAGTTCCAAATGTTTCATCCTCTAAAACTTCTTCTACTTTACCTTCAGATATTGCTAAAACATCGAATGATTTGTCACTAGAGTATAAAACTCCTGTACTTGGCATGTAGGTATTATCATAGAGAATTAAAGATCTTTCTTGTTGTTCTTTTGAATCAGCTATGTTATAAAAACTTATTTGAATATTTACGCTTTCATCGTTAAAGGGACGTTCAATTTTTTTGACAACTTCATTAACAACTGGTAAATCAACTGAAACAATGTCTTTTAAAACATATGATTGATTATCTGATTGAGAGGATAAAAAGATATTTTTCGATACCATAGATGTTAAACCAATTATACCAACTACCGCGATTACCAATACACTTACACTGACGATTTCTTTCACTTTATTAGACTTCATTTTATCACCTTCCTAATAAAAGTGTTAGCAAAATTAATATAATTATACTAATATTTTAATAAATCTATTGAGCCGTAGTAATATTTCAAAATTTCTTCATAGCTTTTTCCTTCTTTTGCAAGCATATTAGCTCCATATTGACTCATTCCTACTCCATGTCCATATCCATGAGTAGTTATTTTATAGACATCTCCTTCGTTAACAATGGAAAAATCGGTACTACGCAATTTTAGAAGCTTGCGAAATTCAATTCCCGTATATGTTGAATTATCAACTGCTACCTCTTCAACGTGATTAGTTCCGCTGCGTTTAGTTATTGCGATATTAGAAAATTCTCCTAATGCACTTACTAATTCAGATTTAGTAAAAGTGGTTTCAACTTGATAATTTTTGCTTTCTTTATCCCAAGGGGAGGCAACAGATGTTATGTTTCCCTCTTTGAATACGGTCATAGAGTCTTCTGTCTCGCCATTTGATGTTGAAAAATAGAAACTTTTAAACAATTTATTATCTTTGTTCATGACGATAGATTCTGTTTCTTGAACACACTTTTTAATTTTTTCGTAGTAAAGTTCAAAGTCGTCTTTCCAACGTTCTCCCATTTCTTCTAGAGTATTTAGGCATTGATCTTGCTTGGTTAAACTAACATTTCCAATATCCCTTTGATATAAAGCATAGGTTCTTGAGGCGATGGCTTGTGCTTTTAATGCATTTTCTTCATAAAGGGCTGGCATCTCACAGGCAACGACACTTATAAGATAATTTTCTAACTCTTCATCCGTATTAATAGTAATTGGTTTGTCTTTGATTTCGGGGACTTTAAATGAAGATTTAACTACATCGAAGAAATAGAATAAGGAAACTACTACTACTATGCATATAAAAAGATTAATTATATTATTTTTCACTTTATCACCTGATAAGAGAATAATATAATTAATCTAACTAATTTGTCGAATATTGCATATATTTTATGCTTTTTAATTAATAATTTCAATGGCCATTAAATCAAGGATGAAATTAGCCAATAAATATGTTAATGCGAAAGATATTATGCAAAAAAGGAAGCGCGCTTCCGATACATGATTGCGCTTTATTATGTGTTCAAAATTGATGCCACTTACTGCAAAAATAGAACATATTAAAGAGAGTATATAAACTAATAATTTAAGCATATTATACCTCTAAATCGGTTATTTTAGCTATTCGCCTGATATGTCGCTCATCATAAGTAAATTCTGTGTTTAAGAAAGCGCTTAAGATATCTTTAGCATCAGCAATAGAGGTTTTTGCGCTCAAAGATATTACGTTAGCATCATTATCTTTGCGCGTTAATATGGCCTCTTCTACTGTACTGACTTTAGCACAGCGAATGCCCTTAATTTTATTGGCAGCTATGGATATTCCTATGCCAGTAGAACACATCAAAATTCCATAATCAACTTCGTGATTTGTGATAGCACTACATAGTAGTCTAGCATAGTCTGGATAATCATCAGTCGGTGTATTATGAGGACTATAGTCAACTATTTCGTATCCTAAATCTTTTAGATAAGCGAAGAGCATTTTCTTTTTTTCTTGAGCTCCATGATCTGTTGCAATTCCTATTTTCATTTTTTACCTTCTTTCATAGCTTTTTCAAATTGGGGAAGAAGCCCATAGTTATCATCACGATGAACGGGAAGCTGATATAAATCGTGGCCGGGGAAGTCGTTTCCTTCTATTAAAAAAGGTTTATCTTCACCTAAACATACATCCCATCCAACATATCCCAATTCAGGGACGATGCTACATGCTTCAATACATAATTCTTTAACACTTTCCCACATGGGGATTTGAGTACCAATTATTGGAGTATTTGTCTCAGGATGAATGGTGTATACGTTACCTATTTTATCAATCGCAGGGTATTTTATTATACCTGTTTCTATATCGATAGTTGTAACCATTCCTTCATGATTGAAATTGTCTACAACATGACCATGATTTCCAATTCTAAGGAGAGCGGCAACAACTACTTTATTTAAAGTTACAATTCTTAGAGTATTGACAGAATGAGGATATATTTCATTTAGGACTTGATGTTGCTTAGCTACATCTTCGACAAGTGTCTGATCGTGATTCAGAAGTTCATGGTATAACTCTTCTGGATCATAGTCTTTTACAATTAGTTTTTCAACACCTTTTCCACAGGATAACGATAATGGTTTAACAATTATTTCTTTTTTACCCTTCAAATACTTTTTAAAGTCTTCAATACTAGCTTCTTTTAAGTATATCCATTCGCGATTCATATATTTAGAAAATAATTTATTGAATAAAGCCTTATCTTCAAATTTATAAGCATAACTCATATCATTAAATTTTTTTATAATGTCATTATTGATACCACGTGTAATAACTGTTTTACGTTCTTTTTTATTCATTTTATACATTTCGTATAGGTTGTAATCGACATAACCCGCTTGATATTTGAGACCACAACCAATGATGTCAAAGAAAATAAATACTTTTGACTTATTAGTTTTTTTACTGACAAGATCTATGGTTTTAAACATGTTTTTATAGTTCATTTTTTTTATTCTTGCTAGTATATATTTTACTTTTCCCATACTTTCACCTATTATCATTATAGCAAATAATTATATAAAAAAACTAGCTAATGCTAGTAATTTATTATTCGAGATTGAATTTTTTGTTGAATTTTTCAATATTACCTTTTTTCTTACGGTTATTTTGAGATCCTTTATAGAATGGATGACATTCAGAGCAAACTTCTAGTAATTGTTCTGGTTTATTACTAATTGCTTTAAATGTAGCTCCACAAGCACATTTGAAAGTGCATTCAACGCGATTTGGATGTATATTTGCTTTCATCTAAATCCTCCTTCCGCCATAACTCAGCATGAGTTATAGAAATTCATTTACTTGTCTAGTATAGCACAAATAATCAAAAATGCAAGATTATTTACTATTTTTCATCATCGATTAGTTTAATATTAACGCCGACTTCCGATAGTTTATCGACGATGCGCTCATAGCCACGAAGAAGATGTTCAATATTGTATACTTCGGTCGTTCCTTCTGCTATTAACCCAGCGACAACCATGCTAGCTCCAGCGCGTAAATCGGTTGCCTTTACTTTGCGCCCATGCAAAGGAGTACGTCCTTTAATGATGGCTTTATTATCAAAAGCTTTGATATTTGCTCCCATGGAATTTAGGTGGGGAACATGGCGAAGACGATTTTCGTAAATCGTTTCTTCAAAAAGAGATTCTCCTTCACATTGTGTTAAAAGAGCTGACATTGGTTGCCCAAGATCGGTTGGAAATCCAGGGAATACAGAGGTTTTGACGTTAACAGCTTTTATTTTTTCGGATTTTGATATAGTTATAGAATTAACTGTTGATTGATACTCTATTCCTGCTTCTTTTAACTTACATAGTAAGGCTAGAAGATGTTCTTTTATGACATTTTCGATTTTTAAGTTATTACCTATTAAAGCCCCGATTATGAGATAAGTTCCTGCTTCAATACGATCGGGAATTGTCTCTACAAATCCGTCACTAAGCTTGCTAACACCTTCAATAGTTATAGTAGAAGTCCCTGCTCCAAACACACGAGCTCCCATGGAATTAAGGAAGGTTGCAACATTAGCAATTTCGGGTTCTTTAGCAGCATTTTCAATGATAGTTTTTCCTTCTGCTAAGACAGATGATAACATTATGTTTATTGTGGCTCCAACAGATGGAAAATCAAGATAGAATTCACATCCTTTAAGATTATCAACATTTAAGGTATATTGTGAGTCTTTTTCTTCTATATGCACTCCCATTTTTTTAAATGCCGCGATATGATAGTCAATTGGTCTTGACCCGATAACACAGCCTCCTGGATAGGCAATTTCTGCCTTATGATAAGCGCCAATAAGAGATCCCATAAAGTAATATGAGGCACGTATTTTCGATGCATAATGTTCACTTATAGGTTTGTTTGATACGTTTTTATTATCGATTATGATCGTGTCATTTTCAAATACAATTTCTGAACCTAACTCCTTCATCATCTCTAAAAGGATTCGCACATCCGAAATATCAGGCACATTTGTAATTGTACATTTGCCTTTAGTAAGGATACTAGCCGGTATTAACGCCACGACTGAATTCTTTGCTCCATTGATTTTGATAGTACCACTAATCTCTTTACAGCCTTCAATAATTAATTTTTTCATTTTCATCCCACTCATTCAAGTTAATTTTATTATATTATTAATAATTGTTTTAAGCAATAAAACAATGTAAATATTATGAAAACAGGATAACTTATCTGTTTTATACCATATATTATTCTTATTTTAGTGTTTTTAGGATAAAAAAATATGCTAAGCATTGTATTTTTTTAGCATATCTTGAACTAATGTCGTATATTCATTTTCGGAAGTATCTTCATCTATTAAACATAATGGCGGATACATAACACACCACCAGTTAACACCACGTTTTTCACCTAGTGATAAAACAATCGAATCGTAGTAACCAGCATTGTAATCTATTCCTTGATAGTTTTTCTGATCAAAGTAATTTAATCCAATTGATAAGTCGTATTTATCATGAATATTGTTCATAATTAGGTAGTTTTTAACAAAGTCATCAATATTGTGATAATTACTATTGATAATATTGGTAGCATCTTCCTTAGATTTAGCATCTTTAATAAGATTATATATATAACTACTTAAGTTTTTACTTAGCTTACTTTTGTTTACTTGATCTTCTAGCGTATTAGAATTAGCAATAACGCGAAAACGAATAGAACTTTCTGGTATTATTATATTAGTTTCTTTATTATACATTATTATCGTAATAACAATTGCTACTACAATTAATATCTTTTTCATAAAAAAATTACCCTTTCTACTATATATATGGGGTAACTTTATTTTTTTTATTCATTTATGATAAATAAATATCTATTTTTGTTAGCTAAGTCTTTTTCTATAGTAATTAGGGCATCAGGAAAATATTGCTTAGCATAGCTACTTAGATATTCACCTTGCTTATAACCAATTTCAAAAGCAAGAATACTTTTATTAGCTAAATATGAACTACAAGACTTTATTATATGTTTATAAAAAGCTAAGCCTGAGTCAGAGGCATATAAAGCTTGTTTTGGTTCGTATTTACACTTAGGATCAATAATCTCATCACTGGCAATATAGGGCGGATTACTAATTATGACATCATACTTAATAGATGGATTATAATTAAATATGTCCGCAACAAGAAAATTAATATCGGCTTGATTTTGATTAGCGTTAGACTCTGCCACTTCTAAAGCTAAGTGGGATATATCTATAGCTGTAAGATCGAGAGTTGCTAATTCTTTTTTTAGGGTAATGGCAATACAGCCTGAACCAGTCCCAATTTCTAAAACTTTGGCATTAGTTAAATTATACTTTTTAAGATATTCAAGGGTCTTATATACGAGAGTTTCAGTTTCGAAACGGGGAATTAAAACATTATCATTGACATTAATTCTATATCCATAAAAATCGACGTTACCAATTAAATATTGAACGGGATAATTTTGATTTAATTTATCAATAATGGGATTTAGATCCAGATACTTATTCGTAAGAAGACGCCAGTCATTATCAGTTAGATAATCAGGTTTAACTATTTTCAAGTTTAATCCTTTGATCTTCAGTTATTAGTGCTTCAATGATGGCATCCATCTCCCCATCAATTACTTTATCAAGATTCATGACACTAAAACCAATTCGATGGTCGGTTACACGATTTTGAGGGTAATTGTAGGTACGGATTTTTTCCGCACGGTCACCAGTACCAATTTTATTACGACGTTCATTTCCTAAAGCTTCTTCTTTTTCACGTAATTTTAGGTCATATAAACGTGTTTTCATAATTTTTAAAGCTATTTCTTTATTTTTTATTTGAGAACGCTCAGTTTGGCTATAGACAATAATTCCAGTAGGAATATGAGTTAATCGTACAGCTGAGTCAGTAGTATTTACTCCCTGTCCGCCACAGCCAGATGAACGAGTAATATCAATTCTTATTTCATTCATATCTAGTTCAAAGTCAATATCTTCTGCTTCAGGCATTACGGCAACAGTTGCCGTTGATGTTTGAATACGCCCTTGAGATTCTGTTTCTGGAACTCTTTGAACACGATGGGAGCCACTTTCAAATTTTAATTTTGAATAGACATTTTCTCCCTTTATAGAAAACTCAACTTGGGAAAATCCTCCAGCAGTTCCTTCAACTTCATTAATAACTTCAATTTTCCATCCTTGTTTTTCAGCGTAGCGAGTATACATGCGGTATAAATCCCCAGCAAATATGTTTGCCTCATCTCCGCCAGCTGCCCCACGAATTTCCATAATTATATTTTTGCCATCATTTTCATCTTTTGGAATTAACTCGATTTCAATTTCGTGAATTAAATTAGGTAAACGTTCTTGTTTCTCAGCTAGTTCTAAAGATGCCATTTCTCCCATGTCTGGGTCATTTATTAGTTCTTTTAATTCTTCAATTTCAGAAGTTAGCTTTTTATACTCTTCATATTTAGCAACTGTACTTTCAAGTTCAGATTTTTCCTTGGAAAGTTTAGTCATTTTAGTATAGTCATTTAAAACTTCTGGATTTACTAATTCACTTTCTAATTCCTTATAACGATTATTTATTATTTCTAATCTCTCTATCATATTATACCTCTTCTCTTTTTAAATTAAGAAGAATATCTACATCATATCTTGCTCTTCTGAGTCGTCCATAATTACTAATTCTTTTAAATCATCATCGTCATCGTCATCATCTACTGTATCATCATCATAGTTTATCTCATCCTCTTCATCATCAGAATCGGTAATAATTTCTTCGTCTTCAACAACTATTTCCTCTTCTTCCTCTTCTTCATCTTCAATAACTACTTTTGTAGAGTGATTCTCTTTTAAATCCCAGAAGCCTTTTTCTAACATAATGAATCTCTTATCAGTTGATAAAAGGCCAAAAAAGTCCCCTATTTTGCTTTCAAAATAACTTTCAGGTAAGCCCATTATCTTGATAACTTCTTGGAACATATTTTGTATGGTCATTTTCTTTCCATATTCTTTTAAGACTAAATTAGCAATATCAGCGTGTGACATACTCTCTAATTCTTCTTGAGATAATTTTATTGATTTCATATAATACCTCCTAATCACAAAAACATTATATGTATGTAATCAAAAAAATGTCATTGTTACTTAAAACAATACTAATTTTATCATATAATTATCCGTTGTCAACAGAAACTTTACATCAGTGTAAAATTACCATTTAATTGCGATCTTTATATGATTCATATTATCATCAGTTTCATAGGTACTATATTCAAATTCAATTGAATTGTTCCCTTTTAAAACATTTATATTATCGATAAACATGTCGAAATTATACCCCTCTTTTCTTAAAAGGATGTTAATGACTTTTAAAGTGGGATCTATGAAAATAATTGTATCATTATTTTTTTTTAATAAGGTGGTTTTATTTATATCATATTCATATAGAGTATTGTCTATTTTAAACTTTATCATATTGTTAGTGATAAAGTATGATGTAACTGATTCTATTTCGACTTTTTTATTGCATATTAAGGTAAATTTAAGTTTTTTCATGGGATCACCATGCATATTTTATCATAAATTAGAAAATTTGCACCAATATATAAATGGTGGTTGACTTGAAAAAGATAAAGTTTCTCTTTAAATTGGGAATATTTTTAGGAATTATAGGTTTTATATCCTTAATTGGAATTTATGTTTATGCTTATTTTACAGAACCTATTTCTTTGAATCTCGCAAATTCATACTATATATATGATAATAAAGATAATGTTATTTATCAGGGATCAAATAATTCTGAATGGGTACCATTATCGGAAATTGATGAAAAAATGGTTGATTACATAGTAAATGTGGAAGATAGACATTTTTATAAACATAAGGGATTTGATATTCTGCGTATCCTTAAAAGCTTTTATTTGAATTTTAAAGCGGGAAAAATTGTCGGTGGAGCATCGTCTATCTCTCAGCAATATGTAAAAAATCTCTTCTTAGAGTTTGATCAGACTTGGGCACGAAAAATAGAGGAAGCTTTTCTGACGATTAGATTAGAAACGCATTATTCTAAGAAAGAAATACTAGAAGGATACTTAAACACGATTTATTTTGGGCAAGGAATATATGGAATTAAAGATGCAGCTCAATATTACTTTAATAAAGATATTAGTGATATTACGATGGAAGAAGCTATTATGTTATCAGGAATTCCAAAGAGTCCAAACTATTATAATCCTGTTAGCAATAAAGAGGCTGCCTATAAACGTTTTAAGGTTGTTGCTACATATTTAAAAGAAAGAGAAATAATTAGCGAAGAAGAATATAATAATTTAGATTTTGAAAATATGAATATTCATGGTAAACATCAAAATAATAATTTGGATACATTAATGTATTATCAAGATGCGGTTATTGCCGAGTTAAAGAATTTGAGTGGAATACCTAAAAGCTTAATAGATGATGGAGGCCTTAGAATATTTACTAATTTAGATATTGATACGCAAACGGTTATGGAAGAGAGCATAAAAAAGCATGCTTTAGAAGACGACAATCAACTTGCTAGTATTGTTGTTAATCCCAATACGGGAGGGGTTTTAGCGCTTGCAGGAGGAAAAAATTATGCAGTTAGTCAATATAATCGTGCAACGCAAGCCAAACGCCATGTTGGTTCAATTATAAAACCTTTCTTGTATTATGCAGCACTAAATAATGGAATGACGGAAGCATCGACTTTTAAATCAGAACAGACATCGTTTGTATTTGGGGAAAATAAAACTTATAATCCAACGAATTATGGTAATACTTATGGCAATAAAGATATTACAATGGGCACAGCTCTTGCCTATTCAGATAATATATATGCCGTTAAAACTCATTTGTTTTTAGGCGAAAATACACTTGTTGATACTTTAAAAACGTGTGGTTTGAAGGAGGATGTTATGGCTGTTCCTTCACTAGCATTAGGAGCAAAAGAAATCAATATGCTCGATTTTGCAACAGCTTATAATACGCTTGCGACTGGTGGTATCAAAAGAGATGCATTCTTTATACGTCGAGTTGAAGATATTAATGGCAATATTATCTATGAGAAGAAAATCGATGATAAATATGTTTTAGATCAATCTATTACCTATATTTTAAATGAAATGATGACAAATACTTATAATTATAACTATGTAGATTATTATTCACCAACAGTATTATATTTAAATGGCAAATTAAGTAAAAAGTATGCACTTAAGAGTGGAACTACAGACAATGATTATTGGCTAGTTGGTTATAATAAAGAGGCTTTGATGATGGTATGGGCTGGGAATGATGTTAATAAGGATGTTCCTAAAACTTACTCTAATATTATAAAAAATATTTGGTTAGACACTATTGAAAAGTATGAGGAAGACATGGAAGATGTTTGGTACCAAAAACCAGAAAATGTCGTAGCAGTTCCGATGGATCCAGTTACTGGGGCATATAATCCTAAATCGAAAACTTTATTTTATTTTTTAAATGGAACGGAACTTGCCTATATTAATTAAAAATTTGCTACTATTTTTGCACTTACTTTGATATACTTATAGTGGAAAGGAAGTAGTGAGTGTGGAAGAATCTGTTTTTGCGGGAATGGCATTGTTCTTGATAATATTCTTTTTGATATTCGGACTAATTGCAATTGTAGCTAGTATTTTCTGTTTAATTGGAAACTATAAGTTTTATGAAAAGATGGGTGTCCCTGGTTGGAAAGCAATTATCCCTTTTTATAATCAATGGGTATTAGTGGAAATGGCTGGCTTAGATCCATATTGGTTCGTATTATTAATTGCGCCTGTTGTTTTATCAATATTAAGTGCAATTTTACCATTTATCGGACTATTATCATGGGTTGGATCTTTAGCAATGATTTTAGCTAATATAAGCATTTATACTAATATTAGTAAGATGTTACATAAGGATACCGGCTGGATAATCTGTGGAGTGATATTCGGGCCAGTTATGTTAGCTATTGCTGGCTTTAGTAATAAAACAGAAATTGATAAGTCAATGACTTTTGATAAGAATGGTTTATTTGCTAGCATGGGCAATAAACAAGCTAATTCGAATACTAATACAGTTAATACTGACAATCAAAATTCAGAAGACACAAACAAAAAAGAAGAAGACAATTAGTTATTTGTCTTCTTTTTCTTCGGGAATACGAACGATAAATTGATAAAATGGATCAAAGTCAAATTCCTCTACTTCAAGAGCAACTTGATTTTTTTTAGCGTTAGCAATGATTTTTTTGATTCCTTCGATAACATCTTGACGAGTTTGATATTCAGGTTCTTTATAAACTTTCTCTTCAATTTCTTGAATAGTTTCAATTTCATCTGGTTCCTCTTCGTCATCTAATTCTAATAATTCATAGTCTCTTTCAACCGAATCGGAAGCATTAATAGGCGTTTTAAAGGGATTAAATCCAAGGGATGGGTTCATATTAACAGATTCATTTTCTAGATTGTTGAAGAAAAGAGAATCTTTTTTCTTTTCTCTTGGAACTTCATTATTATAAACATCGGTCTTAGGGGTATAAGAATTAGCTAGAATATCAACGGAATTGCTGACTAAGCCGTCGATATCAATATCCCCATTTTTTTGAAATACGCCTTGAATGATATCAATTTCATTGTCCAGTCTTCTTACGGGCCATTTTTCAGTAATTATTTTTTGAAGTAACTCGACTTGCTTACCTTTGTCATTTACTCTTAAAAGGCTTCTGGCGTGTCTTTCGCTGATTTTATCATGCAAAACAGCGTCTTGAACTGGCTCTGCTAAAGTTAAAAGACGAATTTTGTTGGCAACACTGGATTGACTAGTACCTAATCTTTTAGCAAGTTGTTCTTGTGTTACATAGTTTCGATCGAGCAATTTCTTATATGATTTAGCTTCTTCGATAGCTGATAGGTTGCGACGATGCGTATTTTCAATTATGGCTACTTCGGCTGATTCATTGTCATCGAGTTCAGCAATAATGGCTGGAACACTTGTTAAACCCGCCAAGGAAGCAGCTTTAAAACGACGCTCTCCGGCGATTATTTCAAACTTATCTCCTGCTCTTCTAAGTACAAGAGGCTGAATTATTCCATGCTCTTTTATTGATGCTGCTAGTTCGTCTAAGGCTTCTTTATCAAATTGAAGTCTTGGTTGAAAGCGATTAGGAATAATACTATCAATATTAATTAATCTTATTTGTGCTTCCATTTTCATGAAATATTTCTCCCCTTTTTATTTTTATCCTATATTTATATTACTTTATTTTAGGTATTTTTTCAATGACTTTTTAATTTTATCATATGAACGGGGATATCCACTTGGGGTTTTAGCGTCTTTTTTTATTTTAAGTATGTTGCGCATCGATTCCTCTTTAGGTAAGGAAAAACACTCAATTTTATCAATTTGGCCATGCATTGTGGCTAGGATATCTTTTGATATATTAAGTTCATCTTCAATGTTGCCTTTTAAAGGAATAAAGTAGCCCTCTACTTTTACTAAAGGCAAGCATAGCTCAATTAATACTGGCAAGGCAGCTACAGCACGAGAGGTTACAACATCGAATAATTCTGAGTGTTTATGAGCATAAATCTCACTGCGCTCGTTGATAGCTTCAACATTCTCCAAATTTAATTTAGCTATTAAACTATTTAAAAATGTTACTTTCTTATTATTAGAGTCGATTAGTGTTACGGATAGATGGGGAAAGACAATTTTTAAAACCAAACCAGGAAATCCAGCACCAGAGCCAACATCGGCCAAAGTATTAACACTATTTAAATCTATTACTTTAGCAATAGTTAATGAATCATAAAAATGTTTTAAGTAAATAAGTTTTATATCGGTAATAGCAGTTAAATTAGTGTGTTGGTTGTATTCTATTAAATATTTGGCATAAATTTCCAAGTTATTTAGCATAGTATCAGTTAGAGATATTCCTAATTCTTTGACGCTATTTATAAATTCTTCAGGCTTCATTTTTTTCCATCCTTACTATAATATTTTTTCAAATAAATCGTTAAAATAGATATATCAGCGGGATTAACGCCACTTATTCTCGTCGCCTGAGCAATGGTTTTTGGACGAACACTTTGAAGTTTTTGACGAGCTTCACTTGCTAGATTTTGTACTTTTTCGTAATCAATGTCTTCAGGTATTTGTTTACTTTCTAATTTTAACATTTTTTCTACTTCGCGATTAGTTTTGGCAATATATCCCTCATATTTAATGGCTATTTCAACTATTTCGTATATATCTTTTGGATATTCTTTTTTAAGATATTGGATTAGATAATGTATTTTTATTTCTGGACGCTTTAGTAATTCTAAACAACTTATTCCAAAATTTAAATTTGGAATTACAGATTTAATTTCATCGTTGATATCTTGCGGATGTATTTTAGTATTTTTTAAATCTTCAGTAAGACATTCAATATTTTTTCTTTTTGTAAGCAGTCTTTCGTGTTGCTCTTCACTTATTAATCCGATTTTATAGCCATATTCACGGAGACGCAAATCGGCATTGTCATGACGCAAAATCAAACGATATTCAGCACGAGATGTCAAAAGACGATAAGGTTCTTTTGTTCCTTTAGTAACTAAATCATCAATTAAAACGCCGATATAAGCTTCATTTCTTTTTAAGATTAAAGGATCTTTTCCTTTTAATTTTAAGCCAGCATTTATTCCAGCAATTAAACCTTGGCAAGCCGCTTCTTCATATCCGCTTGTTCCATTTATTTGACCAGCAGTGTATAAATTGGCAACTATTTTGGATTCTAGCGAGGCATTCATCTGCAAGGGATTTATTGCATCATATTCAATTGCATATGCGTATTTTAAGATTTTCGCATTTTCAAGTCCTTCAAGAGAATGCACCATTTGTTCTTGAACGTCGATTGGCATGGAAGTAGAAAATCCTTGAAGATATAAATCTGGATAAAACGCACTTTCTGGTTCTAAGAATAACTGGTGACGCTCTTTATCGGCAAAGCGCACAACTTTATCTTCAATAGATGGACAATAACGAGGACCAATTCCTTCAGCATATCCTCCATACATAGCCGATTTTGTTAAGTTATTGCGAATAATTTCATGAGTTTTGGCATTGGTATAAACTAAATAGCATTTGTGTTGCTTGGCCACATCATAAGTTGGCTCTAAATCAAAGGAAAAAGTCCATGGTGTTTCGTCCCCCTTTTCTTCTTGTAGACGCGAATAATCGATAGTTTTTGGATCTAGACGTTGAGGAGTTCCTGTTTTTAAACGCTGTAACTCAAAACCAAGAGATGCTAATCTATCGGATAAGTGTTTGGCGGAAGTTTCTCCATGTGGTCCTTCGTTCTTGCTAGTATCCCCTATTAGTATTTTGCTTTTTAGGTATGTTCCTGTCGTTAAAATTAGGGCATCACATATGTAAGTTTTTTCATCTGATGTTATTACGCCTTTAATAGTAGCAGAATCAACTATTAAGTCCTCTACTAGGGCCTCTATGATGTCCAAATTACTTAATTTATTTAATTCCGCCAGCATGTTTTCTGGATATTTTATTTTGTCACCTTGAGCTCGCAAAGATTTTACGGCAGGACCCTTTCCTGAATTAAGCATCTTAATTTGCAGATGCGAAATATCTGCTACACGTCCCATTAATCCACCTAAGGCATCAATTTCTCTTACTACGATACCCTTAGCTGTTCCTCCAATTGACGGATTACATGGCATATCGGCAATATTTTTTATATTAGCAGTAATTAGTGCCGTTTTTAGTCCTTGTTTGGAAGAAGCATAGGCGGCTTCGCATCCTGCATGTCCTGCTCCAACGACTATAATATCGTATTTCATCTATTTCACATCCTTTTAAATATCAAGGTTTTACCAGTAAACAAAAAGACTATTTTATTTACCTAAACAAAACTTTGAAAATAGTTCATCTAATAATTCATCTTTGTAAGTTACTCCGATGATTTCCCCTAAAGCATCATAAGCTTCTTTCAAATCCTCAGCTATCATCTCTAGAGGAATTCCATCTTTAGCACCCTGAATACCGTCTTTAATTCTTTCTAAAGAAGCATTTACTAAGGCTATTTGACGGGCATTTGAAAGAAAATTATAGTTCTTTTCTTTAATTAAATCAAGTTTAAATAAAGATATAATTTGATTCTTTAAATCTTGTAAGCCATTTGGAGTTATTGTATTTCCATAGATAATTGTATTACATTCAATTAAATCAAGATTTATTTTGGAAGGTAAATCATTTTTGTTGATAAATACAATCTTTTGAACATTTTTTATGGAAGCTAATAACTCTAGTTCTTCTTTAGTAACTGGTTCATTATTATTTAGAACATATATTACTAAATCAGCATTTTGGAGAATTTCAAGAGATTTGTTGACTCCAATTTGTTCAACTACATCATTGGTTGAGCGAATTCCAGCAGTATCAATTAGATTTAATTTTATTCCAGCTAAAGTTATAGTGCCTTCGACAATATCGCGAGTTGTTCCAGCAATATCGGTAACTATAGCTTTATTTTCATCTAGTAAATGATTTAATATACTGCTTTTACCTACATTTGGTTTACCTATAATAGCGACATCTATTCCGTTTTTTATAATTTTCCCATCTTGACTCGTGGCTAACAATTCTTCTAAATTATTTTTAACAGTGCTAAGTTCTTTTAAAACGAGTTCGTGAGTCATATCGATGTTATCCATTTCTTCTGGATAATCAAAGTTAACAGCTAGTTTAGCTTGAATATTAACAATTATTTGCCTATTATCGATAATTAATTTAGATAAGTTGCCTAAAGTACGGTTCATAGCGTATTTTCTTTCCAAGTCAGTTTCCGCGGATATTAAATCGTTTACACCTTCTGCTTGAGTAAGATCTATTCGTCCATTGAGATAAGCTTTTTTAGTGAACTCCCCTGCCCCTGCTAGACGAATTCCTTTTTGAATTAATAATTCTAATATTTTATTAGTTGTGGAAATACCTCCATGACAATTTATTTCAACGACGTCTTCTTTGGTAAAGGTTTTAGGAGCTCGCATGATAGTTACTAGTACTTCATCAATTATTTCATTATTATCAACTATATGCCCATAATTTATGGTGTGTGTGGCTACACTGGTTAGGTCAGCTCCTTTAAATAGGCCATTAACTATGTTTATAACATCAGGTCCCGATGCACGGACAATTGATATTGCCCCTACTCCTAGAGACGTAGATATTGCACAAATATTTTCATTCATAGTTTTTCCTCCTAATGTTGTATTATAACATACAAAAAATAATAGATACTATAAAATTAGTTTATTATAATAAGAAGTATTATTCAATTATATTTAATTTATTTTACATAATAAAAAGAGGTTTATTTATTTAGTCCTCTTTTGGTTTTATAACGATATGACGATTAGGTTCTTCCCCAATACTTTCAGTATAAACACTTGGATTATCAGTTAGAATATTATGAACGATACGACGCTCATAGGAATTCATGTTTTCTAGTTCAACCGCATTTTTGGTACTAGCGACCTCTTTGGCAATGTTTTTTGCTAAGCGTTCAAGATATTTTTCTTTTTTCTCTTTGTAGTCTTCAACGTCTAATATAACATATGGATAACTATTAATCTGATTGTATACTAATTGTTTAACAACAGTCGTAAGTGCTTGGAGCGTTTGCCCTGATTTACCAATTAGAATCTTATTGTTATCAGAATACATTTTAATTGTTATTTGTTTTTCGCGGATTTTTGATTCAAATGTTACTTCTAGGCCCATATCTGCAGTAAGAGATTTTAAATACTCTTTGATATATTCAGTTATATCGGCATACGTGCTGATGTGAATACTAACACTTTCCTTCTTTAAAAGGCCAGTTTTAGTTTTGGTAGTATAATACACGATATCATCTAGGGTAAGATTTTTTTCCTGTAATATACTTTCTAATAATTCTTGTTCGTCTTTTCCTTCAAATACTTCTATTTTCATAACTATCCTCGTTTCTTCATAATCGCCATTTGCACGACCGTAAATGCATTTGTAACTACCCAGTAAAGCGCTATTGCGGATGGCAATTGGAATGATGCTATACCGATAAATACGGTCATAAATATAAGCATAAACTTGGTTTGCTTAACTTGTTCTGGTGAACTACTCATAGTAGCCATACTATGTTTAAACGATAAAGCTGTGAATATTAGTATTAAAATTATAAGAATGGCGTAATAGTAATTTCCTTGCTTTAACCCAACAAATGGTGTTGTTCCTAGTTGGAAACGCCAGAAATAGTTTTCGAAAATCGCTGGGACGCGATTAATAGCCTCTAGGAATGCAAAGAACAGTGGCAATTGGATGAAAGCAACAAGACAACTACTCATAGGATTAATATTGTATTTTTGATATATTGCTAGAGTTTCTTGACTCTTTTTCATCATCGATTCTTGATCGTTCTTATTAGCGTATTTTTTCTCGATGCGTTCCATTTCAGGTTGAATTAATTTCATTGCCTCTTGCTGACGAGAAGTTTTAGCAGATAATGGCAAGATTATTATTTTTATTAGCAAGCCGATTAGCATTACCGATAAACCATAATTGCCAAGCCACTTCCCTACTTGAATGATGGCATATGCTAGTGGTCTTACGAATAAGCCAACCCATAAACCATTGTAGGATTTCTTCTCATAAATTTTCATGTTGGTACATTTTGGTAAGTCATTTAATTTAACACTTAAATTCTTTTCATACTTTTGATATTCAGCTAATAAACTTTCGTCTTCGGGAAGACAAAGAATATTAGCAGTTAAATTTTGCCCTGTTTTTTCGTTTACAACAGTTTTTTTATTATCATCTACTAAAGTTTTAGTACATCCTGTTAATGTTAATAAAATAATGGCAAATACTACTACTAGTTTCTTTTTCATATTTTCACCTTTTTTTCCATTAAGTTTATTAGCTCTAGTTCTAATTCTTGATAACTAGCGCTTAATGAACTTGTTTTTACTATTATAATATAATCTTGGTGATTTGAAAATAACTTTTTATTGGTTGTTAATAACATTCGCATTTGGCGTTTTAATTTATTTCGAGTAACAGCATTTCCAACTTTTTTCCCTACAGCAACGCCAAAACGTGGATGTGCGAAAGTACTTTCCTTATTATATATAACAAAATATTTATTTTTTTTATATCTTCCTGTGGCAATGATGTCATCAAATTCTTTATGTTCCTTAACTATTTCATATTTTTTCATATGCTTCACCCACTCTTAAAGTAAAAAAACCACGAATTTTTGTGGCTTACATTATTTGCAAAGTACCTTGCGTCCTTTAGCTCTTCTGCTTTTTAGAATTTTTGTATTTTTACGTGCAAAGAAACCATGTTTTTTTGCTTTCTTGCGATTATTTGGTTGATAAGTTCTTTTCATATTTGCTCCACCTCCACATCTCTAAAGCAAGGTTATTATATTATATATGAAATTATAAGTCAACTAAATTCAGTTATTTAGCCCTTTATATTCGCTTATAAAAATTCTTGTTGAAAAACATGTACTTATCAACACGATTAGGGATCTTAATACAGTTATCAACAGTTTCAACGTTGATTGTTAATAAGTTTTCAAGTACTTTTAATAACTATTTTTTTATTTTGTTGAAAGGGTTGAAAAGTAGGATAAAATACTATATTATAGATGACTAAGAGTTGAAAAATATGTTGAAAACGGTGTTGATAAAGATATTTTTGATTTTTTGCTTTACTTTTTCAACTAAAAAGTTATAAAATTTAATTAGTTATGAGACTAGGACAGGGTGGTTAAATGGACAGAGAGAAATTTTGGAAAAATTGTCTGGATTATATTTATTCAAAAGTATCAACGATTTCATTTAATATCTGGTTCAAAGATGCTGAATTAGTAAATATAAATAATGGAAATTTAGTAATTAAAGTTAATTCAACATATATAAAACAACATCTAACTACTTATTATGATGATGTCATTGAAGAGGCAATTAATAATGAATCTGATGTGACTTATACTTATGAAATAGTAACGCAGGATGAAATAGTACACGATGAACCAGTAGTTATTGAAGAGAGAATTGAGATTCCTAAATATAAAGACAATAATTCGAACTTAAATAAGGCTTATACTTTTGATAATTTTGTAATAGGGGAAACGAATCGTTTGGCAGCTACTGTAGGACTTTCTGTTGCTGAAGAACCAGGAAAAATATATAATCCATTATTTATATATGGAAAAAGCGGACTTGGGAAAACTCATTTGATGCATGCAATCGGAAATTTTATCAAGGAAAATTCAAGTAAAACCGTACTTTATATAACTAGTGAAACATTTATTGATGATTTTACGCGTTTATATAAAAAAGATGATAGCAAATACGAATTAGAGGAGAATTTTAAGGATAAGTACCGAAATGTCGATGTTTTGATTATTGATGATATTCAATTTTTAGGAGGAGCGACAAAAACACAAGATGAATTTTTTAATACATTCAATTTTCTTCACGAAGGAAAAAAACAAATAATAATTAGTTCAGATAGATCACCTGATGACTTAAAATTGTTAGAGGATCGTTTAAAAACGCGTTTTTCCTGGGGGATAACAGTTAACATAACACCGCCAGATTATGAACTGCGATTAAAGATTATAAAAAATAAGATAACAGGCCACGAAGTTTCGCGATTAATAAAGAATGAGGTTCTTGAGTACATAGCTAATAATTGTGAAAGCGATGTTCGTCATTTAGAGGGTGCTATTAATCGTCTCTATGCAGTAACAGCAATGTATTCACCAAAGGAAATCAATTTAGAATTTGCCCAAGATGCCTTGCGTGATTATATAGGAAATTCTCTTTATATAACGAATAACATCGCCAAAATTCAAAAAGCCGTAGCAGAGTACTTTGACTTAACTGTAGAAAACTTAAAAAGCAAGAAGAGAACAGCTAATATTAATAATGCTCGGCAAATCGCGATGTATATATGTAAGATGACAACAGAGGAGACAATTGAGCGAATAGGTTTAGAATTTAATCGCGATCATGCGACTGTTATTCATGCTTGTGATAAAATTGATGAAGAATATAAGAAAAGTGATGAATTGCGCGAGCAAATTAAAGAGATTAAGAATAAAATTAGTAACTAATGTTAAAAAGTTATGAGTTTTTAACAACAAAATTTGATAAATAAACAGCTATTTTGCAGAAAAATAGAGGATTAGAAGGGTTTTCCACTTTTTCAACCTCTATAATAATACTATTATATAAAAAATAATAATAAAAGAAAGAAGGATTTATATGAAATTTTCCATAAAGAAAAATATAATATTAGAACAATTAACTAATGTAAGTAAGGCAATATCAACGAGAAATATTATTCCTATATTGAATGGTATAAAATTTGATCTTAATGATGAAGGTCTTTATTTAACAGCAAGTGATTCTGATTTAACTATTAAGTCATTTATTCCTAGTGATAAGATTGAAAGTATTGATATGCAAGGAACAATAATTATTCAGAGTAAATATATATTAGAGATAATTAAAAAATTGCCTAGTGATATTGTTAATTTTGAAGTTATCGATAGTTTAAAGATATTAATATATACAGAGACTAGCCAATATAATTTAAATTGTTTAAATAGTGGGGATTATCCACAAATTGAATTAAAGGAAAGAGAAAACTTTATTACTATAAAAGCTCTTTTCTTGAAGAAAATGATTAAACAGACTATTTTTGCTGTATCAACTCAAGAATCTCGTCCATTGTTAACGGGAATAAATGTTAAAGTTAATGGGGAGTTATTAGAGTGTGTTGCAACAGATTCATATCGTTTAGCTAAGAAGTCGATTGTATTAGATAAGCCATATGATGATGTAGTCGATATCGTTATTCCTGGTAAAAATATTAGTGAACTAGATAAGATAATAACTGATGAGGAAAAAGATGTAGAAATTCATATATTTGATAATAAGATAATGTTTAAATATGAGGGGATTTTATTTCAGTCTAATCTTCTTAATGGAAGTTATCCTAATACATCTAATTTTATTCCTGCCGAGTTTGTACATATTATATCTGTAAAATTAAATGATTATTTTGCTTGTATTGATGGGGCGTCTCTTTTAACACAAAGTAAAGAGAAAAATATTGTCAAAATGGATGCTATTGCCGATGAAATAGTGGTTAGTTCTTATGCATCAGAAATAGGGAAGGCAGAGAATAGAATAAGTGTAGAGCGCAATGTTACTGATGATATATCCATTTCTTTTAGTGCTAAATATATGATGGATGCTCTTAGAACTTTTGATGAAGAAGATATAATTATATGTATGAATAGTGATTCTAAGCCAATAGTTATTAAGTCAGCAACAGATGAATCTTTAATTCAACTAGTTTTACCTATAAAAACGTATTAATGAGGAAGAAATTCTTCATTTTTTTATGTTTTTTCATTATTCGACAAATTATTAGAATATTATTTGTTAGGGTAGGACCTCGTTAGGAGGTGAGATTATGAAAAATTATGTTATTAATGCTAATACTTTGGCGATTATTCCCTGTGATAATAATATGTCATTAGTTTATGAAGGGGAAAATATGTTTATTATTGATTCTAAGCCCAATAATATCATTAATAAGAATTGTATTCGCAATGGGAGTACACTTAATGGAAGACAAAAATCGACGGAGAATATTACAGGAAGTAACTACAAGGTGCCAATTTTGGTTAGTGAAGAGGATAAAATTATCTTTTTCCCAACTTCTTCGCCCCGCTTAAAAAGTGTTTCATGGCTAAATTTAACTAATATCGATAAGACATATTATAATATAGCTAAAAAGGTTAGTGTTGTGGTTTTTTATAATGCGGTTATGATTGAATTAAATGTTTCTTTAAATATAATTAATAACCAAATTCTGAAAGCAACAAGATTAGAACATAATTTGCGCAGAAATCGAGCATAATTATAATAATTTTCTTTTTAAAAGTGTCTAATTTATGATATAATTAAGATGTGTATAGGTGTACCTATAAATATGAAAAATCACTTAAATAGCTTTTAAAGGGGGATATAATGATAATTTTAAATTTAAAATTGTTAAATTTTAGAAATTATGAAAAGTTAGAATTAGAATTTAATCCTTCAAAAAATATTATTATTGGTCCTAATGGAATGGGAAAGACGAATATTGTTGAAGCAATATATGTTCTGGCCTTTACTAAGTCTTTTCGAGGTTCTAAAGAAGAAGTAATTATTAGAAATAATGCTGATTTAACCAGAGTAGAAGGAACAATAAAAGAAAAGTATAAAAATGATTATAAAGTGATTATTAGAAATAATTCTAAGCGAGTAAAAATTAATAATACTAATATTGATAGGTTAACAGACTATTTGTCCAATATTAATATTGTTTTGTTTACAGCAGAAGATTTAAAGTTGATAAAAGATACACCTAATACGAGAAGAAAGTTAATAAATATTGAATTATCACAATTTTCGAATGATTATTTAAAAATATTGACTTACTATAATAAGGTTTTAAAACAACGTAATTCCTATTTAAAGACCCTATACCTAAATGGTAATGCTTCGTTGGAATATTTGAGTATACTTACAGATCAATTAATTGAGTTAGGTTTAAAAGTTCATAGTTATCGAGAGGATTTTATTAATGATATAAATTCTTATGTTAGGAATAATTATTTGAAGATAGCTGGAAAAGATGGCTTAATTTTAAATTATAAGTCGGATTATACAGGAAAAACTAAAGAAGAAATAAAGAAGATGTATGAAAAAGAGAAGGATAGAGACGTTGTCTTAGGAAAAACTAATATCGGTGTTCATCGTGATGATTATGATTTTTGTCTTAATGATTTTAATTTAAAAGATTATGGATCAGAAGGAGAACAAAAGAATGCCATTATTTCTTTGAAAATGGCGGAAATAGAAATATTTAAGGATAAGAAGAAGATTACACCTATTTTGATATTAGATGATTTATTTAGTGAGTTGGATGAAGAGAAAATTAATAATATTTTAGAGTTTATAAGTGATGATATTCAAACATTTGTAACAACTACTGAATTAGATAAAGTTTCAGATAAGCTTAAAGAAAATAGTAAAGTTATGAGCGTATCAAATGGAACGGTTAAGGAGGAAATATATGAAAAATGATTATAATGATAGTTCTATTCAAGTTCTTGAAGGATTAGAAGCTGTTCGTAAAAGACCAGGGATGTATATTGGAACGACTAGTGAAAGAGGCTTACATCATTTAGTTTGGGAAATTGTTGATAACTCAGTTGATGAGGCTTTAGCAGGGTATTGTACAGAAATTCAAGTAACAATAGAAAAAGGAAATGTTATAAGTGTTCGTGATAATGGACGTGGTATGCCTACAGGAATTAATGAAAAAACAGGGTTATCTACTGTTGAAACTATTTTTACTGTTTTACATGCTGGTGGTAAATTTGGTGGAGGAGGATATAAGGTATCTGGGGGATTACATGGAGTAGGAGCTTCTGTTGTAAATGCTTTATCTAATTGGTTAGAAGTTAAAGTATATCGTGATGGTAAAGTCTATTTTCAACGCTTTGAAAATGGAGGAAAGCCATCGGGAACTTTGGCAGTTTCTGGGGAGACTGATCCTAATAATACGGGGACAGAAGTTAGATTTAAAGCGGATCCAGAAATATTTAGAGAAACGACTATTTATGATTATGATACTTTAGAACAAAGACTAAGAGAAATAGCTTTTTTAAATAAAGGGTTAAAGATATCACTTCGTGATGAGCGTGATGATGAGAAAAATGCTACTTATCATTATTTAGGTGGAATTATTGAGTATGTTGAACTTTTGAATAAAAATAAGACACCATTACACCAAAATGTTATTTATGTTGAAGGTGTACAAGATGGTATCGTTGTTGAAGTGGCTATGCAATATAATGATGGGTATAATGCTAATATATATTCATTTACAAATAATATTCATACTATTGAAGGTGGAACTCATGAAGATGGAGTTAAAGTAGCTTTAACAAGAGTTATTAATAATTATGCAAAGGCAAATAAAATATTAAAAGATAATGATGAGGCATTAACTGGAGAAGATGTTAGGGAAGGTATTACAATGATTGTTTCTTGTAAGCATCCTAATCCTCAGTTTGAAGGACAAACTAAAACGAAACTTGGTAATAGTGAAGTAAGAAAGATAGCCTCAGATTTATTTGCTGAGGGATTTGATAGATTTTTAATGGAAAATCCAACTGAGGCACGAATGATTGTTGAAAAGTGTAGTACGGCAGCAAGAGCACGTATGGCAGCTAAGAAGGCAAGGGAACTTACTCGACGTAAGGGTGGATTAGATATTATTAATAATATGAAGAAACTTACGGATTGTAAGAGTAAAGATCCTAGTGAGTGTGAGATATTTATTGTCGAGGGAGATTCAGCTGGGGGATCAGCTAAAGATGGTAGAGATTATATGACACAAGCAATTCTTCCTTTACGTGGTAAAATATTAAATGTTGAAAAAGCTCGTTTAGATAAGGCACTTGCTAATGAAGAAATTAGAAGTATGATAACAGCTTTTGGAACGGGGATTGGGGAAGAATTTGATATTAGTAAATTAAGATATCATAAAATTATTATTATGACAGATGCTGATGTTGATGGAGCGCATATAAGAACCCTTTTATTGACTTTATTTTATAGATTCTTTAGACCAGTTGTAGAAGGTGGATATGTTTATGCGGCTACTCCTCCTTTATATAATATTATTTATGGAAAAAATCAGAAATTAGCTATGTCAGAAGAAGAGTTACAAGAGATATTGAGTTCTATTCCTGAGAATACTAAAAGGGAAATTAGAAGATTTAAGGGTTTAGGAGAGATGGATGCAATTGAGTTAAGAGAAACTACTATGAGTCCTGAACATCGTACTTTAAAACAAATTACAGTAGAAGATGCTATGGCAGCAGATGCGGCATTTGAGTTATTAATGAGTGATAATGTTGAACCTAGAAGAGATTTTATTATAGAGAATGCACATTATGTTGAAAACTTGGATGTATAGGAGGTAAGTATGGATAATAATGGAATTGTAAAAATTAATATTGAAGATGAAATTAAGGATTCATTTTTGGAATATTCAATGAGTGTAATTGTTGCACGTGCTTTACCTGACCTTAGAGATGGTTTAAAGCCAGTTCACAGACGTATTTTATATTCTATGTATGAGAATGGCTATACACCTGATAAACCTTTCAGAAAGTCTGCTAAGACGGTTGGAGAGGTTATGGGTAATTACCATCCGCATGGAGATTCATCTATTTATGATGCTATGGTACGTATGGCTCAGCCTTTTTCTTATCGTAATGTATTAATTGATGGCCATGGAAATTTTGGTTCTATGGATGGCGATGGTGCAGCAGCAATGCGTTATACTGAGGCTAGACTTTCTAAGCTTTCATTGGAATTATTAAGGGATATAAAGAAGGATACTGTTGATTTTGTTCCTAATTTCGACGATACAACAACAGAACCATCGATATTACCATGTCGTTTTCCTAATATTTTGGTAAATGGTACAGTTGGTATTGCCGTTGGTATGGCAACAAATATTCCTCCTCATAATTTAGGAGAGGTAATAAATGGATGTATTGCCTATATCGATAATCATGATATAACTACTGATGAATTGATGGAGCATGTAAAAGGTCCAGATTTTCCAACAGGAGCTGTTATTCTTGGTAATTCGGGTATTAGAAGAGCTTATGAAACTGGTAAAGGAACTATTACTTTACGAGGTAAGGTGGCAATCGAGGAAAATAATGGACACCAAACCATTATTATTACTGAGTTACCATATATGGTTAATAAGAAACTTTTTCAACATCGTATTGCTGAGTTAGTTCGCGATAAGTTAATCGATGGAATCGCTGATTTACATGAAGAAACTAACCTTGAAAATGGTGTTAAAATTGTTATTACTCTTAAAAAGGATGCTAATGCTAATGTAGTTTTGAACAATTTATACAAGCAAACAGCATTACAATCGAATTTTAGTATTAATTTGTTAATGATTGATCAACAAAAACCATGTACTTATGGATTGAAGACAATTATTTCTAAATATGTTGAGTTCCAAAAAGAAGTTATTATTCGTCGTACTAAGTATGATTTGGGTAAAGCTGAGGATCGTGTGCATATTTTAAATGGTTTGAAGATTGCGTTAGATAATATTGATGAAGTTGTTCACATTATTCGTAATTCGAAGACTGATGAGATTGCTAAACAGCAATTAATTGAACGTTTTGGTTTGACTGATATTCAAACTGAGGCAATATTAGAAATGCGCCTTAGAAGATTAACTGGCTTAGAAATCGACAAGATTTTAGAAGAATTAGCTGAGTTATTAGAAAAAATTAAGTATTATAGAGCGATTTTAGAAAGCGATGAGATGGTTTTAGGAATTATTAAGGATGAATTAATTGAAATAAGAGAACGTTATGCTGATGAACGTCGTACTTATATCGATATGACCGCTGTTGATTTCATTGATGATGAGTCTTTAATTCCTGAAGAAAACATTATTGTTAGTATAACTGATAAGGGTTATATTAAAAGATGTACATCAGATACATTTAAATCTCAACATCGTGGTGGTGTAGGAGTTAAGGGAATGTCGACGAATGAAGAGGATTATGTTAAACATTTGATTAATTGCTCAACGCATGATTATGTTGCATTTTTTACTAATAAGGGAAAAGTGTATCGTATTAAAGGTTATGAAATACCAGAGTATTCTCGCCAAGCTAAAGGACTTCCAATCATTAATCTATTGCAAATAGAGAAGGATGAGCGAATTAGTTCAATAGTTGCATATAACCGTGAACTTGAGGATTCTTATCTGTGTTTTGCTACTAAAAATGGTATCGTTAAACGTACTAGATTGGATGAATTTGAAAATATTCGAACAAGCGGTAAAATTGCTATTAGTTTAAGAGAAGGAGACGAGCTTTTAGATGTTAAGAGTACAGATGGAGATTCTAAGATTATTTTAGCTTCTACTTCAGGCCGCATGGTTGTTTTTGACGAGAATGAGATTAGACCAATGGGACGTACAGCTTCGGGAGTTCGTGGAATTAATTTAGATGGTGAATTCTGTACAGGAATGGAAATCGGCAAGCTTGATGATAATATTTTAGTTGTTACTAAGAATGGTTATGGAAAGAAAACCTTTGTTAATGAGTACAGAATGACTAAACGTGGTAGCAAAGGAGTAAAGGCTCTTAGCATAACTGATAAGAATGGACCATTAGTTGCTCATAAAATTGTTAACAATGATTCTGATTTAATGATTATTACTGAATCAGGCATGTTGATTCGTTTACCAATTGAACAAATTTCTCAATTAGGCCGAGTTACACAAGGTGTTAAATTGATAAATTTGAGAGAGAATCAATTTGTATCAACAGTGAGTGTTGTTTCTAAAGATGAGGAAGTGACAACTGATGAAGAGAGTGTGGAAGAATAGAACACTTTCTTTTTTTTTGTTCTTCTTTTTAATATAATGTTAATAAGAAGAGCGGCTATTCGTTTTATGTTTCACGTGAAACTACACATTTTGAAAATCTGTTTTTAACATGTTTAATGATAACCAATGTTTCACGTGAAACATTCATTTAATATAATTATCTGTGTTTATGAGGGAAAAAAGTACTAAAATATTCAAAATACAGATAAATAGCATAGTACTTTTCTAATGTTTCACGTGAAACATTAGAAAATAATAGTTATGGTGTTAAAAATCGAACCTCATAATCAGAATTTGTAGCTTAATTGCTAGAAGTGGGTTATCTATTTATACGATGTTTCACGTGAAACATTGATTGTTGGCATTGATAAATAAATCCGATGTTAGTTTTAATTATATTATACTGAAAGGTTTATGTCAGAGTTCAATATTTAACTTGAGATGTAGCATGCTTTCTGCTTTTTTTATAAATAGTTCCTAAAAAGGATGATAATTTCTAACAAATAATTAATATTGGATTATATATTAAGTTGGTTAAAATTTCACAATGTTTCACGTGAAACATTGTGAATATAAATATTTCATATTTTATCTAGAATAATTCTTATGAACTTAATTTTTATTCTTCGCTTTCTTATTGATATGTTTCACGTGAAACATATCAAGTAAATATTCTTTGTTTTTTTATAAAAGAAACAATGATTTTAAGCAAAAAAGTAAATATTAGATAGTGTATTTGGAATCTATCAGTCGTTTTTCAATGTTTCACGTGAAACATTGAAAGAAAATAAAGATGAAATTAACTAATGTATTTATAAAGAAGGAGTTGAATACTTATGACTGCAAGTTCGATTTATATGTTTCACGTGAAACATATTTTATACAGATATTTTGTTTTTGAAAGAAATGTTATCTTTTTCTGTACAAATATTAATAATTATTGAAGTAATGTAAACGTATATCATCAATGTTTCACGTGAAACATTAGTTGTAAATATAGTTATCAACATTTTATTTTTATTTTATTCGTAGATATAAGGCTATTTCTTGAAATCTGTGTGTTGTGACAGAAATTTAGAATTTGTTTTAAGCATAAAATGGCAAAAAAAGCTATACTTTTTTATAAAATATGTTATAATTTAATTGCGCAACAGATATGTTAGAACTTGGTCAGGATCGGAAGATAGCAGCCATAATATCCTCTATTTGTGTGCGCTTTTTTTATGAGGTGATAATGTGAATGAATATTTTAATATAGCGCTTAAAGAAGCTGATAAAGCGCTTCGTTCTTTCGACGTTCCTGTGGGTGCAGTTATAGTTTTCAACAATAAAATTATTTCTAGAGCACATAATAAAAGAATTCGGACACATGATGTGACTAATCATGCTGAGATTATCGCGATTAAAAAGGCCGCAAAAAAAATGAGGGATTGGAGATTGTCCGATTGTGATTTATATGTTACTTTAGAACCTTGTGATATGTGTAAGGAAATTATCCTTCAATCACGGATAAGAAGCGTCTATTATTTAGCAAATAAGCCTTCTTATAAAAAAGGGTATAAAAAAACTGAGTTTGTGAATGTGGGAACAGATATGAGTTTTCAACAACAAGAATCGTCCGATAAGTTATCAACATTTTTTAAAATGAACTGCAAAAGATAGGAAAAACATGATATAATTTTATTAGGTGAGTAGTCATGTATTATAAAGTTTTATATCGAAAGTATCGTCCAACGAATTTTGATGATTTAGTTGGACAGGATCATATTAAGGGTATTTTAAAAAATTCGATTATTAACAATAAAATTGCTCATGCCTATATGTTTACGGGCCCAAGAGGGACTGGAAAAACCAGTTCAGCGAAGATTTTTGCAAGAACGCTTAATTGTTTGAATCCTAATGCTGGAATTCCTTGCGGTGAGTGTGATAATTGTTTGAATTTTAGTACTTCGCCCGATGTAATTGAGATGGACGCAGCTAGTAATAATAGTGTCGATGATATTCGTGAAATTATAGATAATGTGAGTGTTGCTCCAACTAATAGTAAGTATAAAATTTATATTATTGATGAGGTACACATGCTTTCGAATCAAGCTTGGAATGCTTTTTTGAAAACTTTAGAGGAGCCTCCACACAACGTAATTTTTATTTTGGCAACAACTGATATTCAAAAAGTGCCGATTACAGTTTTATCCCGTTGTCAGAGGTTTGATTTTCAACGTATTGATAGAAGCCTTATTTTTGATAATTTAAAACGCGTTTGTGATCTTGAAAAATTAGAATATGAGGATGATGCGCTTATGGAAGTTGCTTATTTAAGTGATGGATGTATGCGTGATGCTTTAAGTATTCTTGATCAATTATCAAAAGTTTCGAATAAGATTAATTTGGAGGTTTTAAAATCTAATTATGGGACTGTTAGTTCTAAAGAATTGGACCTTATTTATACTTATATTATTAAAAATGACATTGATGGATTAGTTACTGCGATAAGAGCAATTAAAGAAACGGGAATTGATATAAAAATCTTTATTGATAAGATTTTGGATAATTTTATTGATAAAGCTATTAATATGAAAAAAAAGAATGTATCAACCGCTGCTTTTAATCAGTTAAAAAAGATAATAAAGACATTGAATGAGTTATATAGTAAGCTTACTTATAGTAGTAATGGCTTTTTGCTTTTGGAACTCGAATTAATATCTTTTATAAACGATGAAGATAATCAAATATCGAATCGCGAAATAAATCAAATTATTTCCCGGGAAATAATACAAGTTGACACGAAAGTTGACGTTAACCAGATGCTAAAATCTGATAATAGTAATCAGATATATAAAATTTGTGATGATTTTATTAACATAAGAATAAATAATACTTTTGTTAATTGTAGTAAGGAATTTAAAACAAGCTTTTTGGATTTGTGGAATAAATTTATCGAAAAAAATAAATTAGATAATATAATTGATATTTTAAATATTGTTTCGAAAACTACTCCTCAAGTAGTTAGTGATAATTACGCGCTTCTTTTGACTACATCAGAGAGTATAAAAATCGTTGGAAATTCTAAACTATATGAAATTGAATCTAAGTTTAATACATTTAATAATTCAACTTATAAATTTGTTTTTATTTGTAAACAAGACTGGGATGTCTTTATGAAGACATATGATAAGAATAAAAAGTATGATATTATGGAAGAGGATGAATTTATTAGTGCTACAAATAATCCAGTTAAAATGGCGGAGGATATTTTTGGCGCTGATAAATTAAAAATAGATTAAGGAGAATAAAATATGAATATGAATGCTTTAATGCAACAAGCACAAAAGTTGCAAAGAGATATGGAGAAAAAACAAAAAGAATTAAAAGAAACTGAGTATGTAGGTGAAAGTCAGTTAGTAGAAGTAGTTCTTATGGGTGATAAATCGATGAAATCTATTAATTTTAAGTCTATGGATGATTTTGATAAAGATGATCTAGAAATTTTACAAGATATGATTAAAATTGCGCATAGTGACGCTATTTCAAAAATCGAGAAAGATATAGAATCAAAGATGGGACCATACGCTAAACAATTGGGTGGATTAATGTAATGTATCCAGAGGTTCTTAATGATACTATTTCATCTTTAAAGAAAATTCCTGGTATTGGAGAGAAGAGTGCTGAAAGGTATGCGTTATCTTTAGTTGAATTATCAGATGAGGATATTGCTAATTTTGTTACTAACATAAAGAGTTGTAAGGAAAAATTGCAGAAGTGTACGATATGTGGGCATCTTACTGATAGTGAAGTTTGTTCTGTTTGTTCTGATTCGAATCGCGTCGATAATTTGATTTGTGTAGTAGAAGATTATAAAAGTGCTTTTGGATTTGAAAAGTCGGGATCTTTTAATGGCAAGTATCATGTGCTTAATGGTCTTATTTCACCGATTGATGGAATTTATCCAGAGGATATAAATATATCTTCGTTAGTAGAAAGGCTTAATGGTAAAGAAAAAGATGCTGAAGTTATTTTGGCTTTAAAACCTTCTATTGAAGGAGAAACGACAACATTATATATAAAAAAAATATTTGAAAATAAAAATATAAAAGTATCACGTTTATCTTATGGTATTCCTATGGGTGTAGATATTGATTATTTGGACTCTATAACTTTAGATCGTGCTTTATTAGATCGTAAAGAGATTTCATAATATTAGATTATCTTTAATATATATTAGTGGTGAATGAATGTGTCTGTCATAAAAAAGTATTTGCGAAGATTTATCGTTTCAGTTATTATGATATATTCTTTAAATTATATTTTGCTTGATTTCAATTTTATTGTTCCACTAAATATTTTTAGTATAATTGTTTCAACTATTTTAGGTTTTCCAGGCCTACTCTTATTTTTGTTGTTATTGTTTAAATATAGGTGATGTATGAAGACAGATGAAATAAAAGAAATAATATTGCAATCATTTCATGAGAAAAATAATTCTCATGCTTTTTTGCTTGTGACAAATAATGTCCATGAGTGCTTGCATGATGTTTTTGATATTGTAAAAAAAATTAATTGTTTAAATCATGGTAATGATGAGTGTAATATTTGTAAGACGATAGATAGTCATACAAATCCAGATTTGATTGTAGTAAAACCCGATGGCAAGGAAATAAAGAAAGATCAGATTTTAAATATAATTAGTTTATTTAGTACTAAACCTTCTATTTCTAAATTCTCGACTTATGTCATATGTGATGCTGATAAAATGAATGATTTTTCAGCTAATAAGATTTTAAAGTTTTTGGAAGAACCGGAAGGTAGTATCGTTGGTTTTTTTATTACTGAATCTTTAAATGCCATTATACCAACGATAAGAAGTAGATGTGAGATATATAATTATTACTTTGGAAGTAATTCTATTTTAGATTTATTAGAAATAAATGAACTAGAGTATAGCAAATGTTATGATTTGGCACTAGCTATAACTAAGAAATTAAATGCTGAACCTAAGTATTCTTTAATGTCGGAGAGTAAAAATATATCTAAAAGAGAACGTGATGAGATCGACTTAATATTTAAACTGATAAAAAGATTTTATGTTTTAAAATATGAGAGTATTCAATTATGTTTATATGGCAATCTGGATTATGTTACAAATATTTTTGATGCGATTGAAACAAATGATGTATCAGTTATTGTAAAAAGAATAAAAATATTGGATAATATCATTAATGAACTTGCTGTTTATGTTAATAAAGACTTGATTGTTAACAAATTCTTTTTGCTTTGGGAGTGATTGGTATGGCAGAAATATGTGGTGTTAAATTTAAAGATTATGGTAAGACTTATTATTTTCGTAATGATGGATTAATTCTTCATAATAAATTGACCGTTGTTGTTGAAACTGATAAGGGAGAACAATTTGCTAAAATATGTGAGGTAAACGTTAAGAATCTTAAAAATTTTGATGTCGATTCATTGAAACCAATCTTGAGAATATCGACTAAAGCTGATTATAATAAGTATTTAAAAAATTTACGAGATGCGAAAGAAGCTTTGTTTTATTCACGTGAGGAAGCTAAAAGACTTGGACTTGATATGCATTTGATTGATTCTTCTTTTACTTTGGATCGAAAGCAATTAACAATTAATTTTATTGCAGATTCACGCATTGATTTTCGTGAATTGGTTAAAAATATTGCTGCTAAGTACCGCGCTCGGATTGAATTACATCAGATGGGAGTTCGAGATAAGTCCAAGGAAATTGGAGGAATTGGGCATTGTGGTAGGGAACTTTGTTGTTCAAAGTTTTTAAATGGAATTGATACAATTAGCATTAATATGGCTAAAAATCAAGGAATAGCACTTAATCCTTCTAAAATAAATGGAACATGCGGCAGACTTTTGTGCTGTTTATCTTATGAAGATGAAGTTTATTCATCTCATCGTGCTTTATTGCCTAAAGTTGGCGAGGTTATTGAAACGAAGGATGGAAAGGGAAAAGTTGTCAGTTTAGATGTATTGAATAAAAAATATACTGTTTTATTAGATGGGGATAAAAAAGAATATGAAATCGAATGATGTTAATGATTTATTTGATTATGGATATTTAATTTATCAAAATAGCGATTTTTTTAAGTTTTCAATAGATTCAGTTTTATTAGCTGAATTTGTTTCGGTTAAGAAAGGGAAAAGAGAGATTTTAGATTTATGTAGTGGCAATGCTCCGATTCCGATGATTTTGCATAATAAATTTGGTAGTAGAGTACATATTACTGGAATTGAACTACAAGATGCGATTTATGACCTCGGAGTTCTTTCTCTTAGGGAAAATGAAATTGATACAGTTGAGTATATTAAAGGTGATGTTAATGATTTATTACAAATTTTTCCTAAAAGGCGTTTTGATATTATAACTTGTAATCCGCCTTATTTTGCAGTTAGTGATACGAATTTAAAAAATGTGAATAATATAAAGGCGATAGCTCGTCATGAGATCATGATCGATTTGGATAATTTAGTTAAAATGAGTTCGAAAGTGATTAATAATCAAGGATATTTTTGTATGGTTCATCGAGCAACTCGTATAGCTGATATTATTAATTGTCTTCATAAATATAATTTTGGAATAAAAAGATTGGTTCCAGTTTATGATAATCACGGATCTCAAGCATCACTTGTTTTAATTGAGGCAATTTACAATGGAAAAGATTATGTTACAATAGAAAAGGCCGTTTATTTAAAAGATTATAAAAGTTATAAAAATATTTTTGATGAGGTGAGAAAATGAAATTGGTAGTTGGTCTTGGAAATCCTGGAAAAGAGTATATTAATACACGACATAATGTGGGTTTTATGATTTTAGATAATTATCTGGGTGAGTCTATAAAATGGTCGTCTAAGTTTGAGAGTCTTTATTATGAACTGAATATAAAAGGGGATAAGTATATATTTTTAAAACCACAGACTTATATGAATTTGTCAGGAAAAGCAGTTTATCAATTTA